>JAIPCF010000124.1 GCA_021738385.1 Sulfuritalea sp. | reverse complement strand
GAGACGTCTCTTGCCGATGTTGCCGGCACTGATGTCGCCCGCAATGTCATCGTGCTGCGCTCCCTGGGCAAGTTCTTCGGTCTGGCAGGTGCGCGCGTGGGGTTTGCGATTGCCGCCGTGCCGATTCTGGATTCACTCGCTGAGGTGGTCGGTCCCTGGGCGCTGTCAAATCCGGCGCGACTGGTGGCGCGCACGGCGCTGGCCGATACTGCATGGCAGATCGCACAGCGCGAGCGACTGAACAGGGATGGTGAGCGGCTGCATGCGCTGCTCGCAAGTTGTGGAGTGGGACAATCGACCGGGACAGCGCTGTTTCGCTATTTGCGCTGCGAGAGCGCACATGAACTGCAGGATTTCTTCGCGCGGCGGGGCATTTTGCTGCGGCATTTCACGAATCCGGCAGCCGTGCGCATTGGCCTGCCGGCTACACCACTTCAGTGGCAACGCCTGACGGCCACGCTTAACGAATGGAAGAACCGATGAAACAAAAACTGCTGATCCTGCTGTTGGTCCTATGCGCTGCACCGGTATTGGCCGAGTCGCCCGCAATCGTGGCGACCGATGCCAGCGGTACCAAGATTACGCTCACCGCACCGGCAAAACGCATTGTCAGTCTGGCGCCGCACATCACAGAGCTTTTGTTCGCCGCCGGCGCCGGCAACCGAATGGTGGGCAATGTCGAGTATGGAAATTATCCGCCGGCGGCCAAGACGCTGCCCAAGGTGGGTGGCTATTCACGCTTCGATCTGGAAGCCGTGGTTGCGCTGAACCCTGATCTTGTTCTGGGTTGGGAAAGCGGTAACTCCCCGGCCTCGATTTCTCGTTTGCGGAGCATGGGCGTGACGGTACATCTGTCGCAATCGAATCGAATCGAGGATATCCCGGATGAGCTCGAGCGGATCGGCAAGCTTGCTGGTACCGAAAAAGCGGCAAGCAAGGCCGCGGCAGACTTCCGGCAGCGCTATGCCGAGTTGGCGGCCCGTTACAGTCAGCGGCCGCCAGTGCGGGTGTTCTATCAGGTATGGAATCAGCCGCTGATGACAATCAATAACAAGCAGATCATCAGCGATGCCATACGGCTGTGCGGCGGACGTAACGTATTTCCGAATCTGCCGCTATTGGCCGCCACGGTTACCGTTGAAGCCGTGATCGAATCGAACCCGGAGGTGATTGTAGCCAGCGGCATGGATGAATCCAGGCCGGAATGGCTTGACGACTGGAAGCGCTGGGCGAGCATGGCCGCGGTCGCCAAAGGCAATCTGTACTTCGTGCCACCGGACCTGATACAAAGACATACGCCGCGAATTCTGGATGGCGCCAAGATCCTTTGTGAGCATCTTGAAACGGCGCGCGGCAAGCGCGGCACGACGAAGGTCCTCTCCGGAAATGGTTGATCAGAATATAAAATTCGCGGGCAGGCTATACTCTTAGTGCAGGTTCGGGTGTTTATTGAGATGGAGGGCATTATGAAAATCACTCAATGTTTTCTGATCGCGGCATTGACCAGCGGATTGCTGGCAAGCAGTCAAGGCTTGGCTGCCGGAACCGCACGGTTAACCGTTTCAATCGATGGCGGCACCCCGACTGTTCAGGAAGTTGAGGAAGCCTTGTTCCCGGCCAGTGTCCAGGCCTTGAAGAAGGAATGCGCGCAGATGGAAAAAGCCGGCATGCGCTGCCAGAGCGTGATTCCCAAGTCATCCCTGCAGTCGGTGCTGGTTACGTTTGAGCGTGGCTCTTCGGTTCTGACCGATGACGCCAAAGAGTTTCTGAAAGTCGTCGGGTCGGCATTGCAGCGTCGCTCAACGGCGTGGAGCGCTTTGCAGATAGAGGGTCATAGCGACGTTACCGGATCGCGGGAAGTCAATGAACGCCTGTCGCAAGAACGCGCGGATGCCGCCAAGGCCTACCTTGAGGCCAACTTCGGTTTGAAGAACATCGCTACGATCGGGCGCGCCAGCGACGATCTGAAGGATCCTTCCAATCCTGAAAGCGCTGTGAATCGCCGGGTCGAGTTCGTCCCCGAGTGGTAACACGATAGCGCAGCCCGGACGCATGTCGCCCGGGTTTGCGCTATGACTGGATCGCCTTATAGGCTCAGTGCCAGCCGGTTACAACAGCTTGCGGTAAAGCGCCAGCGTTTCCAGGGCGATGGCCTTCCAGCTGAAGTGTTGCTCGGCCCGTTTGCGACTGGCATCCCCCATGGAAGCACCCAGTTCGGGATCGGCAAGAATCGTGTTGATGGCCTCGGCCAGGGCACGAGAATATTGCTCCGGATCCACTGCCTCGAAGGGGCTTTCCGTGTGCTGTTCAAAAGGTACGAGGAAGCCGGTTTCGCCGTGCAGGATGATCTCCTTGATGCCGCCGACTGCACTGCCGACTACTGGTGTTGCACAGGCCATGGCTTCCAGGTTGATGATGCCGAACGGCTCGTAGATCGACGGACAGCAGAACACTGCGGCATGTGAATACAGTTCGATCTTCGCGTTCGCGTCTACCCACTCGCTGATCCAGATCACGTTCTTTCGCCCACGTTGCACGGTCTGTACCCGGTCGGTCATTTCCCGGCCGATTTCCGGTGTATCGGGCTGCCCGGCACAGAGAACGATCTGTACATTTTCGTCAATGTGTTTGATGGCATTGACCAGATGGATGATGCCTTTTTGTCGGGTGATCCGGCCGACGAATAGAACGTAGGGAATTTCCGGATCAATGCCATAGTGGCGCAGGGTATCGGTACCGCTGACCGGCTTGAATTCATCCGTGTCGATACCGTTGTAAATCACTTCAATCCTGCTCTCTTCGACGTCGAAGAGATTGAGTACATCCACCTTCATGCCCTGCGATACGGCGATGATGGCGTCAGCCTTTTCCATTGCAGTTTTTTCGATCCAGGTTGATAGCTCATAACCGAGCCCGAGTTGTTCCTTCTTCCAGGGGCGCAGGGGTTCAAGCGAATGGGTTGTGATAACCAGGGGCAGGCCGTGGCCCATCTGTGCCAGCAGGCCGCCGAAGTGGGTGTACCAGGTATGACAATGAACAATCTGCGCGTCGACCGGTTCGGCATTGAACGCGATGCAATTGCTGAACGCCGAGAGAGGGGATTTCAGCCCTGCGTCGCATGCGGCAAAAAGTGTCTTGTCCACCTGAAATCCGCGAGCTGCCAGATTGCCGTCATGGGATGCCTGGTCGCCAAAGCAGCGAACGTCCACCTCGATGGATTTGGCGAGTTCCCGAGCTAGATAATCCACGTGAACGCCTGCGCCACCGTAGATGTTGGGCGGGAATTCATTGGTGAGAAACAAAGCTTTCATGCGGGTCTCCCTGTCTTCGATTCCGATTGATTTTACGCGCATGATTTTGGCGGGGCGGGCCCATGCAGCAGACTTGAAGACTGCAGCCCTTCTTGGTGGCGGTATTTGTGAAGACTCTGGCGACCAGAGCGTCGCCGCGGGTGGGTGAGCGTTCAGCCTTTGCGCTTGGTGCTTCGGCCGCGAAAAGCCATGCCCATTTCGAAGGCTGCCCGTGTGAATGTCAGGACTTCGGCAAATTCCGTATCACTCATTTTGCGCGCCTCATCGTTGCCACGATAGATGTTGGCGAATTCACGTTCGCGCGCCGACTGGATCAGCAATTTGCCAACGCCTAGTTCTTCGAGGCTACGCCACAGGTCGGGATTGGTGCTGCGCGTGAACTTCATGATGAAGCCGATTGGGTCGTTGCGGCCCAGTACGGCAGCCAGTCGCAGGATGATCTCGAAAGGAACGGCGATGCGTCCTTTCTCCCAGGCTTCGATCAGCGACGGATCCTTTAGGTTGATTGCGGTGCCGACTTCACTGATGGTGAGGCCTGCAGCTTTGCGCAGGCGGCGCAAGGTGGCTCCGGTCTTGGCCCAGACACTGGGTTCGGCCAGATTGGGTAGCAGGGCCTTGAGTACGCCAGCGGCGGCTTCCATCGGCTTGCCGCCGCGCAAAGCGTTGGCAATTTCTGTTGCGGTTTGCAGTGTGCTTGTCGCGCCCACAGTGGCGGCACCGATGTCGAGCACCTTGCCGGCCATGGTGCGCATCTGATTGACCAGACCGGTCTCGGTGGCAGCGGGAACCAGTGGCTTGCGGGCAGGTTTCGCCGGCGAACGTTTCCTGGCGGGTGCTTTGCGCTTTGGAGTCACTGCGCCGGCCATGCTTATCCTTTCAGCTCGATACGTGTTGCGGGCTATCTTCCCTGCACTTTTTGGCGTGTCTCATGCCGCTCCTGGGCCTCCAGTGAATAGGGCGTGGTGGGGCGGGCCAGAAGTCGTCCCAAACCGATAGGGTCGCCGGTTTCTTCGCAGTATCCGTACTGGCCCTCATCGATACGCCTCAAGGCTGCTTCGACACGCGGCAGCATCTTGCGTTCGCGATCCCGAATCCGCAGTTCCAGCGAGTGTTCTTCTTCGATGGTTGCACGGTCGTTGGGATCGGCCTCCGCCTCGCCATCACGCAGATGGTCGATGGTCATGGTGGCGTTGTCGAGCAGGTCCTGGCGTTGCTTGCGCAAGAGATCGCGAAAAAACTCGAGCTGCGCAGGATTCATGTAGGCGCTTTTGGGCATCGCCAGCAGAGCTTTTGCCGTGAGCGTCTTTCCTGTCTGTTTGGTGGCCGGTCGTACAGGTAATTTGTTTGCAGTTGGCATCGCTAAGTTTCCCATTTAGTCTCGATTTGTATCGCTGGTCGCAATGCGTCGTTTGTGCGTTCAGTAGTCGCCTGTTCTTCAAGTTGCACAAGTGCACCTTGGTGCCAGACCATGCCGTCTTTGTAACTTTAACCAAAGGCCGGGCGATTACTGACATTTGTTTCTTCGCCCGGCGTAGATCGCATATTGCACCAGATTTTGCTGAGCGTGCACGAGTGTAGATGCGAAAACCGGGCAATGGGTCAGGAGCCGGCAGTATGCGGTTAGCCGGTAGAGTCAGAAACAGCCGCCACGGTTTCGGGTACAGAAGGGAAATTGAAACGCAGGCAAGACGCCGTCAGCAGCTTGACGTGATAGATAGCTTCGCCGCCGTTTGGCAGCCATAGCGCGTGATGGCGAAGCGCACACTCTTCAATAGCTTGGGTATCGACGATGCATCAGATGCCGTAGCGGCAAAAAGTCGGCGCTGGCAGTACGGCGACCGCCAACTGACCCGTGCTGAATAAATCGCCGACTTCACCGCCCCTCGACCGCATGGCCGGCCATCTGACGCTCACTCCGCTTGCCGTACTGCCAGCGCCGACTTTTCAGTGGCTTTCAAAAGACCTCTCACTGAGCGCGATACTAACCAAGGCTAGAACTCGACGCCGGGCATGGCCTTGATGCCGGCCTTGAAGGCGTGTTTGACCACATTTATTTCACTCACTGTGTCAGCGGCGGAGATCAGCCCTTCAGGTGCGCCGCGCCCTGTGATCACGACATGCTGCATGGTCGGGCGGGCGGCGAGATCGGCGAGCGCTTCGGCCAGATCCAGCCACTGATACTTGAAGGCGTACGTCAGTTCGTCCAGCACCAGCAAGTTGATGCTCGGATCCTGAAGAAAAATGCGTGCTTGCTGCCAAGCCTTGCGCGCAGCAGCGGCATCCTTTTCCTTGTCCTGGGTTTCCCAGGTAAAACCCTCGCCCATGACATGCCATGAGACGTTTTTCTGATTGCGGAAGAAGGCCTCTTCGCCGGTGTCGGATCGGCTCTTGACGAACTGCACGACACCGACCGAATAGCCATGGCCCAGTGAGCGCGCAACCAGACCGAAAGCCGAGGAGGATTTGCCCTTGCCGGTACCGGTATGCACCAGCAGCACGCCGCGCTCGATGCTGGCCTGTGCGATCTTTTCATCCACCACCGCTTTCTTGCGCTGCATGCGATCGAGGTGTTTGTCTTCGGGCTTGTTTGGGGATTCCGGGTTCATGGTGATCTCTCTGGTGGGGTCAACGGGGAAAAAACCAGCGCTGCCCGTCGTCGCGGACTTCACGCAATGGGTGGCCATAAAGCCGGGTCAGTTGTTCGGCATTGATGACGTCTGCCGTGGGGCCGGCCAGCCATTCGCCATCGCCGAACAGCAACAGTGCCTGACGGCAGTAGCGTGCGGCGAAGCCTGGATCGTGCAGTACGGCAACAATAGCTGCGCCGGCTTCGGCCCGGCTGCTGAACAGATCCATCGCTGCCACTTGATGCGACAAGTCAAGATGGGTGAGCGGTTCATCGAGCAGGAGTACTTCGGGTTGCTGAGTCAGCAACTGGGCAATGGCTACCCGCTGACGTTCGCCGCCGGAGAGCGTTTGTACTTCGCGTTCGGCAAAACTCGACAGATCGGTTTCGGCAAGGGCCGACTCGACGATGCGCCTATCTTCGGCGGATTCCCATTCCCAGCGCCCGAGGTGAGGATGGCGGCCAACCAGTGCGGTTTCCATCACGGTCGATGCGAACGGGTCGCTTTGCTGCTGCGCCAGATATCCGCGCACGCGGGCCAGTGCCCGCGCATTGCCGCCCCGAACCACGCCTGACAGGGATAGACCCCCAACCGTAAGCGTTCCTTGATCCGGCGGACGCAAGCCGGCAATGGTGCTGAGCAGGGTGGATTTTCCGGCGCCGTTCCTGCCCAGAATTGCCCAGGTTTCGCCAGCACCGACTTGCCAGTCCAGATCCTTGCATACCCGATGTCCACCGATGCTGACGGTGAGTTCGGCGGCCTTGATCAGTGGTGTGCTCATTGCCGACTCCCGGACTGTCGACCGAGCAGGAACAGAAAGACGGGCACACCAATCAGGGCGGTGAGGATGCCAACTGGAAGTTGCTGGGGCGCGACAACGGTGCGCGCCAAAGTGTCGGCCAGCACCAGCAAACTGCCGCCGGCCAGTGCTGAAGCGGGCAGCAGTAGGCGTTGGTCGTTGCCCCAGCCCAGCTTCATCATCGCCAGACGTACCAGATGCGGTACCACCAGACCGATGAACCCGATGCTTCCAGCTGTTGTGACGGCAGCCGCGGTGAATAGGGCCGCCAAAAAATACACCCCGTACTTGACGCGCCGGACCGAAACCCCGAGTGCATGAGCCAGCGTGTCGCCGCGCGCCAGCAGATTCAACTCGCGCGCGAAAGGCAACGTGGCGGCTATCCCCACTGCCAGTACCACCAGGGCCGGCCAGGGGTTGCTGGCATGCCCTGCGTCGCCCATCAACCAGAACAGCATGCCACGCAGCCGCGCTTCCGGCGCGACCGAGAGAATCAGGGCCACCACCGCGCCACAGCCGGATGCGACGATAACGCCGGTGAGCAGAAGGCGCGTTTGAGTCCAGCTGTTGTCGCCGTGGGCCAAGCCGAAAACTACCAGCATCGCGGTAAATGCGCCGGCAAACGCAAACAGGTTAATGAAGGCCAGAGCCAGTCCCGCAAGCATGGCCGAGAGTGCGCCCACTGCCGCTCCGCCCGAAATGCCAAGCACGTAAGGGTCAGCCAGGGGATTGCGCAGCAGTACTTGCATCAGAGCACCTGCCAGTGCCAGCAGGCCGCCGCAGGCAAACGCGGCGAGCGCACGCGGCAGGCGTAGACCTCGAATGATCTCGACCGCGATGCCTTCGCTGCGGCCTGTCAATGCGCCGAAGACATCGGTCAACGAAGCCGACAAGCTGCCCGCCGCGAGTGACACAATCAGGCTTGCCAGGGCAAGGCCGAAAAGTGCGGCAAGAACCAGCAGGGCGTGGCGGCGCGCGGGCATGGCTTAGGGTCGGGACAGAATGGACATGATCAAGGCCGTCAAGCGCAAGAACTATCTGGGTGCATATCGAAGCCCGACAAAGGCCGTGGCCCCTCCCGTAGCAAAGTCTGCGACGATTTCATATTTTTTGCCAAAGATATTGTTGGCGCGGGCGAACACAGTCCAGTTGTCGGTCAACGCGCGGCTTGCCTGCAGATTGACCAGACTATATCCCCCCAGGTGTTTGAGGTTGGCATCATCGTCGAAACGACTGCTGACCGCTTGAATCTCGCTGCGCCACTGCCAGTCTCCTCTCGTTTGGCCTAGTCCGAAGCGGGCGCTATGGCGGGCGCGGCGTCCCAGTTGTTTGCCATCGGTGGCATTTTTGGCATCGAGGTAATCAAAAGTAGCGTCATAGTCAAAATGACGATACTGGTTGATGTACGTCAGAGTAAGACCTTCGAGCCGCGCCTTGCCAACGTTGACTGGCGAGGTGACGCCCGACCAGGAAATCAGATCGTCAATTTTGTTCATATACCAGACAGCCGAAGCACGACGGCTGCCTGCTTCATAGTGCACACCTACTTCACGGCTCTTGGCCAACTCGGGGCGGAGATTGGGATTGCCGACATAGCCAAAATTCAACGGATAGTAGAGATCGTTGAACGAGGGTGCCTTGAACGCGGTACCGTAGGAAGCATTTGCGCGCCACTGTTCTGTGAACTGGTAGCCCCAGCCCAGGTTTCCGGTAGTTTTTGCACCGAACTGGGAACTATTGTCCCGGCGCAAGCTGGTTTGCAGGCGATGATTTCCAAGTTTTCCGTTCCAGCCGGCGATCCAGGAGCGAGTGCGGCGCTCTTTGGTCGGGTAATTGGTGGTGCCGCTGACATCTTGCTTCAGGCTCTCCCAGGCCACGAGCAGTTTTCCGATGGGCAGCCGAATATCGTTTTGCCAGGTGATCTGGTTTTGATCGGTGCGAAAGATGTCGGTCATCGCCGCATCCCGGTAATTGGTTGAATCGTCTGCCGAACGACCCATGCGTAAGGTGCTGTTCCAGTCTGAAGTGATGGAATTTTTCAAATAGATGGAATGATTCTGCACCGTGAGTGCATTCTCATATTGACGAACGCGTGTTGCAACGCTGGATCCGCCGTCATAGCGATTGCGCCCATCGCTGTGAAATGTGGAGAAACCGACCTCGTGACCCGGAGCCGCGTCAAATGAAAGTGCAGCATTGACGCTTTCCAGGGAGAAGCCATCTGCGTCCGGGTTGTAAGATGAGTTGGCTGGATTTTTCAGGCTATTGAAACCATCGGTGAGCAAGGTAGTTGCCCCCAGGTTGTAATGCAAGTTACCCATGCTACCGGTGACGCTGCCATTGGCGCTCGATGTGCCGTGACTGCCCGCGCCGGCCTCGGCGACAAGTCGTGGTGCTCCATCGCCACGTCGGGTGATGATTTGAACCACGCCACCGATTGCATCCGACCCGTAAAGACTCGAAGCCGGGCCGCGCAGGATCTCGATACGTTCGATCTGTGCCAACGGCAGTCTCGACCAGGAAAACGAACCGAGCGTGGCGGATCCCACACGCTGACCATCGATCAGAACCAGAGTGTGAGAGCTGTTTGCGCCGCGCAGCAGGATTTGACTGGCTGCGCCGAGACTGCCATTGGCGGTTTGCTGAACGCCGGGTTGTGCGGCAATCAGGCTGCCAAGATTGTCTTGTGGTGCCCGCTCGATTTCTTCACGACCGATGACCGTAATGTCTGACAACAAATCATTGGCACGGGATGCCTGCCGCGTCGCCGTCACAACAATGGCGGCGAGGTCGTCGGTGGCGAACAATGGGGTGGAAAAAATGCTGCATGCCGTAAATACGGCGAATGATGAAGACTTGATCATGGAAACTCCCAGAATCCGGCAAGCGTCCCCGCAGCCGGTTGGCAATGAATGTATGTCTGGGAGTTGAAATGTGGCCGGGGTCGAAACAAACCCCCGCACGTCGCAACCCCGCAACGCATACGCTGGTTTGTCCCTGGCCGGTCTCCGGGCTCGGAAGTCTTAGTTCATCGCCTTCCCAGGTTTGACCCAGTGGCATGTTGATGAACTCGCACTTCCTTACCGTTGCGGGGGCAGCGCCGGAATCGAGGGTCTAGCTCTCACCGGCTTCCCGTTTCACCCTGCATGAAAATCCATGCGCAGGCACCACGAACTGGCGCGAGTATAGCCAAAAATCAGCCAACGAGGCGTCATTCATGGCTTGAGTCGCATCATCCTTGATGGAAAAATAATTCAGGCATAAAAATATTTGTTTTTCGTCAGAAGATTTGATGTGGGTCAAGGATAAGCACACCCGTCAAGAGCACTCTTGCGTAC
>JAIPCF010000123.1 GCA_021738385.1 Sulfuritalea sp. | reverse complement strand
GCTACGCAGAGCACAACAAGGAAACCTTCCTTGCCGTGCTTGATACGGCCGAGGCGATGGCCACCGAGAAATTCGCACCGCACAACCGCAAGGCCGACGAAAACGAGCCGACTTTCGACGGCCAGCGCGTGACCATGATTCCCGAGGTCGCGGACGCCTTGAAGGCGTTCTGCGATGCAGGCTTCATTGCTGCCGCCCACGATTTCGAGCGCGGCGGCATGCAGCTGCCGGTGGTCATGACCCAAGCCGGCTTTTCACTATTCAAGAGCGCAAACGTCGGCACGGCGGCCTACCCGTTTCTCACCATCGGCAACGCCAATGTAATTCACCGTTTTGGCACCGAGGCGCAACACAAGAAGTATCTCGAACCGCTGCTAGCCGGCCGTTTCTTCGGCACCATGGCACTGACCGAACCGCAGGCCGGATCGAGCTTGTCGGACATCACCACCAGCGCCACTCCCAACGCCGACGGCACCTACTCGATCAGCGGCAACAAGATTTTTATTTCCGCCGGCGATCACGAACTGTCGGAAAACATCGTCCATCTGGTGCTGGCCAAGATTCCCGGCGGACCGCCGGGGGTCAAGGGCATCTCGCTGTTCATCGTGCCCAAGTTTCGCGTCAATGACGACGGCAGCCTGGGTCCGAAAAACGACGTGACGCTGACCGGCCTGATTCACAAAATGGGCTATCGCGGCACCACCTCGACCATGCTGGCCTTCGGTGAAAAAGGGGCATGCATCGGCGAACTCGTGGGCGAGCCGCACAAAGGCTTGTCCTACATGTTTCACATGATGAATGAGGCCCGCATCGGTGTCGGCATGGGCGCGGTGATGCTGGGCTATCGCGGCTATCTGGCTTCGCTGGACTACGCGAAAGAGCGCCCGCAGGGCCGCGCACCAACCAACAAGAATCCGGCCGATCCGCAGCTACCGATCATCGAGCATGCCGACGTGCGGCGCATGCTGCTGGCGCAGAAGGCCTACGTCGAAGGCGGCTACGCGCTGTGCCTGTATTGCGCGCGGCTCGTCGATGAGCAAAGAACCCAAAAAGTCGGCGATGGCGGGACGGCGGCTGAAGCCAGGGCTTTGCACGCTCGGGATTCCGCTTCGCGGGCGAGCGAAGCCGGAATGCTGCTCGACCTGCTCACACCGATCGCCAAATCCTGGCCCTCACAATGGTGTCTTGAAGCCAACAACCTCGCCATTCAGATACACGGCGGCTACGGCTACACCCGCGAATATCCGGTCGAGCAGTTCTACCGCGACAACCGCCTCAATCCGATACATGAAGGCACGCACGGCATCCAGGCGCTGGATCTGCTCGGGCGCAAGGCGCTGATGAATAACGGCGCGGCAATGAAGCTGTTTGCCGCCGAAGTGCAAAAAAGTATTGGCGAAGCCGGGAATGACGAAGCACTGGCCGTCTATGCCGCAGAACTGGGCACTGCGCTCGAAGATGTCGCCACGACACTGCGAGTCCTCGCGCCGGTTCTCGCCACAAATCCGACGCTGGCGCTGGCCAACGCCGTGCTGTTTCTCGAAGCCTTCGGTCACACCGTCATCGCCTGGATCTGGCTGCGCCAGGCACTGGCGGCACAACGTGGCTTGCAGCAAGGTGCAGCGATCGATGCCGCCTTTTATCGTGGCAAACTCGCCGCTTGCCGCTGGTTCTATCGCTGGGAACTGCCCAAGACGCGCCAGTGGCACGAACTGCTGCGCAGCCTCGATGACACCACGCTGGCCATGTCCCCCGAATCTTTCTGACAAAACATGAGAAGACTGCAAACCCTTGACCACGGCGACACGGCGGCATGGCGAAGATCTGCTTCAAAAGCGCATTTATGTTTTCGCCGTGTCCCCGTGTCGCCGTGGTAAAAGCTTTTCCGGTCTGTCCATTTTAGGCACCTGCCCATGACCCACCCCAATATCCTCGTTACCGACAGCGACGGCATTCTCGCCATTGAAATCAGTCGCCGCGACAAGAAGAACGCCATCACCAGCGACATGTATCGCGCCATGAGCGAAGCACTGAGCCATGCGCGCGAACAGAGTCACGTCAGGGTAGTGCTGATTCGCGGCCAGGACGATCTATTTACCGCGGGCAACGATCTCGGCGATTTTCTGCATCGCAAGGCCGGCGATCCCAGCGCGGCGATACCTTTCCTGCATTTGCTGTCAGCCTTCGAAAAGCCTCTGGTCGCCGCCGTTGCCGGCAATGCCGTGGGTATCGGCACGACCCTGCTGCTGCATTGCGACCTGGTCTATGCCGCCGACAATGCAAGCTTCCAACTGCCCTTTGTCAATCTCGCGCTGTGCCCGGAAGCCGGCTCCAGCCTGCTGCTGCCGCGACTGGCCGGGCACCAGCGCGCCGCAGAACTGCTACTGCTCGGCGAAACTTTCGACGCAACAACTGCGCGTGAAGCCGGCATCGTCAATCGCGTGGTTGCCGCCGATCAACTGATGGACACGGCGCTGGCGGCAGCGAGAAAGCTTGCCGCGAAGCCTGCGCAATCGCTTGCGGTAACCAAATCCCTGATGAAGCGTCCACCCGAGCGCAGCGCCATCGAAGCCATGGACGAAGAAGTGATTTTCTTCGCCGATCTGGTCGCTGCACCGGCCGCCAAGGAAATCTTTAGCGCCTTTCTCGAAAAACGCATTCCCAACCCCGAAAAGATCAACGGAGTCAAACCATGAACGAAGAGATTCCTGATGGCTTCAAGCTGCTCAAGCGCGGCGGCGGTTATCTGAGCAGTCTCGGCCCCTGGTATTACAGTCGCGACGAAAAGCAGCAAATGATCCTCGCCATCCGGGTCGAGGACCGCCACACCAATATCCGCCACATCGCCCACGGCGGTTTTCTGGTCACCATCGTCGATACGGCTCTGGGCATTGTTGTTTCCAGTTCGCGCGAACCGGCGCAACCAATAGTTACGGTCAGCCTCACCACCAATTTTGTATCCAGCGCAGAGCCCGGCGACTGGATCGAGGCCCACGTCACCATCGACCGCATGGGTGGCCGTCTGGCCTATGCCAGTTGTACGCTGAGCACGGGCGATCGCGTCATCATGACCGGCACCGGCGTCTTCGCGCTGATGAAACCCGTCGTTCCCAAAGAACAGCCGGACGGCTGAATTGAATCATCCCGCTGTACCCGTTGCCGCTTGCTCCCCCAACCCAACCTGAAAAGCCCAATGTCCGCCAGAGACTCTTTCCTGCCAGCCAATCCTGATTTCGCCGAAACCGTCCGCCGCAACATGCTGGACATGCCGGCCGCACGCTTTTTGGGTGTCGAGTTTGCCAACATCGGCCCCGGTCATCTCGACGCGGTGTTGCCGTATCGCGACGAGTTGAGCTACCGGCCCGGCCATTTCCAGGGCACGGCCGTTTCCGCCGTCGCCTATTTTGCGGCGACGTCTTCACTTGGCACCCTGCTCCCAATCGATCGCATTGGTCTGACGCTGGATCAGAACGTCAAGTTTCTTGCCCCGGCGACCGGCGAACGTCTGGTGGCACGCGGGCGTACCGTCAGCGCCGGCTACTCCGTTAGCGTTGGCGTCGCCGATGTATTTGCCGTTCGCGATGGCAAGGAGACACTTTGCGCTACGGCCCAAGTCACCGTGCGCAACGTCGATCGCGCCAAACTCGAAGGCTGAACATGCAAAAAATTCACGTCCTGTTGAAAAAGGAAGAGCTCGACGCCCAGCGCCTTGAAGGCAAGGTGGTGGTGGTGCTCGACATCCTCTTCGCCACTTCCTCCATCGTCACCGCGCTGGCGCACGGCGCCACCGAGGTTATCCCGACGCTTGACGGCCAGGCCGCGCTGGCGGCAGCAAAGAAATTTCCCGACGGCTCCTATGTGCTGTCAGGCGAACTCAATGCAGACACCCTGCCCGGCTTTGTCCATCCCACACCGCAAGCCCTGCTGAAAGAAGGCATTGCCGGCCGCCGCCTGATTTACTGCACCACCAACGGCACCGTGGCGCTGGCCAAATCGAAGGGGGCCGCCCATGTCTATGCAGCCGCGCTGCTCAATGGCCGTGCGGTAGTCGAGCGTATCGTCGCCGATCACCCGGAGAGCACCATCCTGATCGTCTGCTCCGGTTCCGCCGACAATTTCAATCTGGAAGATTTCTATGGTGCCGGCTATCTGGTGTCGCTGTTTCACACCCGTTGCCTGCCCGCGCAGCGGAATTCCAGGCACGCAGCGCGCACCAACACCGAGTTTTCCGACGCGGCACTGGCCGCCGAGTTGCTGCACGATCATTGCGACGGCCTCGACGCGCTGCGCCGCGCCCGCGTCGGCCGCATGATGCTGGCACGCAGGCTCGACGATGAAGTCGCCTTTGCCGCCCAGGAAAGCTGCTTTGATATCGTGCCGCGGCTGCAGGACGGCGCCCTGCGACCTGTTTGAATCGAAAATTCATCTCACCACAGAGACACAGAGGCACAGAGAAAAGTCAGAACAGGAGAATTGCTTTTGAAGTTCTCTGTGCCTCTGTGTCTCTGTGGTGAAAGGTTTGCATTTTTTTCGGGAGAACCTATCCATGAACACCCCAACCAAAACCTACAAATACTACTGGGAAGACTTTCCCGTCGGCAGCGTCCGCGAGTTCGGCGGCAAGATCATGGACGCCGAAGAGATCATGGATTTCGCCCGCAAGTTCGACCCGCAGCCTTTTCATCTTTCTGAAGAGGGCGGCAAGAACAGCCTGTTCGGCGGCCTCTGTGCCAGCGGCTGGCACACCTGCGCGCTGGCCATGCGCATGATGTGCGACGAATACCTGCTGGAAGCCGCAAGCCTGGGCTCGCCAGGACTGGAAAATATCCGCTGGATCAAACCGGTATTTCCCGGCGACACCCTGCACGTCCGTTCCGTGGTGCTTGAAGCTCGACCCATGGACAGCAAGCCGCATGTCGGCCTGTTGCGCACACGCTGGGAAATGCTCAACCAGCGCAATGAGGAAGTCATGCAAATGGAAGGCTACGGCATGTTTCTGCGGCGCGATGTAAAGAAAGCCGAGAACGCCTGAGCATGCAGCCCGGCAAACTCATCGAGCAGCCCTTCGGCACCTATGGCGAACTGATCCGCGAACAGGCGCAAAACCGGCCCGAGCATCCGGCACTGATCCAGGATGGGCGCCAGATCTCATTCGCCGAACTCGATGCCATGATGGATCGCGTGGCTGCAGCCCTGCAGCGCGACGGTATTCGCGCCACCGAAGCCGTGGCTATCTGCGCTGCAACCTCGATTGAATATGCCATGGTGTTTCTCGGTGCTTTGCGCGCCGGCGTGGCGGTGGCGCCTCTGGCGCCCTCATCCACAGCGCAAAGTTTGGCCGATATGGCCGCCAATGCGGAAGCACGGCTGATGTTCGTCGACGCCGCCACAGCCCGGCAGTTGGAAGCAGTACGCGCCGATATCCAGGCCCGCTTCATCGCGCTTGACGATATGGCGAGCGGCGAGCCCTGGTCCCGCTGGCTGGCGCCCGCCGAAGCGGAGCTGGTACCGGTCGACATCCGGCCCGAGTGGCCCTTCAACATCATCTATTCGTCAGGCACCACCGGTACGCCCAAGGGCATCGTCCAGCCCCACGGCATGCGCTGGGTCCATGCCCAGCGCGCCCTCGACCACGACTATGGGCCCGACGCAGTCACCCTGATTTCCACACCCCTGTATTCCAACACCACGTTGGTCAGCTTCTTTCCCACCGTGGTTCTCGGCGGCACCGTGGTGCTGATGGCCAGATTCGACGCTAGCCAATACCTGGAGCTGGCGCAGAAACACAAGGTCACCCACACCATGCTGGTCCCCGTGCAGTACAACCGCATGATGGCCCACCCGGACTTCGATCGCTACGACCTCTCCAGTTTCCGCATGAAATTTTGCACCAGTGCACCTTTCTCCGGCGCTCTGAAAGCCGACATCCTCAAGCGCTGGCCCGGCGGTCTGGTCGAGTATTACGGCATGACTGAAGGCGGCGGCACCTGCGTGCTGGTTGCCCACGAACACCCGGACAAACTGGCCACGGTGGGCCAGCCGGCGCCCACCAGCGATATCCGCCTGATTGACGATGAAGGCCGCGAAGTCCCTCCCGGGGAGATCGGCGAAGTGGTCGGCCATTCGCCTGCCATGATGAGGGGCTATCACCGCCAGCCGGAGAAAACCCGCGAGGCCGAATGGTACGCGCCCGACGGCAAACGCTTCATCCGCACCGGCGATGTCGGCCGCTTCGATGACGACGGCTTTCTGACGTTGATGGACCGGAAGAAGGACATGATCATTTCCGGCGGATTCAACGTCTATCCCAGCGATCTGGAAGCCGTGCTGATTCAGCATCCTTCCGTCGCGGAAGTGGCGGTAATCGGCGTAGCGTCGGAGCGCTGGGGTGAAACGCCAATAGCATTTGTCGTTACAAAACTCGGCGCTGGCGCGACGGCTGGCAGCGCGGCGGACGATCTGCGAAGCTGGGCCAACGAACGCCTCGGCAAGACCCAGCGCCTCACCGCGGTCGAGATCGTCGAGTCCCTGCCGCGCAGCGCTATCGGCAAGGTGTTGAAGCGCGAATTGCGCGACAATTTCAGTTCCACCACATCCGTCATTCCGGCGCAGGCCGGAATCCAGGCCAGCGAAGACACTGGACCCCGGCTTTCGCCAGGCTGACGGCTGACAAAATGTATTTACCGCAAAGGAGCCCCCATGAACTTCACCACGCTCGATGTATCGCTCGACGCCGGCGTCGCCACCATTGCGCTCAACCGGCCCGAAAAGGCCAATGCCATGAGCGAACCGATGTGGTACGAAATCGAGCAGGCCATGGAATGGCTGGACGCCACCCCCGAAGCCCGCGTTGGCGTGCTGGTCGGACGCGGCAAGTATTTCACCTCGGGTATCGACCTTGCCATGCTGATGGGCCTTGGCCCCCAGATCGAGGACGACTGCGACGGCCGCCGCCGCGAAAAGCTGCGCCGCCTGATTCTCAAGCTGCAGGACACCCTCACCTCCATCGAACGCTGCCGCAAGCCAGTGCTGGCAGCCGTGCATGGCGCCTGCATCGGTGGCGGCATCGACCTCGTCACCGCCTGTGACATGCGTTACTGCTCGGCCAACGCCTGGTTCTCGGTTCGGGAAATCGACGTCGGCATGACGGCCGATGTCGGCACCCTGCAGCGTTTGCCGGGCCTGATCGGCGAAGGTATGGCGCGCGAACTGGCCTACACCGGACGCAGGGTTGAAGGCACCGAGGCGCAGCAGATACAACTGGTCAACCGTTGCTATGAGTCGCCTGAAGCTCTCATGGCCGGCGTCATGGAAATCGCGCGGACCATCGCTGCCAAGTCGCCGTTGTCGATCCGCGGCTGCAAGGAAATGATCACCTACGCCCGCGATCACTCGGTGGCCGACGGTCTGAACTACATCGCCACCTGGAATGCCGCCATGCTGATGTCGAAAGACCTGTTCGAAGCCGGTGCCGCGAACATGCAAAAGCGTGATCCGGTTTTCAAAGACTGATCAATGGAGCACTTCTTCGCACCGGTCAACGGCATCCGCCTGCACTGCATCGCCGAAGGTGCGACCGATGCACCCCTGATGCTGTTCGTGCACGGCTTCCCCGAATTCAGCTACGCATGGAAAACCCAGCTCGACGAATTCGGCAAGGACCACCATGCGGTGGCCTTCGACCTGCGCGGCCATAATCTGTCCGACAAGCCCGAGGGCGTCGACGCCTATCGCTACAAGGTGCTGCTCGAAGACCTGCGCCAACTCATCGAACATCTGCAGACTGGCCGCGAGGACAAATCCTGCATTCTCGTCGCCCACGACTGGGGCGGCGCCATCGCCTGGACCTTCGCCGCAGCCTTCCCTCAGTATGTAAAGAAACTGGTCATCATCAACTCACCGCACAGCGTGCCCTTCGCCCGTGCGCTGGCTAATGACCCGCAGCAGCAGGCGGCCAGCGCTTACATGATTTTTCTGCGCACTGCCAAGGCCGAGCGCGTGATGTCGGAAAACAACTACGAACGCCTGTTGAAGATGTTCAGCCATACAGCCGACGGCCACTGCGCACTGAGCGAAGAAGAAATCCGACTTTACCGCGAAGCCTGGGCGCAGCCACGAGCGCTGGATTGCGCGCTCAATCTGTATCGGGCCACACCGCTCTATCCGCCGACCCCCGAGGACCCCGGTGCTGCCGCACTCAAGCTCGATGCGCAAGCGCTAATGGTGCATGTGCCAACACTGGTGATCTGGGGTGAAGCGGACACCGCCCTCGGCACCGTGCTACTCGACGGACTTGAAGATCTGGTGCCGGACTTGCGCATCAGGCGCATCCCGGAAGGCAGCCACTGGGTAGTTCACGAACATCCGCAACAAGTCAGTGCGGCTATCCGCGGTTTTTTGGCGGAAGCCTGAAACGGTTTGGCGAACTCACCGGTCATCCCGCGGCGTAGAATCCTTCAAGTACCGCACTTGGCATCACCGCCACCGCGCAATTGGATACGTCCCGCTTCAAACAGGATTGAGCACATGAAAAAACCATTGATGCTGCTGATGTTGCTGTTCTCGCAAAGCGCTTTTGCGCAAGGCCGCCTGCCGGCCTGCCCGGCCTCGCATGACGTTCCCTGGACCAATTGCTTGGGAACTGAAGTCGTTCCTGGAGGCGACAAATACGTCGGCGACTTCTGGAAGGGTATCCGCCACGGGCAAGGCAGCTATTTCTGGGCCGCGGGCGGTCGCTATACCGGGGAGTTCAGGAACGGTTCACGCAGCGGTAATGGCACGCTCGTATCCGCCAACGGGGACACCTACGTCGGCGAGTTCAAGGACGACAAGTTTCACGGCAAAGGCACGCTGAAATTGGCCAACGGAGACAAGTACACCGGCGAGTTCAAGGCGGACAAGTTACACGGGCAAGGCAGCTTTACCTTTGCCAAAGGGGACAGTTACGTTGGCGAATTCAAGGATGACAAATTCAACGGCAAAGGCAGCTATACGTCCGCCAAGGGAGAAAAATACGTTGGGGAATTCAAGGATCACCAGCGTGACGGAAAAGGCACGTTGACCTGGGCCGATGGCAGCAAGTACGTCGGTGACTTCCAGAAAGGACTGCGAAACGGCAAAGGCACCTACACCTTTCCCAATGGCGACAAATACGTCGGCGATTTCAAGGACGACAAACTGACCGGGCAAGGCACCCTGACCTACAGCGGCAACGAATATGCAGGTTCATTCAAGGATGGCAAATTTGACGGAGCCGGCACGCTGACTTATGCCAATGGCAGAAGGTATGTTGGCGGATTCAAGAACAGCAAACGAGAGGGAATTGGAACCCTCTACAACGCTGATGACTCGGTTTTGGAATCAGGGTTCTTTGGCGAATAAGCTATAAATTATTGATTGGACCCACGGCGGTAGCGCAGGAACACCACCCAGCCGTAGGTCACAAGATTGACCAAAATCACCAGCGTACCGAGGATGTACTGGAAAGTAGCGTCAAGTCCGGCCGGATAGATTACCGGCAGCAGATAGTGTTCAATGAAACTACCCGAATAGCCCGCCTCACCTGCCGCCAGCCTTAGCTGCTGCTCCAGCGGCGTCAGCGGGCAAATGCCTCGCCGGAATTCGATTGCCGCCGCCCACACAACTGCTGGAAGATGCAGCCAGACAATCTTTTTCCAGCGCAGGCAAAGCAATGCACCCAGCCCGACAAAAATGATGAAGCCAAGGTGCAGAACGACAAGAAAATCGGCCGCAATGCGTTCAATCATTTCGCCATTCAAATGGCTAGCCGAACTGTCGGCTCTATCGCTACCGGAAAGTTAACCGAATTGGCGATGAAGCACAGATGATGCGCCTGCTCATGCAGCGCCTTCGCCGCAACCTCGTCACTACCTGCCGCCAGCGTCGCCACCGGACGCAGCGTGACCTGCGAAAAATGGCCCCCACCATCGGCACCCTCCACCATCGTGCCCTGCGCATCGTCGTGATAGGCCAGCACCGTGATTTTTGCCTGCGCGCACAAATGCAGGTACCACAACATGTGGCAGGACGATAGCGACGCCACCAGCATCTCTTCCGGATTCCAGCG
>JAIPCF010000122.1 GCA_021738385.1 Sulfuritalea sp. | reverse complement strand
CAGATAGTCGAGCTGCTGTGCATGGCCTTCGCCGTGGTCGCCATAGAGCGAAAGAATATGTTCGATTTCCGACAGCGACATGCCCACTGCCTTGCCGCGCAGGATCAACCCCAGCCGCACTTTGTCACGCCGCGTATAGGCGCGGCCGCCGTTGATGCGGCGCGGCGCCAGCAGGCCCTTGTCCTCGTAGAAGCGGATCGCGCGCAAGGAAATACCGCATTCGCGCGCCAGCTCGGTGATACCGTATAGCTCGCCCTCACCCGTCAATGCCGGGTCCTGCGTAGCGGTCTTGCGTTTGGTCGCTGCATTCATAACGCGACATACTAGCAAGCCAATATCACACATTCAAGATAATTCTACCGTTATGGATAGACTGTTGACGTTAACGTAAGCTATCGATAGCATAACGATATCGAAGCTGGAAAGGAGACCCGCGCATGAGCCGTTCCCCAACCAACGAAGGCGACCGCATTTCCCGCTACGCCAGCGTATTGCGTCCCGGCCTGTTTGCCGGCGAGGTGCATTGGGTGACGGGTGGCGGCAGCGGCATCGGTCGTTGCGTCGCCCATGAACTGGCGGCATTGGGCGCCACGGTGATTCTTACCGGACGCAGCCACGACAAGTTGCAAAAAGTCGCCGACGAACTCGCACACGATGGCGGCAAAGCCGAGATCGCCGCCTTCGATATTCGCGATGAAGAGGCGCTGCAGGCCGCCGTCAGCGACACCGTGAGCCGGCACGGCCGCATTCACGGCCTGGTCAACAATGCCGGCGGCCAGTTTCCCTCGCCGCTCGCCACCATCAACAAGAAGGGTTTCGAGACCGTGCTGGCGACCAACCTGACCGGCGGTTTTTTGATGATGCGCGAGATCTACACTCAATCCATGCAGCGGCATGGCGGCGCCATCGTGAACATGACCGCCGACATGTGGCGCGGCATGCCGGGCATGGGACACTCGGGCGCGGCGCGCGCCGGCATGGCCAATCTGACCAAAACTGCCGCCGTTGAATGGGCGGCCAGCGGCGTGCGGGTCAATGCTGTCGCTCCCGGCTGGATCGCGTCGTCGGGTCTGGACAGCTATAAAGGCCCGGTGCGAGAATTGATTCCGACATTGAAAAACCATGTGCCGCTGCGCCGCCTCGGCACCGAATCCGAAGTCAGCGCCGCGATCTGCTTTCTGCTCTCACCCGCCGCGGCCTTCATCACCGGCGTCACGCTGGCCATCGACGGTGGTGCGCCGCTCGAATCTGCCTTGTTACCGATTCCGAACCACCGGAGCGCACTGGCATTCGATGGCTTTCACCGCAGCGTGACGCCGGACGTGCTGAAGGAATCTTGAGGTGCCACAGCTGACATCCTTGCTGGATTCGCGCTCGCCACACTTCACCGCCAACGTCGCGCGCATGAGCGAACGGCTGGCGGAAGTTCGTGCACTGGAACAGAAAGTACGCGACGAGTCGGCATCAAAGCGTGAAAAGTTCGAAAAGCGCGGTCAATTATTGCCCCGCGAGAGGGTGGCGCGACTGCTGGATCGCGGCAGCGATTTCATCGAGTTCTGCACGCTGGCCGGGCTCGGCATGCACGACGATGACGGCGACAAATCGGTACTGGGCGGCGGCTCCATCATCGGCATCGGCACCGTCAGCGGCAAGCGCTGCGTGGTGTTTGCCAGTGACAGTGCTATCAAGGGCGGCACCATCCCGCCGATGGGTCTGAAGAAAAGCCTGCGCGCGCAGGAGATCGCCCGCGACAACCGTCTGCCGCTGATCTATCTGGTGGAAAGCGGCGGCGCCAATCTGGTTTATCAGTCGGAAATCTTCATCGAGGGCGGCCGCAGCTTTGCCAACCAGGCACGACTTTCCGCTGCCGGCATCCCGCAGATTGCGGTGGTTCATGGCGCATCCACAGCCGGCGGCGCCTATCTGCCGGGGCTGTCAGACTATGTGATTCTGGTGCGTAATCGCTCCAGCATTTATCTGGCCGGCCCGCCACTGGTCAAGGCAGCAATCGGCGAGGAAACCGACGAAGAATCGCTCGGCGGCGCCGAGACCCACGCCAGTGTTACTGGCCTCGGTGAATACCTCTGCGAGAACGATGCGCATGCCCTGGCGACGGCACGCGATGTGATGGACAAACTCAACTGGAGCACCATTGCCTGCCCTGGTCTTGCCTGTCGGGAACTCCCCTTCGGGGTCCGCCAAAGCGGCGTCCCAGGCATGCAAAGCCCACCAGCGCCGACTTTTCCCGCGCCGCTCTACCCTACCGAAGAATTCCTCGGTCTCGTCCCCGCCGACGAGCGCGAACCCTACGACGTACACGAAGTCATCGCCCGTCTGGTCGACGCGTCCGACTTTCTCGAATTCAAGGCCAGCTACGCGGCCGACACGGTCTGCGGTCATGCCCGTCTGCATGGGCACACGGTGGGCATCCTCGGCAACAACGGGCCGATCCAGCCCAACGGCTCGGTCAAGGCCGCGCAGTTCATCCAGTTGTGCGACCAAAGCGACACGCCGCTGATCTTCCTGCAGAACACCACGGGCTATATGGTCGGCTCGGTGGCCGAGCGCGCCGGGGCGATCAAGCACGGCTCGAAGATGATCCAGGCCGTGGCCAACGCGCGCGTACCCAAGCTCACCATCGTGCTCGGCGGCTCCTTTGGTGCGGGCAACTACGGCATGTGCGGGCGCGGCTTCGATCCACGCTTCATTTTCTCCTGGCCCTCGGCGCGCACCGCAGTGATGGGCGCGGCACAAGCAGCCAAAGTAATGGAAATTGTCGGCCGCGCCAAGCTCGAACGCGCCGGCCAGCCCGCCAACGAGGCCGCGCTGGCGGCGATGAGCGAGGGCCTGCGATCACGTCTGGAAAAGGAATCCTCGGTGCTGTTCGGTACCGCCCGCCTGTGGGACGACGGCATCATCGACCCGCGCGATACCCGCCGCGTGCTGGGGCTCTGCCTTGATATCGTCACCGAAGGTGCGGCGCGTACTCTGCACCCCAATACCTTCGGCGTCGCGAGGCTGTAAATGCAAAGGCTTCACCACAGAGACACAGAGGCACAGAGAAATTCAAAGAAAAGGCCAGGTTACGCTTTTCTCTGTGTCTCTGTGCCTCTGTGGTTCAAGAATTTCCCCGACTAAGGATCTCCCCATGCAATTCACCGCCGAACATAGCCAGCTTGCCGACACCGTCAGCCGTTTTGTGCGCGAGGAACTCAATCCGCATGTATCCGCCTGGGAAGCCGCCGAGCAGTTTCCCTCGCATGAAGTTTTCAAAAAACTCGGCAATCTGGGACTGCTGGGCCTCAAGTACCCGGCCGAGTACGGCGGGCAGGAACTGGATTTTTCCTATTCCATGGTGATGGCCGAGGCGCTCGGCGATTGCAGTTGTGGTGGCGTGCCGATGGCCATTGGCGTACAGACCGACATGTGCACACCTGCGCTGGCGCGCTTCGGCTCCGATGCGCTGAAACGTGAATTTCTGGTGCCCGCGATTGCCGGCGATGCAGTGGGCTGCATCGGTGTCTCTGAACCCGGCGGCGGCTCGGATGTCGCGGCGATCAAGACGACTGCAAGGAAAGACGGCAACGACTATGTGATCAACGGCAGCAAGATGTGGATCACCAACGGCATGAAGGCCGACTGGTGCTGTCTGCTGGTCAATACCTCGGAAGGCGCGCCGCACAAGAACAAGTCGTTGATCATGGTGCCGCTGAACGCCACCGGCCTCAGCCGCCAGAAGATCCACAAGATCGGCATGGACGCCTCCGACACCGCGCAACTGTTCTTTGACGACGTACGCGTGCCTCAGGCCAACGTGATCGGCCAGGAAGGCATGGGTTTCACCTACCAGATGCTGCAATTCCAGGAGGAGCGCCTGTGGGGGGCGGCGAGTTCGCTGCGCATGATGGACAACATGATCGACCAGACCATTGAGTACACGCGCGAGCGCAAGGCCTTCGGCAAGTCCATCCTCGACAATCAAGTGGTGCATTTCCGCCTGGCTGAACTGCGCACTGAAGTTGAAGCACTGCGCTCATTGACGTACCGCGCCGTGGAAGATTACGTGGCCGGCAAGGACGTGACCAAGCTGGCTTCGATGGCCAAGCTCAAATGCGGACGTCTCGACCGCGAAGTCGCCGATGCCTGCCTGCAGTATTGGGGCGGCATGGGCTACACCATGGAAAATCCGGTTTCGCGCGCCTGGCGCGACGGCCGCCTGGTATCGATCGGCGGCGGCGCCGATGAAGTCATGCTCGGCATTATCGCCAAGCTCGAAGGCACGCTGCCGCGATGAGAAAAACCGGAACCACAGAGACACAGAGGCACAGAGGAAAAGCGATGGGGAAAGATTCATTTTGGTCTCTCTGTGTCTCTGTGTCTCTGTGGTGAGATTTTCATGCCTTTCCGCAAGATTCTGATTGCCAACCGCGGAGAGATCGCCTGCCGCATCATGCGCACGGCGCGCGCGCTGGGCTATCGCACGGTAGCGGTTTACTCCGACGCCGATATCGACGCGCCGCACGTAAAACTGGCGGATGAAGCGGTGCGTATCGGCGCGGCGCCGGCCATCGAGTCCTATCTCAATGTCGCCGCGGTGCTCGATGCGGCACGGCGCACGAGTTCGGACGCGGTACATCCGGGCTACGGATTTCTCAGCGAGAACGCCGGCTTCGCCCAGGCCTGCCTTGATGCCGGCCTGGTGTTCATTGGCCCGCCACCCGCAGCCATCGCCGCGATGGGCGACAAGGCCGATGCCAAGCGACGCATGCTGGCCGCCGGTGTGCCGACCGCCCCCGCCTATCTGGGCGAAGATCAAAGCGACGAAGGACTGCGCGCCGAGGCCGAGAAATTGGGCTATCCGATTTTGGTCAAGGCGGTGGCCGGCGGCGGCGGACGTGGTCTGCGCCAGGCGCTCAAGCCAGAGGAACTGCCCGAGGCACTGGCCGGCGCACGACGCGAGGCTCTGGCCGCTTTCGGCAACGCGACGCTGATGCTGGAGCGCCTGATTCTCGACAGCCGGCATATCGAGATCCAGATCTTTGCCGACTCCCACGGCAATGCCGTGCATCTGGGCGAGCGCGACTGCACCGCGCAGCGCCGGCGGCAGAAAGTGATTGAAGAAGCGCCCTCACCTATCGTCACGCCAACCATGCGCGAAGCCATGGGGCGCGATGCTGTGGCAGCGGCACTGGCGGTCGGCTACCGTGGAGCTGGCACGGTCGAGTTCATTGTCGATCAGAAACAGCGTCACTATTTCCTCGAAATGAATACGCGCCTGCAGGTCGAGCACACCGTCACCGAAATGATCACCGGACTGGATCTGGTCGAGTGGCAGTTGCGCGTCGCGGCTGGAGAACCGCTGCCCTTGCGCCAGGACGAGATCGTTTTCAGCGGCCACGCCATCGAAGCACGCTTGTATGCCGAAGATCCCTATTCCGGTTTCGCTCCGCAGACAGGCCGAATATTGCGATTTCAACCTGAGCATGCGCTGCGTCCCGGTCTGCGGATTGATTCCGGCGTTGTCGAAGGCGGCATGGTTACGCCTTACTACGACCCGATGCTGGCGAAAGTGATTGCTCACGGGCGCGACCGCAACGACGCCATCCGACGCCTCACGGCGGCGCTGGAGGATGCGCCCTTGCTGGGCGTAAACACCAATGGTCATTTCCTGCGCGACCTGATCAACCACCAAAGCTTTCGTGCCGCAACCATGCACACCACGCTGCTCGATGAGTGGACCGACAGCGGTGAGGCAATCCTGGACCGCCCGCAACCGACAGAGGCCGATTGGCAACTGGCCGGCGCGCTGTTTGCCGGCCAGAGCGGTTGGCGCTCCGACAGCGTCACAGGATTCGATCTAATGCTGATCTGCGGCGGCGAGACAAAACAGCTGCGCATCGATTCGGCGGACGGCAGCTTAAAAGTCGGCGCTGGTGAGACGGCGATAAAAGTACAGTTGATATCTCAGGACGATGGCCGACTGCGTTACGCGGTTAATGGTGTCATCGCGCACGCCATCGTGCATCGCGTCGGCGACACGCTCTACCTGTCGCGTGGCACGGCAGTGTTTGTCTTCGAAGAGTCATCGCCCCTCCCCTTCGTCGCCGCAGAACACGATTCAGGCACCGCAAGAGCGGCCGTCGCCGGCACCGTCACGAGACTGGAAGTCGGCGCTGGCGACACGGTGATTGCAGGGCAGACGCTGGCGATCATCGAAGCCATGAAAATGGAAATGCGCGTCGTCGCGAACGCTGCAGGCACCGTCGTTGCGGTGCGGGCACGAGTTGGCGAGCAGATTGAAGCCGGCGCCGTGCTGATCGAACTGACGATTGAGGAGACATGATGCAAGCCACTGACAAAGCCGTTCTGACCTGCGCGCTGACTGGCGTACTGACCGATCCGCAACAGCATCCGGTGCCTGTCACTCCGCAGCAGATGGCGGCGGCGGCGCGCGAAGCCTATGACGCGGGCGCCGCAATCATGCATGTGCATTTGCGCCGCCAAGAGCCGGGCATGGGTCACTTGCCTTCGTGGGACCCAGAGGTCGCGGCAGAAATCGTGGACGCGATTCGCGCCGCCTGTCCCGGCGTGATCATCAATCTCACCACCGGCGTGATCGGCGCCGACATTTCCGGTCCGGCCGCCTGCATTCGCCGTGTCAAGCCCGAGATCGCGGCCTGCAACGCCGGTACGCTGAACTATCTGAAATTGCGCAACGACGGGCGCTGGGCCTGGCCGCCAATGGTCTTCGACAATCCTGTGGAGAAAGTGCAAGCCTTCCTCGACGTGATGGCGGAAACCGGCACGCGCCCCGAGTTCGAATGCTTCGATGTCGGCATCGTGCGTTCGGTCGGCATGTATCGCCAGGCCGCGATGTCACCACAACTTGCAGATCATGCCGAGTACAACTTTGTCATGGGCGTAGCCTCCGGCATGCCCATCGATGCCGACTTGCTGCAACTGCTGCTGCGCTGGGTCGAACCGGATTCTCTCTGGCAAGCCACCTTGATCGGCCGCCAGGAGATATGGCCGCTGCACCAGCGCGTCGCCGAATTGGGCGGCATGCTGCGCACCGGTCTCGAAGACACGTTCTATCTGCCGGACGGTAGCCGCGCCAGCGGCAACGGAGCGCTGATCGAAGCGCTCGCACAATGCGCCCGCAATGCCGGGCGCGAAATCGCCAACCCAGCAGAAGCCCGAGCAATGCTGGGTCTAGGCTCGCCATAAAACTCTTTGCCAGACGCCGATAAAACCACGCTATCACGGCATCTACGCTGTTTCGAGAGCTGCCGAGAAGCCGTGCTATCTTTGCGCCCATGAAAGCCATCCGCTCCGTCACCATCGATCTCGATGGCACCCTGCTCGATACCGTTCCTGATCTCGCTGCTGCCGCCAACGGCATGATGCGCGAACTCGGACGGCCCGAATTTGAAATTGAAACCGTTGCTGCTTTTGTCGGCCGGGGCATTCCCAAGCTAGTCGAACGCTGCCTGCCCGATCTTGATGCCACCGCGCTGGAACAAGCCCAGAACATATTTAAGAAGCACTACGCCATTGAAAACGGCCGTTGCTCAAAACCGTATCCCGGCGTACTCGAAGGCTTGCAGGCGCTGCGCGCGGCTGGCTTGCCACTGGCAGTCATCACCAACAAGGCCTCCGCCTTTACCGAACCATTGCTGACGGCGACGCATTTGGCGATGTGGTTCAATTTCGCGGTTTCAGGTGACAGCCTGCCGGAGAAAAAGCCGCATCCCATGCCGCTGCTGCACGCATGCCAACGACTCGGCACCACGCCTGAAGAGAACTTGCATATCGGCGACTCCAAACATGACGCCGCCGCGGCGCGCGCTGCCGGCTGCCCGGTGTTCCTGGTGCCTTACGGCTACAACGAAGGCGAGGATGTGCAAGGAATCGATTGCGATGCTATAGTCTCGTCGCTTTTGGATGCAGCTGGCCGTATCGCCAGCGCCGACTTTTTCGACTCACGGAAAACTGCCTGACATGCTCCACCGCAATTTGCACATGACACGGAAACATGCCCTCGGGGCGGAGGCCTGGCCCTGGCGGCCCTGGCTCTCCCGCGCTATCTAAGCGCCTGTTTTCCCTCGCGGCGGCATTTCTGACCGCGCCCCTGTCATTGCAGCAGTCGTACCTGTGGAGTTCCCATGATTGAATCCGAATTCAACCGCCTTGCGGCGGAGGGCTATAACCGTATTCCGGTGACGCTCGAAACCTTTGCCGACCTCGACACGCCGCTGTCGATCTATCTCAAGCTGGCCAACGATCCCTACTCCTACCTGCTCGAGTCCGTGCAGGGCGGCGAACGCTTCGGTCGCTACTCATTCATCGGCCTGGCGGCCAGCACCCGTATCGCCGTAGTCGATGGCGCCATCATGCTGCTCACCGGCAACCGCGTCGCCGAGCGACGCGACCATACCAACCCGATGAGCTACATCAGCGAGTTTATGTCCCGCTTCAAGGTGCCCGACCTGCCGGGGCTGCCGCGTTTCTGCGGCGGACTGGTGGGGGCTTTCGGTTATGACACGGTGCGCTATATCGAGACCCGCCTGGCGCGCACCGGCTCGGAGCAAGCGAAACCGGATCCACTCGGCCTACCCGATATCCTGCTGCTGCTTTCCGAAGAGATCGCCATCGTCGATAACCTCTCCGGAAAATTGACGCTGGTGGTGTATGCCGAGCCGGGATTTCCCGGCGCATGGAAGCAGGCCCAGACAAGACTCAAGGAACTGCTGGCAAAGCTGCGCGCACCAGTGACGATTCCAGCCGAAGTGCACACCCGTTCCGCACCTGCGGTTTCCGAATTCGGCGAAGAAGCCTTCAAGGCAGCAGTGCGCCGCGCCAAGGAATACATCGTCGAGGGCGACATCATGCAAGTGGTGCTCTCACAGCGCATGAGCAAGCCTTTTGCCGCCAGCCCGCTGGCGCTCTACCGCGCACTGCGCACGCTGAATCCCTCGCCCTACATGTTCTATTTCAACTTCGAGGATTTTCATGTGGTCGGCGCTTCACCGGAAATTCTGGTGCGCGTGGAAGAAGAGAACAGTCAGGTACACGGCACCAAGCGCGTCACCGTGCGGCCCATCGCCGGCACGCGCAAGCGTGGCGCCACGGTCGCCGAAGACGAGGCGCTGGCCGCTGACCTGCTGGCCGACCCGAAAGAGCGCGCCGAGCATCTGATGCTGCTTGACCTGGGCCGCAACGATATCGGCCGCGTGGCCAAGATTGGCACGGTCAGGGTCAATGACCAGTTCATCGTCGAGCGCTATTCGCATGTGATGCACATCGTGTCCAATGTTGAAGCCGAACTGAAAGACGATGAAGGCGCCCTGGGCGTGCTCAAGGCCACCTTCCCCGCCGGTACGGTATCCGGCGCGCCGAAGGTACGGGCCATGGAAATCATTGATGAACTGGAACCCTCGAAGCGCGGCATCTATGCCGGCAGCGTCGGCTACCTCGGCTTCAACGGCGAAATGGATCTGTGCATCGCGATCCGTACTGCTGTCATCAAGGATGGAAAAATCCATGTCCAGGCCGGTGCCGGCATCGTTGCCGACTCCGATCCTGATTCGGAATGGCAGGAAACGCTGAGCAAGGCCCGCGCTCAACTGCGCGCCGCCGAAATGGCCGAAGCCGGCCTCGATACGAGGTTTGAATAAGACCATGAACCACAGAGACACAGAGACACAGAGAGACCCGAAGACAGAGAAAGTCATTGGCGCCGCAATCGAGGTGCATCGAATTCTGGGGCCTGGACTTATGGAATCGGCCTATGAGGAATGTCTTGCCTTTGAACTTGGGAATGCCGGATTCGAGGTCGAACGACAGGTTGCCCTGCCAGTCCGGTACAAGTCGGTTGAATTGAATTGCGGATATCGTATTGACCTTCTGATTGACAACTCCTTGATTGTCGAACTCAAGACCGTTGAGGGCTTCCTGCCAATTCATGAAGCTCAGTTACTGACTTATCTTCGCCTGAGTGGAATAACCACCGGACTCCTGATCAATTTCAATGTCCCGGCCCTCAAGAATGGACTGCGGAGAATGAAGCTATGAATTTCCTCCCGCTT
>JAIPCF010000011.1 GCA_021738385.1 Sulfuritalea sp. | reverse complement strand
GAGAAATGGCGTCAGCCAGCCCAGCCAGCGGTTACTCTCCAGCTGCGTACGGGTCGGGATCAGCTTGCGCCAGCGTTCAAGCATCGCGGTCAGCGTCCCGAGGCGAGCCGGCATCGCTAATCACCAGCACATCGCATTGAGATTCGGCCAGCACATGTTTGGTGACGCTGCCCAGCAGCAGGTCGGCATCGAGCCGGTCGGCCTCCTCGGCGGTGACTTCCAGCGGCGCTCCCGAAACAATCCTGGCCTCGGCAGCCACGCCCTGGTTGCGCGCGGGATCAGCCAGTATCTGTTGCAAGGCGTCGTGCGCACCGTCTTTCAGCCGCTGCTTGACCTTGCAGAAGTCCGCACCGAGCAGCTCGGAAAGACTGTCCAGGGCATTTAGTTCGGTGGCATGGATGACGGAATAAGCCGCGGCCGTTTCTGTGGCGATGCGAAACCCGCGGCCCACGGCATGGCGTGCCGGTGCGGAAAGGTCGGTGGCGGCAAGAATCCGGGCGAGAGGTTTCACGAACGTTGCTCCTTCGGGCGACTAAGGTCGCTGTTTGCCTCAACAGCGTAATCGACGGCGTAGCGCATAGGATAAAGGATGGCCGGCGTTCCCAGCTGCCTGAGTGCCACGACTTCGAATTCCGCATGCGCGAAGATGGCCACTTCGCCCGGGAAATGGTATTCGGGTATTCGCGCGCGACTGCAGCAGCCTGCGGTTCGACGCGATGTCGGGCAGAGCCAATCCGCCGGGCAAGAGGCTGATCAGCATGCCGACGCCGAACCCCAGCAGTGCCGATAGCAGCGGCAAGGCCTGACCGAAAGTGACAAGGAACAGCCCGCGTTTTTTAACTCGCCGACCTGGCGGCTGACGATTAGACCCATTTCCAGCAGAAACAGTACCAACGCACCCTTGAACATATCGTAGAACAGTCCCTTGACCGGGGCCAATCCTTCCAGCCCCGCTGCCCAGCCAATGGCAATGCCGCCCAGCAGCAGGGTGACACCATTAATCAGAAATGCTTCGTGCGCGAGGACGCGCCAGTGGGTTTGTCGGCCGGCACCGCGCAGCAGGCCTTAGGCGATCAGCGTCTGAACCACCCCAAGCACGATTACCGCACCCAGTTGCGGCAACAGCGGACTGAGTTCTTGCGTGGCAAGACCCTCACCACCCTTGAGCCCGATGGCCAGCAGGAGGAAGACTGTCAGCGTGTCGTACAGGGTCGCCGGGAGTTTGAGTTCCGAGCGCACCGGACCGGCGATCAAGCAAAAAACGAAGAACAGAACGACGGTGTCAATCATTGTGATTTACCTGCCATCGGTACATAACATCCGAGAAAACGCTAGCCAGGCGAGGCGCCGCGAAAAGTCGGCGTTGGTGATACGGCGGTTGGAAGGCGCTACTCGCCATCAGCGAGCCTCCAGTCGCCCGCACCAAGAAAGATAGAGCCATTGGGGTTTTCTCTCTGGATCTGGCCCTTTCCTTCTGTTTCATGGAGGTATCCGGTTTTCGTGATTATTGCTTCGCAGTGCTGTGCACAACAGGGTGAGAATCAAGCAGGCAAAGAGACAGGTCGTCTCGGTTCGGCCAGGGCCGGTCGTTTTTCCATTGCAGGCCCAAGTCGCGGCTACCAAATCTCAAACAGCCGCTCATCCTTCAATGCTGACCTGTACTTGCCGACTGATCATGCTGCTGAGATACAAACCCTAGCCAGAAATAGCCACGGACCTGCCAAGATAGTCGGGAACAATTGCCGCTTGCGCCAGAAAGCTCGCTACCGCAGTGCGGGCTACCTTTCTGAAGCGCGTCTGGCCAACAACGGAAACGTATGGTGCATGGCCGGTATGCTCGTCGGTCAAATGAACCGGTTGGGCGATCACCCATTCAACTCCGCTTTTTCGTACCTCTTGTTCCTGCACCTCGGTGTCCTCCATCTGGGGCTTGAGTACAAGACTGAAGAACAGTCTCTCAACGAAACCCAGGAGACTGCGAGTCTCGCCGACACCATAGGACGTCTGGACCACGAGCCGCCGGACCGCGTGCTTCTTCATGGCGGCGATAACGTTGCGCGTACCCGCCGAACGAACATTGTCCGGTGTGTGTGCAGCACCGACAAAACGGACACGCAAGACGTTTTCGCTGATTCCCAAGGTGACGACAATGACGTCTTGTCCAGCAACTGCGCGGTCAACCTCGTCGGTGTTCATGACATCACCTTTGATAGTCGTCAACTGCTCGGAGAGCCCTATGAGACGATCGGCGCTCCGCGAGAACGCGGTCACCGAGTGACCCTGCGCCAAAAGGCGCTCCACCGTAGCACGTCCTGATCCACCTGTGGCGCCAACTACGACGATTCTCAATTTCTCTTGCATTTTCTGTCTCCACGCGTTGTTAGGTTGCGTCCACTATATGGGTCGATGATTGGCGCGGGAATGCCTGAAAGTCTCTGTTTTGTGCTCGAAACACCTGATTATTTGGCGTCGCGGTACTTTTCCCGTAGCATCATCACCATGCCTAGCGACACGCCTTCCGTCAATCGCACGCCTCGCATCGACCCGGTCGGTGAAGCGCTGCATCACCTTCGAATGAACGGCGCCTTTTACTGCCGCTCGGAAATCTCGGCCCCATTTGGGGTAGACATACCGGCACTTGATGGCACGCTGATGTTCCACATAGTGATCGCGGGTCGAAGCTGGCTTGAGATACCGGGCGAAGCGCCGCAATGTCTACAGCCCGGTGATCTCGGCCTTGTGCCCCATGGCCGAGGTCATCGGCTAGTCAGCGAGCCCGGCCTGCCCTGCGTGGATCTGTTCTCGCTCGAGGCCGAGCAGGTCTCGGAACGCTACGAGCGACTGGTCCACAGGGGCGACGGACCCACCACCATCATGCTGTGTGGAGCCGTCGCTTTCGACCATCCGGTGGCCAAGAAACTCGTGCGCATGCTGCCGAACCTGGTTCACGTCGACGCCTGGAACGCGTCAGAAGCGCAATGGTTGCAAAGTACCTTGCGTTTCATCATCTCCGAGGCGCAGGCGCTTCGGCCAGGGGGCGAGACCATCATCACGCGACTCTGCGACGTACTGGTAATCCAGGCTATCCGCGCCTGGATGGCCAGCGCACCCGCTACCCGACAGGGTTGGCTTGGCGCTCTGCAAGATGATCAGATTGGTCGCGCCCTCGCGCTCATTCATCGCGAGCCCGCAACCGAGTTCACGGTACAAATGCTTGCGGCGGAAGCCGCCATGTCGCGCTCTGCATTTGCTGCACGCTTCGCCGAACTCGTTGGCGAACCACCGATGCGATACGCCACCCGCTGGCGCATGGAGGACGCCATGACACGCCTGCGCGACGATCGCACAACCGTGTCCGACGTGGCGGAGCGGCTCGGCTACCATTCCGAGGCCGCTTTCAGCCGCGCTTTCAAGAGACTAACCGGCATGTCGCCGGGAGCCGCTCGCCGCGCTCGCCATGTCGTTGCGGCGACCATCTCGTCGCAATCCACTTAGCAGAGGCGCGCCACCGCTTGTAAGCACCGTATGACTCGTACGAGTTTAGTGCTGTCATTCAGAAGCGAGGTCTTAGCGCCCAGCCAGTGGCCGGTTTTGTTCACTGACAGTATTACGTAAGCTCTGAACATCATTGCGATCAAGCTTCGTGCCCGGCATCGCTGCGAATCATGTCTGCCGCCTTTTCACCGATCATCATGGTCGGCGCTGTGGTGTTGCCACCAATCAGCGTTGGCATGATCGAGGCATCGACCACGCGCAGGCCTTCGACGCCATGCACGCGCAGGTGGGAATCGACCACCGCCATTGGATCGCTTCCCATTTTGCAGGTACCGACCGGGTGATAGACAGTATCCGAGCGAGCCCTCAGTTCTTCGCGTATTTCGTCGTCCGTGTGCACCCCGGCGGTGTAGAGTTCGCCGCAACTGACGTTTGCCAACGCAGGCGCGTCCATGATCTTCCGGGTGAGCTTGAATCCTTCGACCATGGCCTCGAGATCGTCAGGGTGATCCAGAAACTTCGGATCGATATTGGGCGCCGCTACCGGGTCGGCACTGGCGAGACTGACCGTGCCGACACTCTTCGGTCGCAACAGGCAGACATGGCAGGAATAGCCGTGCCCCCAATGCATTTTGCGAAGATGGTCGTCAATCATGCCGACGACAAAATGCAGTTGAAAATCGGGCGCCGGTGAGTCCGGAAAACGCCGCAGGAAGCCGCCGCCTTCCGCACCATTCGTCGTCATCAGGCCGGTGCGATGCTTGCGGTAACGCATGATCTCCTTGATAAGCTGAAGCGAGCCACCCAAAGAGAAGCCGAGCAGTTCAAGAGACTTGGCGCGATAGGCAAAAATGTAGTCAATGTGATCACGCAGATTCTTGCCGACGCCCGGCAGATCGTGAATCACGGGGATGCCGAATTGCTGTAGTTCAGAGCCCGCACCAATTCCCGAAAGCATCATTAACTGGGGCGATTGCAAGGCACCGGCGCTAAGAATCAGTTCGCGGTTCGCCTGAAAGCTGTGAATTTCGCTGCCTTGCAGGAACTCGACACCTCGCGCGCGTTTGCCGTCGAGCAGGATGCGTCGCGCGCGTGCCTGGGTGATCACCGTCAAGTTGGGACGGCTGGCCAGATGCGGGGCCAGGTAGGCTCGCGCCGCATTCCAGCGTTCGCCATTTTTCTGCATGACCTGATGGAGGCCGATGCCCTCCTGCTCGGCGCCGTTGAAATCGCTATTCATCTTGAAGCCGGCCTGGCGGGCAGCCTCAAGATAGATTTCCTGGAAGGGATTCATCGAACGCAATTTTGCGACGTTGAGCGGTCCTCCCTGCCCGTGATACTCGTTCTGGAACACTTCGTTGTGTTCGGATTTCTTGAAATAAGGCAGTACTTCGCTCCAGGACCAACCGTCATTGCCGAGCGTCGCCCAATGATCGTAGTCCCATGAATGACCCCGGTTGTAGACCATTGCGTTGATGGACGTCGAGCCGCCCATCGCCTTGCCGCGCGGAACATAGCCGCGCCGACCGTTGAGACCCGGCTGGGGTACGGTTTTAAAGGCCCAGTTGTTGATTGTGGTCGGCAGCATCACTGCAGCGGCGACGGGCACCGTGATCAGGGTCTGATCATCGCCCTTACCGGCTTCCAGAAGACATACGCTGATGGCGGGATCTTCCGAAAGCCGCCCCGCGACAGCACAACCTCCAGGGCCGCCGCCGATTACGATGTAGTCGAATTCCTTCATGTCATTTCCGATCAATTAAATTCAAACCGAAGCTTCGGGCGGTCTCTGTAATAGCCTCATGGCGCGGGCGACTCCAGGGCCTTGAGCAGTTTGTCCAGCACCAGAGGCGAAATGGCCATTCCCAGATGGCTGACTCCGCCGATGGCGATGTCAGTCGCTTCTTCCAGCGCCGAACCTGCCTGCTGGGGAAACACGTAGTTGTCGTGGCAACTGTAGATGGACACCGAGCCCGGTGGCAGTGGCACCGCTCCGGGTGCCCCGAGTGCGTTCAACCATGGGCTGTTGATGCGCATCTGACGCGCATTCGGACCCAGACCCAGGTTCGCCATGCGAGAGCCATGGTGCGGCGAACCCAGTGTTATCAGGCGCGCCACCTTCGCATGGCCATGGCGTCGCAGATAGGCGCGGGACGCCAGGCCGCCCATGCTGTGTCCGACGAGAATCACCTGAGACGCACCGGTGGCGGCCAGCACTTCATCGATGCGCCTGGCAATACCATGCACATACGCATCAATGTCCGAATACACCGGCTCCAGGTTGTGTGTCGCCACAATCCAGCCGGCGGCTTCTAGCCGTGGTCGCAGCCAGAACCAGAAGCCGCGATTGCATTGGTAGCCGTGGATCAGCAGTATCGGCACGCGTCCCGGCCTGGTTTTCGCCAGACGATCCGGCCCCAGCCAAAGAGCCTCGAAAGGCATGACGAAAACCGCCAGCACCAATAGGGCGACATACTCCTCGAGTACCATGCGCAGCGCTCCAACCAGGCCGATACGTAGCTCTGGCGGGACGGCGCCTCGACCATTCAGCATGAGGGCAAAGGTCAGCCCGACGAACAGGAAGCGCACAAACAGGAAGTTTGCGAGCGCCAGACCGAGCACCAGCGACAGTGCCCAGCCTGTGCCCACTGCAAGCCAATAGATGAGCATTGCGTAGATCATGAGTTCGCTGAACAATAGCCAGCGTAATTGCCGTGCCGCCATCGCCGACTTTCAGGATCACGCCATCATTGGCGGAAAACCGCCAATGATGGCGATCGTGAAAAATTGAAGGCGCGCAGGCATGAAGGTCACCTGATCAGGAAGCGGGTGAGGCGCTCGAACAAGGCGCCGTATGGCGGGTTGAAAAGCGACATGCCGTTCAATCCCGATTGGTAGAACACCCCTTTTTGTTTGGAGAAGGTTTTGAATCCGTCAATGCCGTGGTAGTGCCCCATGCCGCTGGGGCCTACGCCGCCAAAGGGAAGATTTTCCTGTGCGATATGCAGGATGGTGTCATTGATGGTCACGCCACCGGCAATTGTCTCGCTCAGCACGCGATCACGGCGACCGCTATCGTTCTCGAAACTGTACAGCGCCAGCGGGCGTGGATGCTGGTTGACCCAGGCTATCGCCGCATCCAGATCGCGGTAGGGCAACACCGGCAACAGCGGCCCGAAAATTTCGTCTTGCATGATCTGCATCCCGTCATCCACGTTCAGCAATGCCAGCGGAGGCAGTCTGCGCCCTGCCGGGTCGGCCACCGCCGCCGAGAGAGGCTCGATTTTTGCGCCCTTGGCCTGCGCGTCAGCGATATAGCCCTCCAATCGTTGGAAGTGGCGTTCGTTGATGATCGCGGTGTAATCCCTCGTATTTGCCATATCGGGGTAGCAGCGCGCAACCACGGCGCGTGCCGCCGATATGAAATCCTGCTCGCGACCTTCCGGCACCATGACGTAGTCGGGAGCGATACAGGTCTGCCCAGCATTCATCAGCTTGCCCACCATGATGCGCTCGACCGCCTTCTGCATCGGATAGTCGGGGCCGATAATTGCCGGCGACTTGCCACCCAACTCCAGCGTGACAGGTGTCAGATTGTCGGCCGCCATGCGCATGACATCGTGCCCGACCCGGGTCGATCCGGTGAACAACAAATGATCGAATGGCAGCCGCGCGAATTCGGCGCCCACCGTTGCATCGCCAAGCACTACCGCCACGTCCTCCTCGGCAAAATGCTGCGCGATCAACTCGGCAAACAGTTCGCCGGTACGCGGGGTGAATTCGGACATCTTGATCAAGACCCGATTGCCCGCCGCCAGCGCCGCCGCGAGCGGAGATACGGCAAGCAGCAAGGGATAGTTCCAGGGAACGATAATGCCGACGACTCCCAGCGGCTGCGAAATAATTTTCGCCCGCCCCGGGCGAAACCAGATCGAAGCCGATCTGCGCTGTGGCCTCATCCAGGCACCGACATGCGAGCGGGCATGGCGTATGGCTTCAAGACTTGGAAAAATTTCCAGCAGCCGGGTTTCGTGTTCTGATCGATGTCCGAAATCGGCATCGATCGCAGCGACAAATCGCGCGGTATTGGCGTGCAACATCGCGAACAAGGCGTCAAGCCGCGTCACGCGAACCTGTTTTTCCGTGATCACGCTACGCCGACTCGCGGTATGCATGCGTCCAAACACGCCACCAAATGCAGAAGAATGGTCAGTCTGAGGTGTTGCCGATTCCAAAGCATTCATCCCGTTCTCCCATAAAGGCACGACATTATTGTCTCAGTTTAAGCGCCGACCAGCCTGCGGTTTAGGCAAGGCCCTCTAACGCGGCTGGCATTGCTGGATGGATAATTAAGCCTCAATGGATGAGAAACTCGACAAGGACGCGATCGGGCAGGAATTGGCCTCCTGCATCGCCGAGGCGCAACAACTGCGGAACGCGCGGGTTAGCGAGCCCGGAGCGCAGGACTATCCAAGACTCAAGGAATGGCAGGCAGCGCGGCTGGCGCGCACCTATTCGGATCTGCTCGCCAGTCCTCGCTACCGCCCGGCAGCAGAGTTTTTCCTGAGTGATCTCTACGGCCCCAAGGATTTTCGTACCCGCGACGATGAACTGGCACGCGTGGTGCCGATCATGGTCCATGTATTGCCGGCGCGTGCACTGATGACCCTGCTCGAAGCGGTGAAAATGGACACGCTATCAGAATCACTCGACACAGCCATGGTGCTCGCTTTGCGCAAGCACGGAAATGCCAAGGCCATTGACTGGCCCGCCTATGCCGCAGCCTATCGCAGTTGCGGACGAATGAAGGACAGGAAACTGCAAATCGCCCTGATCGACAAGATCGGTAAAACACTGGATCGCCTGACACACATTCCGCTTATCCGCATCTCGCTCAAGCTGATGAGCGGTCCGGCTCAGCTTTCCGGACTCGGTGACCTGCATTCCTTCCTGCACCGTGGATTCGATGCCTTCAGCTTCATGAAAGGCGCCGACGAATTTCTGGCGATCGTCACGCAACGAGAGACTGCGCTGATGGAAGAACTTTTCGCCAATCCGGACGCCTAGTGTCCAGGTCCGTAAATCGATTCAGAGCGACGGGCTCTTGAGTTCCATCGACAGCCCCGCAACAACAAAGCTGACGCGCTGCGCGATACGGGCAATGGACTGATTCAGGCGACCGGCGTCATCGACATAGAGACGCGTCGCGGCACCCAGTGGCACGATGCCAAGGCCGACTTCATTGCTGACCAGAATCACGCGGCCGGGAAGATGCGGCAGGCAGTCGAGTAGCGCGGAGGTCTCGAAAGCCAGCAAAGCGCAATTCACCTCTTCGCCGGCTTCCGCCTGTCGAGCCGCAGAACCTGCGTAGAGCAGGTTGGTCAGCCACAGCGTCAGGCAGTCCACCAGCAGGCAGCGATCCGCCGCCGCATGCGCCGTCAGGACTTCAGCCAGGTGCAGCGGTTCTTCGACCAGCGCCCAATGTTCCGCGCGGCGCGATTGATGATGGGCGATACGCCGTGCCATTTCTTCGTCGCCGGCCTGCGCCGTGGCGATGTAAGTCACCGCGAGACCGGATGCGGCGGCGCGCTGCTCCGCGAGCAGGCTTTTTCCGGATCGGGCACCACCGAGAATGAGTTCGATCATGGGCCGATTATTGCAGAACCGAGCTCAAGGCCGCATAATTCGCGTCGATTCGGTGGAGATGTTGATGAGTACATCTCCAGGGAACACGGTGCCAGGTAAGCATCCCTACCTCATTCCGTGGCGGGCCCGCCGCTGTAACCGGGGACGACGCTTGCAAGAAGCCACTGGACCGCGTTTGAGTAAATGTCCGGGAAGGCGCAAGCGAAGGACGATCCGGAAGCCAGAAGACCGACCGATCATTTTCATGAGCCCGTGGCGCGGGTTTTGTTCTGCGTTTGGACGCGCGAAACAAAGCCCCGTTGCGCTTGAAAGGAAGAATCGGATGCATTCCCAGGTAACAGGTATCGCCCACGCAATTTCCCCTCTGGATCGCAAACTGGCAAGCGATCTGCAACACAAGATCGATCAAAAGACCAAACCCCAGGGCGCTCTTGGACGCCTGGAGGATCTGGCCTTGCAGTTGGGTCTGATTCAGCAAAGTCTCACACCGCGAATCGTCAATCCGCATGTCCTGGTTTGCGCCGGCGATCACGGCGCGGCCAAGGCGGGCGTTTCCGCTTTTCCACAGGAAGTCACCTGGCAGATGGTGGAAAATTTTCTCGCCGGCGGTGCGGCCATCAATGTGCTTGCCCGTCAGTCAGGAATGCAATTGGTGGTGGCCGATGCCGGCGTCGCGCACGACTTTGGCGAGCGCGAGGAGCTGGTCGCCGCAAAAGTCGGCGCTGGCGGGACGGCAAATTATCTCGAAGGTGCGGCGATGAGCGACGCGCAATGCGCCACGGCGATGAACAACGGCGCCCGGCTGGCCCGCGAGTTCGCCGCCAAGGGCTGCAATCTGCTCGCCTTTGGCGAAATGGGTATCGGCAACACGGCATCGGCCTCCCTGATTACTCACTGCATCACCGGCCTGCCCTTGGCCGATTGCGTTGGACGCGGCACCGGACTGGACGACGCCGGACTGGAGCGCAAGCGCGCGCTGCTGGCGCAAGCTTTGACGGCATGGACGGAACGGCCCCAAATCAGTCACATCTCCCTCGCGGCGGAGGAGGCTGAGACGGGAAGCCCACATTCGGGCAAAGCCGAAGCGAGTCAAGACGCATTGCGCGTCTTGACTCGCTTCGGTGGCTTCGAGATCGCCATGCTGGCCGGTGCCATGCTGGCTGCAGCAGAAGCGCGCATGACACTGCTGATCGACGGCTTCATTGTCACCAGCGCGTTGCTGGTTGCTGCACGGATTTCGCCGGCCATCCTTGATTACTGCGTGTATGCGCATTGCTCCAACGAGGCCGGCCATCGCCTGCAGCTCGACTGGTTGCAAGCCAAACCCTTGCTTGATCTCGGCCTGCGTCTGGGCGAAGGCACGGGAGCGGCGCTGGCGCTGCCTTTGCTCAATGCCGTCTGCGCCTTCATCAACGAAATGGCCAGTTTCGAGTCGGCCGGCGTCAGCGAAAAGGCCGGATGAAGCGCGAACTGGAATATTTCTTTGCCGCCTTGCGCTTCTTCACGCGCCTGCCCGTCCCTGCCTGGGTCGGGCATACGCAGCTTCAACTCGATCACGCGGCGCGCTATTTCCCGCTGATCGGCATCATCATCGGCGGCATCGGTGCGGGTGTGACGGAACTTGCGGCGCTGGTGCTGCCGATCAGCATCGCAATACTGCTCGGCATGGCGGCGACCATTCTTGCCACTGGAGCCTTTCACGAAGACGGTTTCGCCGATACCTGCGACGGTTTCGGTGGCGGCTGGGACAAGGCCCAGGTGCTGACCATCATGAAAGACTCGCGCGTCGGCAGTTATGCCGCGCTCGGTGTCGGCATGATTCTGCTCACCAAATGGAGCGCACTCACAGAACTCGATACGGACTTCGGACCACCTTTTCTGACGTTGGCGCTGATCGCCGGGCATGCGGTATCCCGCCTGGCTTCCACCGTGCTGATCTTCTTCCTCGACTATGTTCGCGAAGACGCCAGCGCCAAATCCAAACCACTGGCACAGCGCATGGCGAGCCACGAATTGGCCATTGCCTTCGCCATCGGTCTGGCGCCTTGCCTGTTGCTGCCGCCGCAGGAAGTTTTGGTAGCACTGTTTGCAGTCGCACTAAGCACGCTGCTTGCCGCGCGCTATTTCCTGCGACGCATCGGCGGCTACACTGGCGACTGCCTTGGCGCGACACAACAACTGAGCGAAGTCGCGTTTTATCTCGGTCTGCTATGCAGCTTTACCTGATCCGACATCCAACGCCGAAAGTGGCCGAGGGCGTGTGCTACGGCCGCACGAATCTGCCCTTGATGCATGAAGTTGCCGCTGCCGCCGCGCGCATCCGGCCTCAGTTGCCGCAGCATTTGCCTCTCTATACCAGCCCGCTACAACGCTGCCGGCAACTGGCTGAGGCCTTGCACCCGGCACCGCTCAGCGACCCTCGGGTACAGGAGATGAATTTTGGCATCTGGGAAATGCAACCCTGGGACACGGTCAGTCGTGAAGCGCTGAATGGATGGGCCAGCGACCCGTTGGGCTTTGTCCCGCCACAAGGCGAGTCCGTCGGTCAATTGCAGTCTCGGGTGCTCGATTTCGTTGCGGATATCTGCGGCCTCGGGCTGGAAGCCGCAGTGCTGGTTACTCACGCCGGCGTTATGAAAGCCATCGTCGGCCAAGTGCGGAAGCTTCCCCCGAAGCAGTGGATGGCCCTCAAGTTCGAGTATGAATCCGTTGTCTGCGTCGACATCGCAGACCCGGAAACAGCAACGGGTGCCTGCTCAGGCACCCGTTGCTGTTGAATCTGGCGTCCCCAGGGGGATTCGAACCCCCGTACTCACCGTGAAAGGGTGATGTCCTAGGCCTCTAGACGATAGGGACGTATCGTTTGTGGTGGAGGTACGCGGGATCGAACCGCGGACCTCTTGCATGCCATGCAAGCGCTCTCCCAGCTGAGCTATACCCCCACAAGAGAGGGCGCATTATAGGTAGGCAGGGTCGGTGTGTAAAGCCCCTACCCCGCTTTTTACAACAGTTTTCCCGGATTCATCAAACCGTGCGGGTCGAGTGCGCTTTTTACTGCTCGCATCAGGTCCATTTCAATCGCACTTTTGTAACGCAACACTTCTTCCCGCTTCAACTGTCCCAGCCCGTGTTCGGCAGAAATCGAACCGTCGAGTTGATGCACCAGATCGTGCACAGTGCGATTGACCGCCTCGGTCTGTTCAATGAATTCAGCGTTCGACAGGGCATCTGGCCGCGACTGGTTGTAGTGCAGATTGCCATCGCCGATGTGGCCGAAACACACTATGCGTACTTGTGGAAACTGTTGCCGCAAGGCGGCATCGGCACGAGCGATGAACTCGGCAATGCGGGATACAGGTACCGCGATATCGTGTTTGATGGAGACACCCTCTACTCTTTGCGCTTCGGAAATATTCTCGCGCAGCGCCCACAACGCGGTGGTTTGCGCTTCGCTGGCGGCAACAACAGCATCGCTCACCAGTTCATCGGCAATAGCGCCGTCCAGTGCCTGTTCCAAGGTAAAAGCCAAATCATCGCGGCTGCCACTCAGTTCGATCAGCACTTGCCATTCCGGCTGGCCCGCCAACGGATCGCGTGAATTCGGAATATGCCTGAGCACCAGATCCAGAGCCGGACGACCAACAATTTCAAACGCCGTCACGTTGTCGCCCGCCACATCGCGCAAGCGCCCGAGCAGGCTCACTGCCGCGGCTGGGTCGGGCACGGCAACCCAGGCTGTGGCATAGATTCGCGGCCGTGAAAACAGCTTCAGCGTAGCCGCCGTGATCAATCCCAGAGTGCCCTCGGCGCCAATGAACAAATGCTTCAGGTCGTAGCCGGTATTGTCCTTGCGCAAGGCGCGCAGACCGCTCCAGATGCTGCCATCGGCCAGCACCACCTCGAGACCCAGTGTCAGCTCGCGAGCATTGCCATAGCGCAGTACCTGTACGCCGCCAGCATTGGTGGACAGATTTCCACCCAGCGTGGCACTGCCTTCCGCCGCCAACGACAAGGGAAACAGACGGTCCGCTGCCTTCGCGGCCTCCTGTACCGCATACAGCGTACAGCCGGCTTCGACAGTGATCGAGTTGTTATCGGCATCGATTGCGCGGATGCGGTTCATACGCCGCAGGCTGATCACGACTTCACCACCCACTGGTGTTGCCCCACCGCAAAGCCCCGTATTGCCGCCTTGCGGCACGATCGCCACGCCAGCTGCTGCACAGGCACGCACCAAGTTAGCCACTTCATCAGTATTGCCCGGAATTGCCACGCATAGCGGATTTCCTGAATAACGCCGGCGCCAATCCGTGCAGTACGGTGCGATGTCGTCGTCCGTGGTGAGCACATTGCGCTCACCGAGCAAGCCGCGCAGTTCGGTAATCAGTTCACTCATGCTAACGGCCGATCAAAGCGGAACCGCAAGTGTTGCGTAGAGATCATGCACATCGCAATCGATCACGCTGACTTCGGCGAACTCACCTATCTCCAAGTCATGACCGTCGGAAATATAGACGACACCATCGACATCCGGAGCGTCGCCCGCCGAGCGAGCGATGGCTCCTTCTTCGTCGATATCATCGACCAGCACATGGATACGGCGGCCGATTTTTCGTTCCAGACGCTGCGTGGATATGTCTTCCTGATGCCTCAGCAGACGGGCTTTGCGCTCGTCACGGATACCCTCGGGCAGCGCGCCTGGCAGTGCGTTAGCGCCGGCGCCCTCAACCGGTGAGTAGGAAAACGCGCCAACCCGATCCAACTGCGCTTCGTCGAGAAAGTCGAGCAACTCGTTGAATTCGGCTTCGGTCTCACCCGGAAAGCCAGCGATGAATGTGCTGCGAATGGTCAATTCCGGCACCACCTTTCGCCAGGCGGCGATGCGATCAAGCACCTTCTCGGCCGAGGCAGGGCGTTTCATCAACTTGAGAATTCTCTGACTGGCATGCTGAAAAGGCACATCAAGATAGGGCAATATTTTGCCTTCCGCCATCAACGGAATCAGATCATCGACACTGGGATACGGGTACACATAGTGCAGTCGAACCCATAGTCCGAGCCTGCCCAATTCGCTGCACAGATCAAAGAGCCGGGTCTTGACCGGCCTACCGCCCCAGAAGCCGGTACGGTATTTGACATCCACTCCGTAAGCACTGGTGTCCTGGGAGATCACCAAAAGTTCTCGCACACCGGCCTCTGCCAGCACTTCGGCTTCGCGCAAAACTTCACCAATCGGCCGTGAAACCAGATCGCCGCGCAAAGAGGGAATAATGCAAAAACTGCACCGATGGTTACAGCCTTCGGAAATCTTGAGGTAGGCGTAATGGTCGGGTGTCAGTCGTATTCCCTGAGGCGGAACCAGGTCTACAAAAGGATCATGCGCGTCCGATGCGCGGGCCGGCAAATGCAAATGCACGGCCTCCATGACTTCCGCCAGGGCGTGGGGTCCCGTGACTGCCAGCACTTTGGGGTGAACGGCGCGGACAATATCTTTGCCTGCCGCATCCTTCTTGGCGCCCAAACAACCGGTGACAATGACTTTGCCGTTTTCGGCCAGCGCTTCACCGATGGCGTCAAGCGATTCCTCGACTGCGGCATCGATAAAGCCACAGGTATTGACCACTACCAAGTCGGCACCTGCGTAACTACCGGAAATCTGATAACCCTCGACGCTCAGCCGGGTGAGAATCTGTTCCGCATCAGATGCCGCCTTGGGGCACCCAAGCGACACAAAGCCGATTGTCGGCGCCTTGGCTTTCCGTCGCGTCACAAGATGGTCTGTTACTTTTCGGCCTTGTCTTCGGGCTTGACGTAGGCACCGGGGAAAATCTTGCGCGTCTGTTCCTGCATGGTGTCCTGCATCTGCTGAAACATTTTCTGACTCTGTGCGACATAGGCACCCATCATATGCTGCATGGCAGGGCCCTGAAACTTCAGAAACTGCGCCCACAAATCCTGACTGTCGCCCTGGGGTTCGCCATACAGCGTCTTGGCTTGTTCCTTGAGCTTGGCCTGCACTTCAGTAAAGGACTTGATGTTGTTCTCGATATAGTTGCCCATCATGCCCTGCATCGCATTGCCGTAAAAACGGATCATCTGCGACAGCAGATCCGAGGAAAACATTGGCGCACCACCGGCTTCCTCTTCGAGAATGATCTGCAACAGTATGGCGCGCGTCAGATCATCACCTGATTTGGCATCGACCACCTGAAAGCCCTCATGCGCAAGAACCAACTCCTTGACATCGGCCAGGGTGATGTAGGTGCTGGTGCGCGTGTCATACAGACGGCGATTCGGGTACTTCTTGATAAGTCGGCTCTGTCCGGCCATTTTGTCCTCCTCCAAAAAACCATTCTACTATCTGGGTGAAATATCTTGCCCGCCCCGCATACGCGGGGTCGGGCAATCTATGGCAACCAGACTCGATCAGGAATAGTGCAACCCGCCATTAATATTCAAGGTGGCACCTGTCATGTAGCCGGCCATATCCGAAACCAGGTATGCGCACAAGGCACCGATTTCTTCCGGCTTGCCCAATCTGCCGGCCGGTATCGTCGCCACAATCGAATCACGCACATCCTGCTTGATCGCCATGACCATTTCGGTACCGATATAGCCAGGGGCGATGGCATTGACCGTTACACCTTTCTTGGCTACTTCGGCGGCGATTGCCCGCGTAAAGCCCAGAATGCCGGCCTTGGCCGCAGAGTAGTTGGCCTGACCGAACTGCCCCTTGATGCCGTTCACCGATGACATGTTGATAACGCGACCCCAGCCACGATCGGCCATGCCGTTCAACACTTGATGGGTCACGTTGAACACGGAATCGAGATTGGTCGACAGAACGGCATCCCATTGACCTTTGTCCATTTTCTTGAACATCGAATCGCGCGTGATTCCGGCATTGTTCACCAACACATCAATGGGGCCCAGCTCAGCTTCGATCTTCTGAACCATTGCCGCGCAAGCATCGAGATCGGTGACATCGGCTTCAGCAACGAAAAAATCGAAGCCTTCAGCCTTGGTCTTTGCCAGCCATTCATCCTTGGGTGCGAAGTTCGGCAGACAGTTCGCCGCGACAGTGAACCCTTCGTTAGCCAGCGCCTTGCAGATCGCCGTGCCGAGGCCTCCCATCGCACCTGTTACCAATGCAATTTTCTTTGTCATGCTTGTAACTCCCTGTACGTCTATAAAATCTTTTCGGGCGGAAGACACGCTGCAAGTCGCAGTCTTCAACCGAGGGGATCAGTACATGTGCTGACCACCGTTGATGGATATGTTGGCGCCCGTCACAAAGGCCGCCTCTTCGGAAGACAGATAGGCCACCAGGCCCGCAACTTCTTCCGGTTTGCCCAGACGCGACTGCGGTATCTGCGGCAGAATTTTCGAATCGAGCACTTCCTGGGGAATGGCCATGACCATCTTGGTGCCGATGTAGCCCGGTGATATGGTGTTTACCGTGACACCTTTCTTGGCCACTTCCAGCGCCAGCGCCTTGGTGAAACCATGCATGCCGGCCTTCGCCGCCGCGTAGTTGGTTTGACCGAACGCGCCTTTTTGGCCGTTCACCGACGAGATATTGATCACTCGCCCCCAGCCCCGCTCCGACATTCCGTCCATCACCTGCTTGGTCATGTTGAAGGTGGAATCGAGGTTGGTATGAATCACTGCATCCCAGTCGGCCTTGGTCATTTTCTTGAAGGTCATGTCGCGGGTAATACCGGCGTTATTTACCAGCACTTCCACCGGGCCGACGTCCTTGGTTACATCTGCAACACAGGCCTTGCAGGAATCGAAGTCACTCACGTCACAGGGATAGGCCTTGAAGCCGTAGCCCATGTCGTTCATGGTACGCAGCCATTCCTGCGCTTTGGTATTGGTCGGGCTATAGGTCGTGACCACTTTGTAGCCAAGCGCAGCCAACTTGATGCAGATTGCTTCGCCGAGACCGCCCATACCGCCGGTTACCAATGCAACTCTAAGCATTCTTGTTCTCCTCTCGATTATTGTTGGGTGGGGCAATTGCGTTGCCATACCGGAAGCCACGCCCCTCGTGAGCATCCAGCAGTTTCATTATGCCTTTTCCTTGACGTACCGTCCGGGCGCTGGCTCGCCCGCCGGATGGTCCTTGCTGCCCAGGCGCGCGCGCGCCGGCACTGCCTTGCCTCCATGGCCTTTGAGCCACTTGGCCCAGACCGGCCACCAGCTACCCTTGACTTCAGAAGCGGTGTCGAACCACTCGTCCGCATTGGCAGTCTGCTTGTCATTCACCCAGTAATTGCGCTTGTTTTTGACAGCCGGGTTGATTACGCCAGCAATATGTCCTGAAGCACCCAGTACAAACGTCGTCTCTCCACCAAGCAGACTGCGCGTCAGATAGGAGGTTTTCCACGGCACTATGTGGTCCTCTCGACTGGCGTAAAGAAAGGCCGGCATATCGACTCGACCCAGGTCGGCCTTGACGCCGCACATTTCGAGTTTGCCGGGCACCCGCAACTTGTTTTCGAGGTACATGTTGCGCAGGTACCAGGCGAGGAAGGGTCCGGGAAGATTGGTGGCGTCCGAATTCCAGAACAGCAGATCAAAGGCTGGCGGCTTGTTGCCCTTGAGATAGTTGCCCACCACGTATTGCCAGATCAGATCATTGGCGCGCAAAGCCGAGAACACTGTCGCCAGTTCGCTGCCCTTCAGTAGCCCGCCCTTGCCGATACCGGCTTCGCGTGCTTGAACTGCTGCTTCATCGATAAAGTAGCCGATTTCGCCGGTGTCGGAAAAATCCAGGAGTGTGGTCAGCAGGGTGAGTGACGCGACAGGATTTTCGCCGCGAATACGCGCCACTGACAGCGCAGAACCCAGAATGGTGCCGCCAACGCAAAAACCCAACGCGTTGATCTGTTTGACCTTGCAGATATCCTGCACCACCTTGATCGCGGTCAGCGCACCTTTCTCGATATAGTCGTCCCAGGTCAGATGTCCGAGATCGGCTTGCACATTGCGCCAGGAAACGAGAAACACGGTGTTGCCCTGCTCCACGGCATAGCGCACCAGCGAGTTTTCCGGCTGCAGATCGAGAATGTAGTATTTGTTGATGCACGGCGGCACCATCAGGAAAGGCCGCTCCGACACTTTTTCCGTCAACGGTGAATACTGGATGAGTTGCATCAACTCGTTTTCGAAGACCACCGCTCCTGGCGTCACCGCCAGATTACGACCGACCTCGAAAGCGCTGTCGTCGGTCATCGAAATTCTGCCCTTGTCGAGATCGCCGAGCAGGTTCTGGATGCCCTGCTGAATACTCTCGCCTTTGGTCTCCAGCGCTTTCTTGACGAACTCCGGATTGGTTGCCAGAAAATTCGATGGCGCCATCGCGTCGACCATCTGCCGGGTCAGAAAACGCATGCGGTTTTTTGCCTGTCCATCTGCCACCGGCGCCGCCTCGGCCATCCGATTCATGTATTCTGAATTGATCAGGTAGGACTGGCGCAGATAGTCGTAGATCGGGCTATCTGTCCAGGCCGGATGACTGAAGCGCTTGTCGCCCGGCGAAGGTTCCGTCAGTTGCGGGGCCGGTTTATCCACGGCCTTGCTCAACATGCCCTGCCAGAGCTCTGCGTGCCGTCCCATCCATTCCTGCTGCAGTCTCTTTAGCGCCTCGGTATCCGCGCTGAAAGCTGCGTTTTCGGTACCCGGTAACGTTGCGGATAGTTTCTGTTGCTGGTCAGCGAGGAACTGGCTAAAGCCTTGAGCCATCACGCTTCCGGCCTGAAACATGGCTTGCAGCGCGGCATTCTGATCTGGGGAGGACGACATCCAGGACTCCAATATTGTCATCGGCTCAAGCTAAACGGGATACGGCAAGAACGAGCTTGATAGACGATTTAAACGACTAATATTTTGCACTGCACAATAAGTGCTGTCAAGACAAACGGAACATGGGTGGGCAGATGCAAACACCGTCTTCCATCCCGTAAATCCAGCCGGAACCGAAGTCCAGCAATTATATGAAAGCAGCCATTGCCGCGGCATGTCCGTAGAATCGGCTCATGTATGTAATCGCGATCGGGTGGCTCTATGTCACCCTGCTGATGGCCGCCACCGAAACATCGATCACCGCCGGGGTACTGACTTTTCTGTTCTACGGCCTGGCACCGCTTGCATTACTGCTTTGGCTAATGGGAACGCCACAAAGACGACGAAGCCGCCTATCCCGCGAAGTGATCGACGACGTGGTGAGCAAGCACGATGGTTCCGATTCCCGCCCCGATCAATAGCACTTGCTGCACCGTGGCGCGAATCTCCGTGCGCTTGTGCAAACCCGGAATCAGATCGGCCACCGCGACATAGATCATACTCGCCGCCGCCAGCGCAAGCAGCACCGGAACGGCACTTTGTACCTGACCCAAAGCCACATACGCCAGCAATGCGCCCACCATGGTTGCAAGACTTGATAGCAGATTGAAGGCCAGCGCACGCCCCTTGCTGTAACCCGAGTGCAACAGGATGACGAAGTCACCCACTTCCTGGGGAATCTCGTGCGCAATCATCGCCAGCGCGGTGACGATTCCCAGGCGCACATCCTCCATGAAGGCGGCCGCGATCAGGACGCCATCGACAAAGTTGTGGAAGGTGTCACCGACCAGAATCATCAGCCCGCTGCGGCCGTGATCGTGCTCATGTCCATGGCTGTGAACTATGGGCTCGTGGCCTTCGCAGGCCTCGATATGACAATGACGCCATAACACCAGCTTCTCCAGAACGAAGAACGCCAGAATCCCGCCCAGCACCGTTGCGGTTGTAACGGAAGCATCGCCGCTGGCAGTGATGGCATGGGGCAGTACTTCGAGAAAGGACGCGCCAAGCAACGCCCCGATGGCATAACTTACCAGCAAGGACACCCATTGCGTACTGGCCTTTAGCGCGAACGCAGCCGCAGCGACGACACTGAGTGCGCCCCCAGCCAAAGACATGACGATGATCCAGGAAAGTACAGACATGGGCGCGGGATTATAGGCTGCCGGCCTCTATTCCAGCCAGATCAGGCTGGCCATGCGTCCGGTCACGCCATCACGACGGTAGGAAAAAAACCGTTCCGCATCGGCAACCGTGCAAAAGTCGGCTCCGGCGATACGGCGAATACCCAAGGCCCGCAACCGCTGGCGTGCCAGATCGTAAATATCGCACAGCCACTTGCCATCGGCAGTGGGCACAAATGCGCCCGCAGCCTGCGAATCGTGGCTGACAAATACTTCTCGCACTTCACCGCCGACTTCAAACGCTTGCGGACCGATCGCCGGGCCAAGCCATGCCATGAGATTCTCGCCCGGAGCACCCATGGCCGCCACCGCCGATTCGATAACACCTGCCGCCAATCCGCGCCAACCGGCATGCGCCGCACCGACCACGCTGGCCGCATCGTCGCAAAGCAGCACCGGCAGACAATCCGCGGTGAGCACCGCGCACACCACGCCGCGTTGGCGCGTGAAGGCTGCATCCGCTTCGATGCCATCCATCGCCATGGATGCATCCACGCAGCGCGTGTCATGCACCTGAGTCAGCCATAACGGCTCGGCAGGCAATGCACTGCGCAGCAATTCCCGGTTATTGGATACCGCTTGAGGATCATCGCCGACATGCATGCCGAGATTGAAACCATGCCAGGGTGGGCGGCCAACACCGCCACAACGCGTCGTCGATAGCGCGTGCACTCCCCGCGGTGCCGACCAGTCCGGCACAAGATGCTCAATCATTCCGGTCCATCTGCGCGCAAGGCATCGAGCAATTCTGAAAAATCAGCAGGCAAAGGCGCTTCCCATTCCATTTCTGTATCGTGCGTCGGGTGCATCAAGGCCAGTTGCCAGGCATGCAAGGCCTGGCGCGGAAAGTTGTCCAGCCGAAGATCGCCGCTCTTGTTGCGTCCATACACCGTGTCACCGACCAGCGTGTGCTTGATCGACGCCAGATGCACACGAATCTGGTGCGTACGTCCTGTTTCCAGACGGCACTCGAGCAGCGTGGCCTTGGCGAAGCGCTCAAGAATCCTGTAGTGCGTGCGCGCCTCCTTGCCGCCGGCTCGCACGATGGCCATCTTGGTGCGCTGTACGGCATGGCGACCGACCGGGGCATCTACCGTTCCGTCACGCGTCACCGCACCCAGCGCCAACGCCAGATACAGCCGCCGTACCGATCGCGCCTGCATCTGGCGCACCAGATCGGTTTGCGCAATCAGCGTGCGGGCAACCACCAGCAGCCCACTGGTGTCCTTGTCCAGCCGATGCACGATTCCGGCGCGCGGTATCGCCGCCAGCTCCGGTGCGTGGTGCAGCAATGCGTTGAGCATGGTGCCGGTGGGATTGCCGTTGCCGGGGTGCACCACCAGCCCGGCCGGCTTGTCGATGACGATCAACTGCTCGTCCTCGAACACCACATTGAGCGCAATATCTTCGGCGGCGTTCACAAAACTCGGCTCTGACGAGACGGCGACGTCCGCAGCAAAATCGATGCGCTCGCCGCCATACACCTTGCGTTTGGATTCCGCCGCGCTGCCATCGAGCTGGATCAGACCCAGCTTGAGCCAAGCCTGCAAACGGCTACGCGAGTATTCGGGAAAGAGCTTGGCCAATGTCGCGTCGAGGCGCCATCCGGCGCATTCCATGGGCACCGTCAGGCTCAAAGTCGAGCTGGGGCTTCGGCTATAATCTGGCGGAAATTCAAGCGAGGTTTTCACCATGCGTAGTTTAGCGGCATTCCTGCGGGCGCTCGCCCCTATCGCGGTCATTGGCGCCATATTTGGCACGAGCCTGCTTGGCGGTTGCGGTCTCCTGCCTGACGTGATCGACGAAACCGCTGGCTGGTCGGCCAACAAGCTCTACAGCGAAGCCAAGAATAGTATGGCGGAAGGCGGCTACGAACAGGCGATCAAGTATTTTGAGAAGCTTGAGGCGCGCTATCCGTATGGCCGTTTCGCACAGCAGGCACAGCTTGAAGTCGCCTACGCCTATTACCGCCAGAACGAAATCGCCAACGCCATTGCCGCCTGCGACCGCTTCATTCGCCTGCACCCCAATCATCCCAATGTCGACTACGCCTATTACTTGAAGGGGCTGACCAACTTCAATGAAGATCTTGGACTTCTGGGATATGTCAGCTTGCAGGATCTCACCGAGCGCGACCCCAAGGCGGCAAAGGATAGCTTCGATGCCTTCAAGGTGCTCGTTACCAAATTTCCGGAAAGCCGCTACACGCCAGATGCCACCGCCCGCATGAACTATCTGGTGAATGCACTGGCCTCGCATGAAGTGCACGTGGCGCGCTATTACATGAAGCGCGAGGCCTATGTGGCCGCGGTCAGTCGCGCACAGACAGCTGTTAAAACCTACCCGGACGCGCCCGCCAATGAACAGGCCCTGTTCATCATGGTCAAGGCCTACGACCATCTCGGCATGAACGATCTGCGCGACGATGCCGAGCGGGTGATGCGCAAGAATTTCCCCAATAGCGAATACTACGTGCGCGGACTCAATCGCACCGAACCCTGGTGGAAGCTCTGGTAATCGCTACCGAAACAGGCCTTTGCATTTCGTCGTGACAAAAAACCAATTCGTTAACCACGGCGACACGGCGCAAATCAGAAACTTTCGCACGGAAACCTTCGCATTTTCTTTGGTTTTCGCCGTGTCGCCGTGGTAAATGCTTTTCCGGCTCGTCCGGCCTAGGAGAAACTCTCATGTCCGTCGACATCCAGTCGCCTTCCCTTTGTATCGGCATCGTCGGCACCGGCGCCATGGGCCGGGGCATTGCCCAGATCGCAGCACAGGCCGGCATTCGCGTATTGATGTTCGACGCTCTGCACGGTGCCGCCACCAATGCACGGGAGACCGTGGTGGCCACACTGGGCAAGCTGGCCGAGAAAGGAAAAATCTCCTCCGAGGCACTGAGCGCTGCAACAGCCAAACTGGAAGTGGTGCGCAAGCTCGACGAGCTCGGCTCGACGCAAATCGTCATCGAAGCGATTGTCGAAAATCTCGATGTCAAGAAAACCCTGTTTCAGCAACTCGAAGACATCATCGATGCCGAGTGCATTCTCGCCACCAATACCTCGTCGCTGTCTGTCACCTCGATCGCCGCCGGCTGCAAGCGGCCCGAACGCGTTTGCGGATTTCATTTCTTCAACCCTGTCCCGCTGATGAAGATCGTCGAAGTGATCGACGGCCTGCTGACCGAACCCGCCGTCTCCGCTGCTCTTTTGGCACTGGGACAACGCATGGGCCATACGGCGGTACAGGCGCGTGACACACCGGGTTTCATCGTCAATCATGCCGGGCGCGGATACGTTACCGAAGCACTGCGTATTCTTGGCGAAGGCATCTGCGATTTCTGGGAAGTCGACCGCATCATGCGCGAAGCCTGTGGATTCCGCATGGGGCCTTTCGAACTGCTCGACCTCACCGGCCTCGACGTTTCGCAACCGGTCATGGAATCGATCTACAACCAGTACTACCAGGAGCCGCGCTACCGTCCCTCCGCGCTTGCCGCCCAACGCCTGGCCGGTGGCGTACTCGGACGCAAGACCGGACGCGGCTTTTACACCTACACCAACGGTGCCGCCGAGCCGATGCCGATGCCCAGCGTTCCCGTCACCAAACCCTCCAGCGTCTGGATCAGTCAAACCCATCCGGAGTGGGCCGACGCTTTGCGTGAAGTGGCCGCCAAGGCTGGCGTCACGGTTGAGCAGGACCCCGTGCCAAGTGACAGTTGCCTGTGCATCCTCACCCCGCTGGGCATCGACGCCACCACCAGTTGCGTGATGCAAGGCCTCGATCCGTCACGCAGCGTTGCCATCGACTGCCTGTTCGGCATCGCCGCCGACACACCGGCGCGACGCAGCCTGATGACCACGCCGCTGACCTCCGCCGCCATGCGTGACGCCGCACACGCCCTGTTCGCCGCCGACGGCAGCGTGGTCAGCGTGATGCACGACAGCGCCGGATTCGTCGCCCAGCGCATAGTTGCCTGCGTGGTGAATATCGGCTGCGACATTGCCCAGCAGCGCGTTGCCGCACCGGCCGACATCGACCGCGCGGTTACTCTCGGCCTGGCCTACCCCAAAGGCCCGCTGGCCTTCGGCGATGCACTGGGTGCAAAAAATGTGCTTGATGTGCTCGAAGCCATGCAGGCCTTTTACGGCGACCCGCGCTACCGGCCCAGCCCCTGGCTCAAGCGCCGCGCCCTGCTCGGCGTTTCGCTGCTAACCGAAGAAAACTGAGCATGCATAAACCCTCCGAACTCGCTGCCTTTCCCCTGCGCCACAGCCTGCGTGTACGCTGGGCCGAAGTCGATCCGCAGAACATCGTTTTCAACGGGCACTACCTGACATATTTCGACATCGGCATTACCGAATACTGGCGCGCTATCGGCCTGCCCTATCCGGAAGGTATCGCCGGCACCGGTGGCGATCTGTTTGCCGTTCGCAGCGTGATCAACTATCACGCCTCGGCACATTTCGACGACATCCTCGAAATCGCCGTGCGCGCAGCCAAGCTCGGCAATTCGAGCATGACATTCGAGATGGGCATTTTCCGCGAGGGCGAACGCCTGATCAGCGGCGAAGTGGTCTATGTCAACGCCGACCCGGAGAGCAAAACCTCGCGCCCCCTGCCGCAGAAACTGCGCACGGCAATCGAGGCTTACGAGGCGGCTGGAAACAACGCCTGAACCGCCGCACGCACCTCACGAATTTCAGAAGCGTCGCAAAACGCGCCGCACTTGCCTACAATTCCATCCCATGCAGAGCCAACGCGCAGCCCGCCTGCGAGCGATCATCGATACGCTGGAACACGGTCTGGTCGAACGCCGGCAGAGCGTGCGACTGTGCCTGCTGGCGGCGCTTGCCGGAGAACACACGCTGCTGATCGGCCCGCCGGGCACGGCCAAGAGCGAACTGGCGCGGCGCCTGCACACGGTATTTCGCGATGCCCGCTATTTTGAACGTCTGCTGACCCGGTTTTCCGTACCCGAAGAGCTCTTCGGCCCGCTATCGATCCAGGCGCTCGAGGAAGATCGCTACGAACGCCACACTGCGGGCTTCCTGCCCGACGCCTCGATTGCCTTTATCGACGAAGTCTTCAAGGCCAACAGCGCAATTCTCAATGCGCTGCTGACCCTGCTCAACGAGCGCGAGTTCGATAACGGCACCGGCCGCCAGCACTGCCCGCTGATCAGCGCGTTGGGCGCCACCAACGAAGTGCCGGAAGACGAAATCGCCGAGGCTTTCTTCGATCGCTTTCTGGTACGCCTGCCGGTCGCACCCGTCAGCAACGAAGGTTTCAGCGCCCTGCTGGAGGCCGGCCGCGGCCGTGACTGGAAACCGCCCGGTGCCGAGTTGGCGCTTGAAGCAGGCGATCTCGCCGGCCTCGCCAATGACGCCGCTGCAGTCGACGTGCCGCAGGCCTTCGTCGCGATGCTGGCTGAATTGCGCCAGCACTTCGCGATCCTGCCGATCCATGTCTCCGATCGTCGCTGGGTAAAAATCGTCTGGCTACTGCGCGTCGCGGCTGCCAGCGAAAGCCGCAAAGAACTGGCACTGTGGGATTTGCTGCTGCTGCCCTGGCTGACCGGGCCCGATGCAGCACGACAGGCGGTGGTGGCGGACTGGCTGGCAGCGCGGCTCGGCGTGCGCGAGGCTTTCTCGCCAGCGCGCCTGACCCGAGTTGTCGAAGCCTTCGAAGCCCAACTCAACGCCGAACAAAAAGCCAACGACCTTGACTACGACGAATCGGGACGCCTGAAATTCTCGACCGTCGATAAGTCCGCCGAACTGGCCGGCGAAGTGGGCGACGCCAAGGGCGGTGCCGCAGCCTTGCGCATGAGTTACAGCCGTCGCCGGCGCTACGGTGAAACCCACATCGAAGCGCGCGTGCGGCAGATCGATGCCATGCTTGATCGCATCGCCGCGTATGCCAATGAGATCGCCCGCCTGCGCGATCAACTTGATGCCTATGCCGAGCAAAGTCTATGGCTGAATCAGGGCCTGACCACTCGTGCCGGCATCAACCTGGCGGCTACCGCGGCCGCGATCGACGAACTTGCCGCGCGCACCAACATTGCGCGTCTGGGATTCCTCGATCTGCCACGTCTGCCGCAGGATGACGGTGCGATACCGGAGCCGATCACCCACGAAACACTAGACGCCGCGTGAATGCGCCAGCGCCAGCAGCTCCACCCGTAGTGCGGCCCAAGCCGCTGTTGTTCGCCGCAGAAGAACGGCGCCTGGCCGACCTCGACGAACTGGCGCGTTCAGCCTGGCTGGGTGGCCTGACCCACTCGCAAGGCGGACTCGAATTGCGCCTCGCCATGCTGAAGGATTTGCGCCGGGAACTGATGATCGGCGCGGCCTCAATTCCTCAAACTTGGCAATGGCCGCCGGCGCCGATCGCCGATGCGCTTGGCAACGCCATTGCCGAGCTCAAGCTCGCCAGCTATTGCCGCGACCAGCAGGAACTGACCGACACGGTACTGATGAGCATTCTGTTTCATCTCGATTTCATCGTCGATTTTATCGACCGTGGCGCCAGCGAAGCCGAAGCGCTGCGCATGGCCATCGAAGCCTTTGTCACCGACTGGCAGGCGCATTGCAGCGAGATCGACGAACTGGTCGAAGTCTTCGGCATGGTGCCCGACGACATGAAACATCAGCAGTGGGACCAGCTTCGTGGCCTGCTGCATTCCTCGGGATGGCAGGAGGTGCTGCGCATCCGCCGCCTGCTGGCAAACCTGCGCGAGTTGAGCAAGATCATTCGCGAACTGGGCCGCTCGCGACCGGCCGAGCAGATCGCCGAGAACAGTCAGGCGCTGGTCGAAGTGATCGACCAGGCCATCGCCCAACGCTTTGAGGCGCGCAGCGTGCGTGTACCCGATATGCCCGGCGAGACGCGCGGCATACACCGCGCGGACCGTATCGCGCGCATGCTGCCGGCCGAATCCATGCTGCTCGGTCATCCGCGTCTGCGTCTGGTCTGGCACGCGCGACGTGCCGAACGCACCCTGCTGTGTTACGAGGATGATGATCGCCTGACTGAAATACGGCTGCACTCGGCTCCGGTGCAGCAACCGCGCCCCGGATTACGGCCGGCCAGACGACTGGAGCTGGGGCCGATCCTGGTGTGCGTCGACACCTCCGGCTCAATGCAGGGCGGCGCCGAGGCGGTAGCAAAGGCGGTAGTGCTCGAAGCCATGCGCACGGCACACGCCCAGCAGCGGTCTTGCCATGTCTTCGCTTTCGGCGGGCCCGAAGAACTGCTCGAAATGGAGCTCAGCGTCGACCGCGCCGGCATTACCGATCTGACACGATTTCTTGGCCAGGCCTTTCGCGGCGGCACGGACATCTGCGGGCCCCTGGAACGCGTCATCGCCAAGCTTGAGGACCAGCGCTGGCAACTGGCTGACTTGCTGATCGCTACCGATGGCGAGTTCGGTGCGACCAGGGATATCGTCGCCCGTCTCGACGCGGCCAAGCGCGAACTTGGCCTGCGCGTGCAAGGCGTGCTGATCGCCGACCGGGAAACCGTCGGCCTGCTCGAAATCGCCGACAGCATTTATCCCGTGCGCGACTGGCGCCGCTACGGCGGTTCCAATGTCGATTCGCCCATCCATTCACATCGACTTACGGCCCTGTACTTTCCCGGCGCCTTGCGCAGCGCTGCCAACCAGCAGGCAACCGTCTCCGGTGAAGCGGCATCCGCCGCTTTGCGTCACGGCCAGCATCGACCCGAGCCACCGTCGGACAACGGGGAGCAGCCCAAGTGAGCTTCGCTGCCGATTATCTCGCCCAGCTTGAAACCTATGCCGCGCACTGTATGCTGCCGCGTGTGCGCGCCCTCCACCTACCGCCGGCACGGGCCGAATGCGGTGGCCCGGACAACGCCGGCAAGGGTGAGTTCTGCGCACTGGAACTGGACGATGGTTCGCTCGGCCTCTCCTATGTGCTGCTCGACGACACGCTCGAGCGCCTGCGCGACGACGTCGGGCGCCTGGAACTTGTCGGCGCCGACGCGCTGACCCTGGCTCGCCGTTACGCCAGCGCCGACTTTCCTGCAAAAACTCTCGGTTTTGCCGCCGCCAATGCGCTGACTCGCAGCCTGTTCGACCGTGCCGGATTTCGTCCCGACGACAGCACCGACTCGATTGGTCAAATGGATCCCACAGCAGGCGAACAGATCGGCATGATCGGCCTGTTCCGGCCGCTGCTGAGTCGCGTTTTGCAAAACGGCTCCAAGCTCACAGTGGTTGAACTGAAGGCAGAGCTGACCGGCGAGGCCGAGGGCTACCGCGTCACGCTCGATGCCGGTGAGCTTGCAAATTGCAGCAAAGTCTTGTCCACCAGCACCCTGCTGCTCAACGACACACTCGATCGCATGCTCGACGCCTGCCGCAACGCGCGCTGGTTCGCCATGGTTGGCCCCAGCGCCGGCTGCCTGCCCGACGCCTTGTTCGCCCGTGGCGTCACGCTGCTCGGCGGCAACTGGGTGCATGACAGCGCCGGCTTTGTCGATGCACTCAAACGTGGCGAATCCACCAGCGCGTTTTCCGCCAAATCTGCCCTGACCCGCGATAACTATCCGGGCTTCGAGCAGTTGCTGGCTCGCGCCTGCGATCGCGAAACGGAGCGCTAGCCAGTCGTCATCCGGGCTCGCAGCCAGCGGCCGATATCGTGGATCTCTTCCAGGCACACCGAGTGCGGCATCGGATAGTCGTGCCATTCGATGTCATAGCCGAGCGCGGCAAGAAAATCCCGGGCCTGAATTCCAAGTTCGGGTGACACGACCTCGTCATCGCTGCCATGTGCTGCGAATATCGGTGCAGCCCGGTTGGCATCGGTCGCCTCGGCCTCGATCAGCGCGACTGAAGGTATGTAGGTCGATATCGCGATGACGCCGGCCAGCGGCTCAGTGTGAGTCAGCGCCGTGGTGTAAGCCACCGCGCCGCCTTGCGAGAAGCCGGCGACGAAAATGCACTCGCAGGGCACGCCGCGCCGGTTTTCGCGCTCGATCAGGCGCCGGATTGCCTGCCGCGACTTGAGGATGCCGGCCTCATCGACGGTGCGGCTGCTGCTGTCCAGCGAGATGATGTCGTACCAGGCCGGCATCACATAGCCGCCGTTGCAGGTCACCGGAATCTGTGGCGCGTGCGGAAATATGAAGCGCAATGCGGGGCCGCGATCCAACCCCAATTCGGGCACCACCGGCTCGAAATCGGAGCCGTCCGCACCCAGGCCATGCATCCAGATCACCGAATAGCGCGGGTTTGCACCGGTCTCCACTTCAATTGCATCTAGAAATTCGTCCACGCTGTGCTCCCGTTGTATTTTTGGATATGTGTAAGGGTAGCGGCTTGTTCCGGCTCGCTTCCACGACAAAACCGAAGTTCTTTTGTCGACACGCGATTGCCCGAGGGTCTCAGGATACCGGAGCGCCACTTGGCCGCTCCGAAAAACACCCGCCCGCCTCCTCTACGCCGTACCACCAGCGCCGAGTTTCTACCCGGGCGCGGTGGAAGTGCTCGGCGCTAGCGCTCTACTTCGATGCGTTCACCACCGTGATCTGGTCGTTCAGAGTCCAGTAGTCGTAAAGGTAACCGACACCGAGCAAGCCGAAGGTACACAGATACAGGATGCCGGTGAGCCACTTGCCCAGGTACATCCGGTGAATTCCGAAGAAACCGAGAAAGGTCAGCAGAATCCAGGCCACGGAGTAATCGACCTTGCCCGCACGAAATCTGAGATCAGCCTGGCGGTCCATCGACGGAATCAGGAACAGGTCGATCAACCAGCCGATGCCCAGCAGGCCCAGCGTGAAAAACCAGAGCGTTCCCGTCACCGGCTTGCCGTAGTAGAAGCGATGGGCGCCGGTGAAGCCGAATATCCAGAGGATGTAGCCAATCGTCTTTGAATGGGTATCGCTTGGCTGTGTCATTGTGGGGCTCCGTGTCTGGCCGATGTCGGTCGAGCATCGGTGTGGCATAAATGGTGGCGCAAAAACAAAATGCAACCACGTTCACCTGGGGGCGCTCCGCATTTTCCTTGCCAGGGACAGGCTTGCAGGAACCATCCCTGGCCGAATCCCGAACACCTGGCCGTGAAAAGTCGGCGCCACCGACCCGGCGAAGACAGGCGGCGCGGCGAAGAGCATTGCGATCAGGATCGGCAAGCCAGGGCGCCAGTCGCGAATCGTCCGCACCAGCAGGCGCCGGACTTGCGAAAGTTCGCGCCGCCATGACCCGCAAGCCACTATCAATTCGAGCTTCATTTCCATCTCCGCTGATGACCGAGTGCAATTCGAAAAACGGCGTCCTGCCCGCTTCTTGTGCAGGCCGGAAGCACACGATTCATTGTAGATCGACAACGTCCGCGCCGCCGCACCCGGGCAGGAGCGCCGACCGCCAGGGCCACCAACGCGGCAGCGTCTTAGCCCGCCGCGCCCGGCGGCCCGTGGGGCCGCGCGACTTCCCAATCGGCGACGGGGCCGGCGACCAGATGGAACAGCGGATGCGGCTCGGGCCGCGAGAGCGTGTCGAACTGCTCAAGCCATGCCGCATCGCGCAGCCGCAGCTTGGCGACGAGGTGTTCCCATTCATAACCGAGTTGCCCGCGCGTCGCCGCGATCGGCGCCGCCGATTCTTCGGCAACAATTTTGCTCGCATCGAAGCGGTAGGCCCGCGCCGCGGCCTCGGCCTGAACCGCGCGCAGATAGCTCGCGATCGCCGCCATGGGCGATGGCGCATCGCGAAAGCGGCGCAGCTGCGGATGACGGGTATAGCCGCGCGTATGCCCGCCGAGAACCGCCTGCGCCAGCAGCGCCTCGCGCCAGAGCGCGACCAGGCCGCGCGAATCGAGATAACGCGGATGCAGTGTCCACAAACGCAAAGTCCGGCCCTCCGTTTTGTCCGGCGGTTACGTTCAGCCGGGCGTCGCAGCCGCGGCGGCCGATGCGCCGGGCCGCGCACGGCCTCTCGAAAACAATTCCTGTGCCGCAAAATCGTGTGCCGGCAGAATCACAAGCGCGGGCAGTTGTTCCTTCAGAAACCTGACCTTGGCATAGGACGCCAGGAGATCCGCCTTGTTGCCGGTGGCGGCAACCCGGTCATTCATCAGCATCTCGGTTTGATACGTCAGGTCCCCGACAAACAGCAAGGGCGCGTTGCCTTCCAGGCGAACCAGCATCGAAAGCGATCCGGGTGAACCAGTTCGCGCCCTGAACCAACACCGGCGCACTTCCAGACACACAGGTTTGAGTGATACACTTATTTATGTGTTAACTCCATGGAGTCAAGAAAATGGCAAGCACCGTCAATTTCACCGGCGCGGTTGATCGCGATCTGCTTAAGCGCGCCAAAATCATTGCCGCCAAGAGCGACACCTCGGTCAATGCGCTGTTCAACGCCGAGCTTCGCCATCTGGTCGAAACATTCGAGGCGGCCGAAGCGACAGGCAACCAGAATTACCGGCGTCTGCTCGACTTTTCGCTGGGGCGGCTCGCGGGCGACGAAGCCATGCGCGCGCTGGGGATCGACAGCGAGGAAGACCTCTTCCTGTTGATGGCGCAAGCCCACCTGCCGATGCCGCGATTGCCGGAGGCCGACACGCGCAACATGGTTGATCAACTGACATCGCTGGCAAGCTGAGCCGCTTGCGATGGCGGCGAATGTCGTTTTGCTGCCCGACGCCGGGCCGCTCATCACGCTGGCCTATGCCGATGCGCTCGACCTGCTGTTCAAACCCGGCTGGCCGATAGTGCTGGTCGATATGGTGCTGCACGAAGTGACGCGCAACCAGACGCCGACCAGCGAGAAACTCGCGCAGTGGGCCGCCACCGGCAAGGTTCCGGTGCGCACCACCCGCACTTTCCGGCATCACCAGCAAACGCTGGCGGCAAACCCCGCCGCCGCGCGCAGCGCCAATCTCGGCGAACTGGCGATCCAGGAGACCATGAACGACTTCGCGCTAAAAGAGCTTGACGCTGATCAGCCGCCACAAACCGGCGTGTTCCTGTTCGAGGACCACAAAATCGCCCGCGCCAGCTTTTTGCTGCCGGACAACTGCCGCAAGATCAGCACGCGCGCCTACCTGGTGTTTCTGGAGCAGCAAGGCTGGCTGGAGTCCGCGGCGGATATCGAGCGGCTCGCCATCCAGGCCGGGCGCAGCTTTTCGCAGCTGCGCTTCCCGCCCGAATAATCCGTTTCAGGAACGCCCGTGCTCGACACCGATACCAAACGCCGCATCGATACCGCCCGCGACATCCTCGTCGGCAAAGTGCCCGACCCCAAGTCCCAGGTCGAGCAGATCACCATCGCCCTCATCTACAAGTTCATGGACGACATGGACGCCGAGAGCGAGGAACTCGGCGGCAAGCGCAAGTTCTTCACCGGCGCCTACGCCCGCTACGGCTGGGCCAGGCTCATGGCGCCCGCGCTCGGTCGGCGGCCACGAGCAGCTCGGCCTTCCTTGCGTCGTCGCCGAAGTGATTGACGACCTGCCGGACCAGCCGGAAGTGAGACTGGAGGCCGCGCCGCGCTTCCTCGGTAATGCGTGCCTTGTTGCGATCGAACTCGTCCAGCACCTGCTGCGGCACGATCAGTTTGACCTCACCGCTTTCGATCAGATCTTCAAGCGCGGCAATGACGGGCTGCTCGCGATAGTCCTTTGCCAGGTCCAGCCAAACGCATGTGTCCACCACCAGCCGCATTGCCATCCCGATTCTCGCCATGTAGGGGAAGCCACGATTCTAAGTTAACCAATGAGAAGCACGGGCGGCTACCTGACCCGACACCGTGCGCGTGCTGTCGGCCAGTAGCAGCCGCTCGTCGTTTCAGCGAACCGATCATTTGAGTGGCAGGAGCACTCCGTAACCTGCCGTCTTGGCGAACGAGTTCGAGTTTAGGTTTCTTGCCGCTCATGACGATTTCCTGGGATTTCAGACGCGAGCGCGAGCACGCGCCTGAGCGCGGGCTTCAAGTTGCGCGCGAACTCCCGCATAAAGGTTGGCCTGCGCATTTTCACGGTCGGCCAGTACGGCCACCAGTGAATAGGCTTCCGCGCCGTCCGCTACCGTACCCCACGGTGTGTCCTGGCGAGTGACCACGACAAATATCTTTTCGCCATTGCGTGGCGGCGCTTTGAATTCCCAGCGTGAAACCTGGAGCGTCCCGGCCTTTCTGTCCAAGTTCGACAGCCAGCGATTCAAGGTGATTTCTCCCATGCCCTCTTCGCGGTTCTTTTTGAATGCCTGTTCGACTTCATCCAGATCATTTGCCTTGACGAGGTTGTACCAGATCTTGCTCATACGGTAATCGAGGCGAGTGGTACGAATATCCGGGCTGTAGGCCAGTGCAACGGTGATCTCGCGCTGCCGCCTGCCTGGCGACCAGAAGCTGGCAGGTATCGGTAGTTCGTAGAAGTGGCACTTGTCGTTGGCGATGCGGTCTTCAGCGAGCAGCGTGACAGCCTGATCCACAGACCGGTACAAGGCATCGTCATCGATTTGCCCATACCCGATAAGTTTCAGTAGTTTTTTCTTTCCGTCGGCATTCCCGGCTTCATTGAGAAGATCGACGCAGGCTTTCGGCCAACGCGCATGGGCGGCTAGAAGTGTCCGCAGCAGATTGGCTGATGCCTCAGGCAACTCACCCAGCAAACGAGCAGCACGATGGGTCACCTGGGGCGCGGCATAGCTGGTGCCGATGGCCTCGGCCAGCGGTCGGCCGTTGGCAAAGTCGCCACACGTCGAGACAATACCCAGGCCGCTATGGCGCAAACCTCCCCCTGTGCGCATGACAGCCTTGTTGCCTGCGTGTTCAACCACATCGGGTTTGATTGCTCCGCCAACGGAGAATCCACTTCGGCCAAGAGGAAACGGCTGGTCTTCCTGTGCAATAGGAAGATCATCAATGCTATCTGGATAGCGTAGCGCATCGCGGGTGGCGGTATGGCGCGCCAAGCCGCCCACCGTCAGCGCGCTTAGCGCCGGTGCCGGATCAATCAGGCGGGCTTCGTCGGCAAAAAGGTAATCGGGATAGCTATCGCGAGGATTCAGCGGAAGTTCAGACTCCAGCAAGTTGCCCGTCGGGACAACGAAGAGCACCCCGAGCTCCCGCGTCAGTCGATCCAGGGTATAGGCCAATCCACGGACGTGCCGGCCATCGTACACTTTGTTGTAGTCGCCGTAGCTCAGATTGAAGATGCGGCAACCATACTGGTCGTGCAAGTCTCTGACCGCCTCGTCGACAGCTTTCTCGACAAACTCGGTCTGATCGTTGCCATCGTCCTCAAATACTTTCCCGGAAAAGAGACGCAACTGCGGAACGAAGCGCCCTTGACGAAGGCATTCCGCCAAATCGCCATAGAGTGCCAGCCCGGAAACAAATGTCCCATGCCAGTGCGGCGGATTGTCGTGGGGCTGACGCGCGGGAGCAAGGTAACCTTGCGCATCGCCGACTGAAGCGGCAAGCAGAGGATGGGCGCTGACAAGACCTGAATCCAGCACTGCAATGGCGGGGGCACCGTCTGCCGGCTGAACAGGTTCAGGAATCCGATTGATATCGGTTAGAAGCACTTCCACACTAACACCGCCGCGTGGCGGCAGATCGACCATGCGAACATCCCGATGCCGAAGCAGAAGCGACTCCGCTTGTTCTCGAGTGCAACGCACCCGAACCATTACCAGGGACGGTTGGTTCAGGTCGTCAAGTTTTTCAATGCTGTGTTCTCTCATTCCGGCGATAAACGCGGCAAGCAAGGCATTGCGCTGATCGGTTCTTTCAAGCGGCCATAGCTCGACATCAAGGACAAACGTTTGGGTATCTGGAAAACCACGCAACCGAAGCGCGGTGCCCATTCGATCTTCGGCGGTCCAGTGGTCGAACCCTTGCAAAGCGTAGAGAATCTCGGCCCGAGTCGCCGTGCCGTTCCGTGCCAGACTGGATAGGCGGCTCTCAAACTGGGCTAGACCATCCGGCGTGGCAAATGCCAGGACTACGGACTTGTCTTCCTGGCTCACCAATTCGACGCCTGGAATTCGCCAAAGATCGGGGATCGTCGCGTCTTCACGAAGCTGCACCTTGAGCAGGGTCCGGTCGTCGTACCCCCTCATGTCCTCTACGATCAGGCGCTTGGCGGCCTCAAACGAATGGCGCAAACCCGATCCGAAAGCCTTGGGGTCGGGGGGGATGAAACGGGGGCGTTTATCTGGTCGTTTGTGGCGGTCATGCAGCGGCGTCTCGCGACTGAACTTCAGATGTTCATAGGCCATTCTTCTTGCCGCCCTCCCTGGACGGTATTACTTGTGCCGGTATTCACGCTTCAGTGCCTCGTCGATGTGGCTTCGCTGGAGGAACTCCCGTCCCGAGAGAATCATTTCCTTCACGGCCCTCCGCAGAACTCTTTCTATATCGGCGTGCGACATGCCCTTAAATAGGTTTGCCAACTCATGGTCGTCGGTCTCGACTTCCCGGCGAATACCGGAGAGCTTCAGGGCGAGCAGGCGCTTGATCTGTTCCAGATTGGGCAGTTCAAACCGCAAGGTTTCGTCGAATCTACGCCAAACCGCTTGATCGAGCAGCGACTCGTAATTGGTGGTCGCGATCAGCAAACTTTCGCCGCGATAGCTGTCCAGCATCTGTAGCACTGCATTCACAGAACGCTTGAGTTCGCCATGGTCCGCTGCATCGCCGCGATCCTTGGCCAAGGCATCGAATTCATCGAACAAGGCAACCACGGCATGCTGCGAGACATAGTCGAACACCTTGCGCAGATTAGAGGCCGTTTCGCCGAGAAAGGACGAAATTACCGAGTCGAGCCGAACGATCACCAAGGGCAGCGAGAGACTATGGGCAATGATTTCAGCCGCCAGCGTCTTCCCACAACCGGACGGGCCACAAAAAAGGAGTTTCTGGGCCGGTTGCATTCCATAGGAACGCAATACGTCGGCCCGGTTGTGTTCGTGAACGATCTCGGACAACAAGGTCTGAGTGTCATCAGAAAGGACAATGTCCTTCTCCTCTCGCACTACAGAGCGCTCTTCAAGCAAGGTGAGTCCATTGTCCTTGCTGGTGGGTAGTTCCGACACCTTCTGAAGCCGTCGAGCCCCCGCCGAAATACCCATCTGGGCGCCATATAAGAGCCGTTCGAGATCGCTGGCCAACAGATGGTGTTGCTTCTGTCGTTCTTCTTCTATGACCGATTGCGAGGCTGCCTTGAAGGCGCTTATATCGCCTTCCACACCCGCCCGAATCAATTTCCTCAATACCTTACCGCTTGCCATGGTCCTCTCCTCGCGACAGGGGCAATCTTATCCCGATACGCAGTACGACAGATCGCTTTACAGGTGGTGCGACTGCCAAATGACATGAAGTTTAGTCGCAGCAAGGCTCGTACGGTGAGCTATCAGGATCGGAGCGACATCTTTTCAGGAACAGATCTCGGTTACATCCCTTAGGACCGCTAGACTCAGAAACTCACCGTTGGAGCAAGAAGACAACTGAGGTCGGCTTCGGGCACTTAGGGTGAGTAGCGATTTTCGATAAGCTGCCGCTCAGATTGGTCACCCAGGATTTTTTTGCCGGTGAATTGATGAACGGTGGCAATGCGTATTGTTGCTGTCGCTCAATCGACAAGAATCCAATGACCGTTCAGGCCGACAACAAGATTGTCCTTTACTGCTCGCCCGTATCCCGACCGTTTCTGTCAAATCCCGACTCTGAAAATCACCGTCTCACCAGCGCCGAGTTTTAGGACGATCAGTCGAGGCGCAGCGGTTCGAGCGCTTCACACGCCCCGCTGCCGCCTTGTCTCGAACAGGCAGATGCCGGCGGAGACCGAAACGTTGAGGCTTTCGACGCTGCCGTGCATGGGGATGCGCGCCAGTTCGTCGCAGGTTTCGCGGGTCAGCCGGCGCATGCCGGCGCCTTCGGCGCCGAGCACCCAGGCGCAGGGGCCTTTCTGGTCGATGGCGTAGATTTCCTTGTCGGCTTCGCCGGCCGCGCCGATGACCCAGATGCCGTGTTCCTGGATTTCGCGCAAGGACCGCGCGAGATTGGTGACAACAATGTAGGGCACGGTGTCGGCGGCGCCGCTGGCGACCTTGATCGCCGTGGCATTGAGTCCGCAGGCCTTGTCTTTCGGCGCGATCACGGCGTGGGCGCCGGCGGCGTCGGCGACGCGCAGGCAGGCGCCGAGATTGTGCGGATCGGTGATGCCGTCGAGCACCAGCAGCAGGGCCGGTTCGGTGAGGCCTTCGAGCACGTCGTCCAGCGTGACATGCGGGGCTTGCGCGGCGACGCGCGCCACCACGCCCTGATGCTGGCTGCCGCCGGCGAGGCCGTCGAGGCGCTTGGCGTCCGAGCTGATGATGCGCACGCCGTGGGCTTCGGCCAGCTTCAGCAGGTCGCGCATCCGGCCGTCCTGGCGGCCTTCGGCGACGGTGATTTCCTTGACGTCGTCGGCGGCGTGGCGCAGCTTGGCGGTGATGGCGTGAAAGCCGTGGATCAGCCGGGTGTCAGTCATTTTCTGCGTCTTTCAGAATTCGAACCTCGCGCTGCGGGAAGGGGATAGAGACGCCTTCCAGCTTGAAGCCTCGCCAAATGGCGAGGTTGATTGCGGAGCGCAGCCGGCCCAGGCCCTGCTCCGGATCGGACACCCAGAAGCGCATTTCGAGATTGATGCCGGAATCGGCGAATTCCTTGAGCAGCACCACCGGCACAGTATCCTTGAGAACCCGTGGTTGTGCCAGCGCGGCCTCGACCATGACCGCCATGGCGCGATCCAGATCGCTGTCGTAGCTGACCTGCACCGGCAGCGCGACGCGCACTTGCGGGTCGCTGTGGGTTTCATTGAGCACCACCGAGCTCACCAGCATTTCGTTGGGCACCAGGGCTTCGATGCCGGTGCGGTTTTTCACCACGGTATAGCGCGTGGTGATGCGTATTACCTCGCCACGATCTCCACCCACAGTGATCATGTTGCCGATTCGAATGGAATTGTCGAGCAGGATGATGAAGCCCGAGACATAGTTGCTGGCAATTTTCTGCAGACCAAAACCAAGGCCGACGCCAAGCGCACCGCCGAACACCGACAGGGTCGTGAGATCGATACCGACCAGCGGCAGCACAATCAGCACCGCCAGTACCAGCAGCAGGGCTTTGGCCAGACGGCCAAACACCAGCCTAAGATTGCGGTCGAGACCGACGGTGGAATTTAGCCGCGCCTCGATGACGCTGCCCAGCCACATGGCCAGGAGCACCGTGACCATGACCAGAACCAGCCCCTGCAACACCCGCCACAGGGTCAGCTTCTGCACGCCAACGTTGAAGCTGACTGACTCCAGCAGATGGATCACCTCCGGCAGAAAGCCGGTGATATGCAGGGCGACGACTCCCCAGACCAGCATGGCGAAGATACGCTCAGAACTGGCCAGCCATTTGGCGCCGACGAAGCTGAAGCGCAGGACGTAGAACACCATCCGGATCACGGCCAGTGAAGACAGCAATGGAATGGCCAGAGAAAAAAGGCCGATGTGCATCCACGGCTCTACAAGGCTGCGTGTCGCTGTGACGAATAGAAGTCCCAGCATCGGAAAGGCGACACGCAGCAGACCGCCGCGACCGAGTTCCCAGAGGCCGGCCCCTGCCTGGCGGCGACTCAGCAATTGCTCGCCGAGATAGGCCAGCAGCAAGCAGCATCCTACGGCGAGTAGTTGCCAGACGAGGTCGGGCTCGCTCAGATCGGAAAGAGCAATGCGCCAGAGCGCTGTCAACTCGCTTTCATTCATCTCAATTGGTTCCGCTCATTCGTTCAGCTCCATCCCGATGCCGTTGCCAGTTTTCAAGATAGAACCGCAGCAACGCCGGATTGTCACGCAGGATCAGCAGGTTTTCGGCATTGCGCGCCTGGGCCGACCACGTGTAGTTGTAGCTACCGGTGATGACGCTGCCATGCGCGGCCTGCGCGTCGATCAAGATTACCTTATTGTGGGCCGAGGCGTAGCGGGTTTCCAGCCAGACAGGAATGCCGCTGGCAGCAAGTTTGGGGATTTGCGAATTTTTGCCGTTTCTTTCCTGCGCACTATCGGCCAGCACTTCGACCGCCACGCCGCGCGTCCGGGCGTCTTGCAGCGCCTTGGCTATCGAGCGGCTGGTGAGCAGGAAAGCCTGCACATGGATGCTTTGCCGGGCTTCACCCAAGGCGCGGACGATGGCGCCTTCGGCGTCGTCCCAGGGGGTAAACAAGACCTCGACGGTTCCTGTTGCTGGCAGCGGCTCCGCGCTGACGAGCGCTGCCCAGCACAGGCACAGCGCCGCCAGAAACTGTTTCATTTGGCCCGTTCCAGCACCGCCGCATAGAAGGCGTCGGTGGCGTGTGTCTGGGGCGACAGGCGCATGTCTTCGCCGCGGTCGATGACGATGCCCTGCGCCGCCAGTACTTCCTGCGCCGAGAGTCGGTGAAAGTCGGCATGGCTGGCAAGAAAGGCGTCGACGATGGCTTCATTCTCTTCGGCCAGAATGCTGCAAGTGGCGTACACCAGCCGCCCGCCGGGCCTCACCAGACGCGCGGCTGCGGCGAGAATCGCGGCCTGCTTGAGTGTCAGTTCGGCCACGCTTTGCGGCGATTGCCGCCACTTGAGATCGGGGTTGCGGCGCAAGGTGCCGAGGCCGGAACAGGGAGCATCGACCAGCACGCGATCGGCCTTGCCCGACATGCGCTTGACGCGCGTGTCGTTCTCGCCCGAGAGGCAGGCCGGATGCACGTTGGACAAACCGGCACGGGCTGCTCGCGGCTTGAGCTTGGCCAGGCGCTTGTCGGAAACGTCATAGGCATAGAGCCGCCCGGTAGATCGCATCATCGCGCCCAGCAACAGTGTCTTGCCACCGGCGCCGGCACAAAAATCCACCACCAGTTCGCCGCGTTTTGGCGCGAGCAAAAAGCCTAGCAGTTGCGAACCCTCGTCCTGAACTTCAAAACTGCCATCGAGAAAAGCCGGATGCTTTTGCAGGAAGGGCTTGGTTTTGAGACGCAGGCCCAGCGGTGAGTAAGGGCACGGCGTAGCAACAATGCCGTCGGCGGCGAGGCGTTGGATCACGGCGGCGGGCTCCGCCTTCAACGAGTTCACCCTCAGATCGAGCGGCGCCGGGGTATTCAAGGCGCGCGCCAGAGCCAGCAGTTCTTCGGCCGGCATGCACGGTGCCAATCGCTCAACCAGCCAGTCGGGAAAATCCAGTTGCTCGGCCAGCGTCAATTCGGGCTCAGGCTGGCGCCGGATATCGGCCAGCCATTCGGCTTCACCCGGCATCAATGCACCCTCGAGCTGGCGTTGCGACATACCGCGTACCCGCGACAAGGAAAGCAGCACCAGTTCGCGTGGCGAGACGCGGCGCGGCGCGGCGACTTTCGGCGGGCGTTTCGGCGTGGCACCCGGTGCCAGAAAAGCCGGTTCCAGATTGGGTCCACTGGCGGCCAGGCGCTCCAGCAGGCGCTTGCGGCGCAATACGGCGTAGGCGGTTTCAGCGATGAACGACCGATCCCGGGCGCCGCTTTTACGCGCCCGAAAAAATGCCGAAAGGGCGACATCAGCGGCTTGGTTGAAGGTGAGCAATTGGGCTGAGGCCGCCACCGCCGCATTCAGCAGATCCGGTGCCAGACCATCAACAGCAGTCGGTTCGCTACCAGCGTGTGTGCCGCCTGATGTAGCCGCGTTGCGCCGTGGTCCGCGTTGCGGGGTCGCCCGCGGCTTGCGGGTCGAGGGCTTGGTCATTGTGCCTCCTGGATGGCGATGTCTTGCGCGAGCTGGTCGAAGACTTCGCCTTTGCGGTCGGTAAAACGGATTCTCACGGGCAGGCCGCGCAGCTCGGGCACGATCCAGACTTCTATTGTGTCAGCGCCGCTGCTGCGGCTTTTCATTCGCACCGCGTTGCGTTTGCCTGCGGGCAGCGTCACCGGCTCTTCGCCAACGATTTCGAAGCGGTAGTTTTCGAGTTTGCGACCGGTGGCGACGGGCAGTTCCAGCGAGCCGCGCTTCACCCCCAACAGCACCAGCTGCCAATACAGTGAAAGCATGTCCTGGGTGCCGGCGACAATCGTTTCTTCGCGACCTTCGTAGCTGACCACGCGACGTTTCCAGTCAAAGCTGGCGGTATCCAGACCCTTGACCCGTTCATGACGAAACTCGCGCGGACGCAAGCCCGCCGCCGTGACGTCACCCTGGCTGCTTTGCACAACCCGCATGGGTTTTAGCAAGGCGGCAAGCCCTGTCGTCTCGGTCACGCTTTGCAGCTTATAGGCTTGCCCGTCATGCTCCCAGGTGTACACAACCTGGCCGAGCACCAGTCCATCCGCACCGCGCGCGAGCGAAAAGCGCATTTGCCCCCGGCGCGGAAGAAAACTCGGCGCTGGCGATACGGCGAGCGCCACCTTCGCTTTGGGTTTGGGCGCGCCATTCGTGGCGCTATGCGCAGTGCTCTCTGACCCGCTCGCCAGTGCGGGCGTCACCATCAGCCCGCCGAAGCAGACGGCAGCAAGAATACGCAACAGGATTGACACAGCGCTCACGCGGAGTTTCGTTGCGCGAACTGCGGCGCGAGCTGCGGTACGTGTAGCGCGCCTTCCACCGCTATTTGGTCCGACAGGTGCGCTCTGCCCTCAAGCAGCTGCAGGCGGCCTTCGAGAAACCAGCGCGCGACGCGCGGATAAAGCAGATGCTCTTCGATCAGCACGCGTGCGGCCAGCGCCGCTTCGTCGTCACCGGCTTGGACTGGCACGGCGGCCTGCGCGATGATCGGCCCACCATCCAGCGCCGGCGTGACGAAATGCACGCTGCAACCGTGCAGCCTGACGCCGGCCGCCAACGCCTGGGCATGCGTCTTGATGCCGCGAAAAGACGGCAGCAGTGAGGGATGAATATTCAGCAAGCGACCGGAAAAGCGCTCGACAAAAGCATCGCCGAGTATGCGCATGAACCCTGCCAGCAAAATCAGATCGGGCGCGAAGTGATCGATTGCGTCTGCCAGCGCGGAATCGAACTTCTCTCGCGACGCAAAGCCTCGATGATCGATCACCATGGTAGCGATACCTCGACTTTCTGCGAGCGCCAGACCGGCGGCGTCGGGTCGGTTACCGATCACCGCCGCGCAAACACCGGGCAGTCCGGCATCGAGCAGGGACTCCATGTTGCTGCCGCGCCCGGAGATGAGAATCAGATAGCGCTTCATAGGCCGGCAACGGGAAGGAACAAGGCGGTGGCGAGACTTTGCGCGGCGCGAGCGATGGTGCGATGCCCCTTGTCGGCAAGGAGGCTGGAGAGGAGGTCCAGATTGCCGATCAACTTGCCGAACTCGCGCTCGAAACTGAGGTTGGCCGGCTGCGTCTCGGTCGCAAGCTCATTGCTCAGCAACAGCAGCGCGCCACTGGCGTCACGTGCGTTGGCCAGCTTCCAGGCCGCGATCTCAAGATTGCGTGCGCTGTTGTAGAGCTTCTGTGGATCGAGATCATCGAGCAGATAGAACTCGGTCTTTTCGTCGAAGGCGGCATTCAGCATGTCGCCCATGCCCGCGATGAAGACAGCGACGCGATCACCCTCGAAAGTCTGGTCGAGCGAAAGAAGTATCGCGTCGGTGCTGCGCTTGCCGCCGGCCGCCGCCAGTCGCCAGCCTGTGCGCGGATCAAGCAGGCGGTCGAGGGCTTTTTCGACGCTGGCGTGGCCGCCCTTTTTCCACTCGCGCGGATTGCGCCGATAGAGCTTTTCCGCCAGCCGCCGAACGCCGGCAAACACTTCGCGGCGATGGATGTCGGCCACACGATCGATATCGCCTTTGCCGATCTGCTTGGGATCGAATGTCGTTACCGATTGGGTGACTTCATCGGCAGCCGGATTTCCACCGGCTCGCTGGGTGCTGCCGGTGTGCGCACAGCCCGCCAGCAGCAACAGCAAAATCAGCGCGTAGCGCATGTTCAGCCTGCTTTCGCCGCCAGCCGGTGACGCAGCCACGCCAATGCCAGAGGCAGTAGCGACAGGGCAATGGTGCCGAACACGATGAAGGAAAGATTCGTGCGGACCCAGGGCAGGTTGCCGAACCAGTAGCCGGCCAGGCACAGCGAGAACACCCACAACACAGCGCCGGCCAGATCGAACAAAAAGTAGCGAACGTAGGTCATTTCTGCCACGCCGGCAACGAAGGGCGCGAAGGTGCGCACAAAGGGCATGAAGCGCGCCACCAGCATGGTCTTGCCGCCATGCTTTTCATAGAAGGCATGGGTGACGTCGAAAGCTTTGCGATTGAAGAAGCGCGAGGTGTCGCCCCAGGCCAGGATGCGTTTGCCGGCCCAGCGTCCGATCCAGTAGTTGGTGTTGTCGCCGAGAATGGCTGCGGTCAGCAAGACCGCAATCAACAGGCTTATGTCAAAGCTTCCGCCGCTGGTTGCCGCCAGCGCCCCGGCGACGAACAACAGCGAATCACCGGGCAGAAACGGTGTGATGACCAAGCCCGTTTCGCAAAAAACGATGGCAAAAAGAATCGCGTATATCCAGGTGCCATACTCCGCCAGCAGCACCGCAAGGTATTTGTCGACATGCAGGACAATGTCGATGAACTGGGCAATAAGTTCCACGTCGGGGTATCAGGCAAAGGAAAGACGCGATTTTACCGGAAGCTATAATCCGCCCCCATGGGAATCATCAAGCCGTTGCCGGAGCTCCTGATCAGCCAGATAGCCGCCGGCGAGGTGGTCGAGCGGCCGGCATCGGTGCTCAAGGAACTGCTGGAAAACAGCCTCGACGCGGGGGCGACGCGCATCGATGTGCAGCTTGAAGAGGGTGGCGTGCGCCTGATTCGCGTCGGCGACAACGGCGGCGGTATTGCCCCCGACGACCTGCCGCAGGCACTGGCGCGCCACGCCACCAGCAAGATTGCCAGCCTCGACGAACTTGAACGGGTCGGCAGCTACGGGTTTCGCGGCGAGGCGCTGGCTTCTATCGCATCCGTGGCGCGGGTTGCCATCACCAGCCGTCACGCTTCGCAATCACACGCCTACCGGCTCAGAAATGAAGCCAACGCAGTGGAGCCCGCGGCGCTGGCTACGGGCACGGTGATCGAAGTTGCCGATCTGTATTTCAACACCCCGGCGCGGCGCAAGTTTCTCAAGACCGAAGCCACCGAATTCGCCCATTGCGATGAGGTGTTGCGCCGTATGGCGCTGGCGCGCCCCGATGTCGCCTTCAGCCTGAGCCACAACAACAACCAAAAACGCCGTCTCGCCAGCGCCGAGTTTTCGCGGCGCGCCCGTGAAATCATTGGCGAGGACTTTTTTCCGCATGCGCGGCCGCTGGATGCCAGCGCCGGGGACTTGCGCCTTTCGGGTCTTGCCGCCCTGCCCGCCTATTCGCGCTCCGGACGCGACGAGCAATATTTTTTCGTCAATGGCCGTTTCGTCCGCGACAAGTTGTTGATGCACGCGGCGCGCCAGGCCTGGGCCGATATCCTGCACGGTGCGCGCCATCCCGCCTACGTGCTGTTTCTCGAACTTGATCCGGCCGGTGTCGATGTCAATGTGCACCCGGCCAAGACCGAGGTGCGCTTTCGTGACGCTCGCGGCATTCATCAGTTCATTTTTCATGTCCTGCAGCGCACACTGGCCACGCCACTGAGCGCGGCGTCTGCTGCAACCGATGCGGCCGAGACAATCCCGGCCAATGCGCCATCGGCATTTTCCTATGCGCGTCAGTCCTCGCTGGCAGTCGGTGAACCCGCCGCGCGACCTTATCTCGATTTCGCCCGTTCAGCCTTCGACGGTGCCGCAGTTGCCGCCGGCGATGCCGTATCACCATCGCCGACTTTTGTTCAGGAAGGATCCGCGCCGCTGCTGGGTTATGCGGTCGCGCAACTGCAGGGTGTCTATGTCCTGGCCCTGAACACCGTGGGACTGGTACTGGTGGACATGCACGCGGCTCACGAGCGCATTCTCTACGAAAAGCTGAAGAACAGCCTCGACGCCGGACCAGCGGCAACTCAATCCTTGCTGGTACCGCTGCTGCTGGTCGTCAACGAAGCCGAAATGGCCACTGCCAGCGAACAACAGGAAACACTGACCCGTCTGGGCTTCGCCATCTCGCCCGCCGGGCCGCGCGAGCTCGCCGTGCGCAGCCTGCCGGCGCTGCTGGCGGGCGGCAATGCAGTCGAGCTGGTGCGCTCACTGCTGAAAGATCTGGCCGAGCATCCGGCCAGCCGCGTGATCGAAACCCGGCGCAACGAACTCCTGGCGACGATGGCCTGCCATGGTGCCGTGCGTGCGAACCGACTGCTGAGCCTGACGGAAATGAACGCGCTGTTGCGCCAGATGGAAGAAACCGAGCGCGCTGATCAATGCAACCACGGTCGACCGACTTGGGTGCAACTGTCGATGTCGGAGCTCGACCGACTGTTCATGCGTGGCCGATAGAGTTTGAATCCTAAGCCACCGGCCATCTTTCTGATCGGACCAACGGCAAGCGGCAAGACGGCGCTGGCTTTTGAATTGGCGACCCGCTTTCCGTGCGACATCATCAGTATCGATTCAGCGCAGGTGTTTCGCGACATGAACATCGGCACGGCAAAGCCGGATGCCGCAACGCTGGCGCGCTTTCCCCATCGACTGATCGATCTGATCAGCCCGGAGGAGCGTTATTCGGCGGCGCAGTTTCGCAATGATGCTTTGCGCGAAATGCAGGCGATTACTACCTCAGGGCGGATACCGCTGCTGGTTGGCGGCACCATGCTCTACGTGAAAGCCTTGCGTGAAGGATTGGCGGATTTGCCGCCCGCCAATGCGGAAGTGCGCGAACAAATCGACGCCGAAGCCGCCACGCACGGTTGGCCGGCACTGCATGCCGAACTGGCACGCCTCGATCCGGAAACCGCAGCAAGGCTGCAACCCACCGATGCCCAGCGCATTCAGCGTGCCGTTGAGGTACTGCGCCTGAGTGGGCGCAGCCTGGGCAGTTTCTTTGCCGAGCAGAAAGACAACGCCCTGCCCTATCGTTGCCTGACGCTGGCGTTGGTACCGGGCAATCGCAGCATTTTGCACCAACGCATCGAACAACGCTTTGCGGCGATGCTGACAGCGGGCTTGATCGAGGAAATGACGATACTGCGCCAGAAATATCAGCTCGACGCGGCTCTGCCTTCAATGCGCTGCGTGGGCTATCGTCAGGTCTGGGAAATGCAGGAAGGATTGATTCCGCGGGCCGAACTGCGTGATCGTGGCGTGTTTGCCACGCGGCAATTTGCCAAGCGACAACTGACCTGGCTGAAAAGCATGGCTGATTTGCAGATCGTTGATCCGCTGTCATCCGCCACCGCTGTGGCGCTATTTACTGCAGTCGATGCCCACTTGAAGGGCTTTTAAAAGTCGGCGCTGACGAGACGGCGGCCTGAATGCCAAGGGCTCAACGCACGATGGTCTGAGCCTGTCCCTCTCCGCGAGTTTCGATGTGCCCGATATGGAAGACCGTTTCACCGGCCGCGGCCAGCAGTTGCATCGCCGCACCGGCATCGTACTGGGAAACGATGACGGCCATGCCGATGCCGCAGTTGAAGACGCGGTGCATTTCGGCGTCATCCACCTGGCCTTCCTTTTGCAGCCACTGAAATAAAGGTGGCAAAGGCCAACCCGTGCGATCAATGATCGCGGTCAGATGCGCGGGTAATACCCGCGGGATGTTTTCGGTCAGTCCGCCACCGGTGATATGCGCCATGCCTTTGACTCGCATTGACTGAATCAGCGCCTGCAAGGATCTGGCGTAAATGCGCGTTGGTGCCATAACTGCGTCGGCCAGTGGCACGCCGCCGATGTCCATGGCGAGATCCGGCTGGCTACGTTCGAGAATCTTGCGGATCAACGAATAACCGTTGGAATGTGCTCCCGAAGACGCCAGCCCCAGAATCGAATCGCCGCGCTGGATCGATTGGCCGCTGATGATCTCGTGCTTTTCCACGGCGCCTACGGCAAAGCCGGCAAGATCGTATTCGCCGTCCGGGTACATGCCGGGCATTTCCGCCGTTTCGCCACCGATCAGCGCACAACCGGCCAGCTCGCAACCCTTGGCAATGCCTTCAATGACACTCGCCGCAGTATTCACATCCAGTCGGCCGCAGGCGAAGTAGTCGAGAAAAAACAGCGGCTCGGCACCCTGCACCAGAATGTCGTTGACGCTCATTGCCACCAAATCCTGGCCGACGGTGTCGTGGCGGTTCCACTGAAACGCCAGCTTGAGCTTGGTGCCTACGCCGTCCGTGCCGGAAACCAGCACCGGCTCGCGAAACTTTTTTGACAGCTCGAAGAGTGCGCCAAAACCGCCAATTCCGGCCATCACTTCGGGACGCATGGTGCGTTTTGCCGCAGGCTTGATGCGTTCGACCAGTGCATCGCCGGCATCGATATCAACCCCCGCATCGCGGTAGGTGAGCGAGGATGAAGCAGACGGAATGGCAGTCAAGTTAAAGTCCTTGAAGATGCAGGTGAGGAGATTGGCGGTAGCTGACAGGGCAACGAATTATCACCGGATGGGCGATAATCGGCGCTCTCAGCCAAGGCGACTCAACTGATTTTACCGGAAATGACCCCGTCTACCGACGCCAGACAACACACCGACAAACTGCAGGCCGCCTTATGGATTGCGGCCGGACTGGCGATCCTGCTGCTACTGTATGCCCTCTCGCCAATACTCACGCCGTTTTTGCTGGCGGGCATCCTGGCCTACATCTGTAATCCGGTGGTCGACCGGCTCACCCGCCTCAAATTTCCGCGCATGCTGGCCGTAGTGCTGGTCCAGTTCGGACTGATGGCGGTGGGTGCGGTACTGGTGTTGATTATCCTGCCGCTGCTGTATGAGGAGGCCACCGTACTGGCCGCACGTGCGCCACAAGCCGCCGTGCTGTTCAACGAGAAACTGCTGCCCTGGCTGCAGCAGAATTTCGGCTTGAAGCTGCATCTGGATGCCGCTTCGCTGAAGAATCTGGCGGCCGGCAACTGGGACACAGTGCAGACAATACTGCAACGCATCTACAGCTCACTCAAGATAGGTGGCGTGGCACTGGTTGGCCTGATGGTGAACCTGATGCTGGCTCCGGTTGTCATGTTCTATCTGCTGCTCGACTGGCACGGCCTGATCGCGCGCGCGCGCAGCTTCATTCCGCGCCCCTGGCAAGAAAAGCTCATCAGCGTGGCGCGAGATATCGATTCGGTGCTGTCCCAGTACCTGCGTGGGCAGATCCTGGTGATGGCCATTCTCGCGGTGTATTACAGCAGCGCGCTTTGGTTCGCCGGCATCTCATCGGCGCTCTCGATTGGCGTATTCACCGGCCTGCTGATATTCATTCCCTATCTGGGCTACGCCACCGGCCTGATCCTGGCCCTGCTGGTCGCCACGCTGCAGTTCGCTGGCTGGGGTCCGCTGATCGCCGTGCTGGTGGTCTACGGTATTGGCCAGATGCTGGAAAGTTTTTTGCTTACGCCCTATCTGGTCGGCGAGCGCATCGGCCTGCACCCGCTGGCAGTGATCTTTGCGTTGATGGCCTTTGGCCAGTTATTCGGCTTCTTTGGTGTGCTGGCTGCGTTGCCGGCATCAGCTGCTTTGCTCGTCGGCCTGCGCGAAGTACGCGCCCTGTATCTGGACAGCGGTTTTTATCAGGGCCGCTAGATGGAAATACCGAATAGCCAGATGCTGTTGGACCTGAAGCTCGAGCAGACACCTACGCTGGAAAATTTTGTAGTCGGTACCAACGCCGAACTGGTTGAGCGCCTACGCGGTCTGGGCGACCCGCGCAGCTCGGAGGCCCTGTACATTTGGGGTGGACATGGCAGTGGCAAGAGCCATTTGCTGGCGGCAACCGCGGCAGCGGTCGAAGGGCACAGGCCACTGGTGCATCTGCGCGGTGCCGAGACTGGAGCCGAACTTACGCTCAACCCTGGCACCCTGCTGGTGATCGACGATATCGAGGGACTTCAACCAGAAGCTCAAATTGCGTTGTTCCGCAGCTTCAACGCCACGCGCTTTCTTGGCCTGGCCCTGCTTTTGGCCGGCAGCGAGCCGCCCCTGCGGCTCGAACTACGTGAAGATTTGCGCACCCGTATCGGCCAAACCCTGATTTACGAAGTCCAATCGCTGTCAGACGAACAAAAGGCGGCAGCGCTGCGTCAGCACGCGATCGAACGCGGCATGTTGATGGATCCCGGCGTTGTGCTCTACCTGCTACGCCACGGTCGTCGCGACCTACCCTCGCTGATGGCCATGCTCAACAACCTGGACCGTGTTTCGCTGGAACAAAAGCGCCCGCCCACGGTGCCCTTACTGCGCGAACTTATGCAAACCTCACTGGACCTGGAAAAAGAATGATCGGTTTACTTTTCACTTCGCAGCCGCACACTTCAGACCTACTGTCCCGGGCAGTACCTATCCTAACCCACGATGCAATGATCCTGGGCCAACCCGGAGGCAGATCATGAACCTGGCTCTGTTCGATCTCGACAACACGCTGCTTTCGGGCGATTCAGACTTTGAGTGGGCGCAATACCTGATCAGCAAAGGCGTACTCGACCGTGAGGTGCATGAAGCACGAAATATCGAGTTTTTTGAGCAGTACAAGGCCGGCACGCTGGACATTCAGGCCTTTCTCGACTTTCAACTGGCGCCCTTGTCGCGCCACCCGCGTACCGAGCTCGATGCCTGGCACCGGGAATTCACCCGCAGCCGCATCCTGCCGCTGATCAGCAACGCGGCGCGCAAACTGGTGGCGAAACATGCCGCCTCCGGCGATCTGCTGGCCATCGTCACCGCCACCAACAGCTTCGTCACCGGCCCGATCGCCCGGGAATTTGGCATTTCACATCTGATTGCGACCATTCCGGCCCAGGAAGGCGGGCAATTTACCGGACAGGCTCGCGGCACCCCGTCTTTCAGGGAAGGCAAGATCGTGCGCGTCGAAGCCTGGCTTGAGTCGATGGGCCTGTGGCTGGGCGGCTTCGAGCAAAGCTGGTTTTACAGCGATTCGCACAATGACCTGCCTTTGCTGGAAAAAGTCACCCATCCGGTGGCTGTCGATGCCGACCCGACACTGGCTCAAGTCGCTCGCCAGCGCGGCTGGCCCCAGATCAGTCTGCTCGGTTAGCAGAACGGCCCTTTCTCGCCGCGCTATCGAAGGAAGCAAGACCCGCAGGCCGTAGCGATTATCGACCCGGAATTGCGGACTACATCAGACGATTCGGGTATACTCCGCCCCCTGCGAATGGCGATGAGCTTCATGCTCATCGCTGTTTTCGGAGACGTGGCCGAGTGGTCGAAGGCACGCCCCTGCTAAGGGCGCATCTGGGCAAAACCTGGATCCAGGGTTCGAATCCCTGCGTCTCCGCCA
>JAIPCF010000121.1 GCA_021738385.1 Sulfuritalea sp. | reverse complement strand
AAGTGCCTCGACCGCGCGACTCATCGCCAGCATGGTTGCCTGCAAAATATTGATACTGTCGATTTCCTCGACCGAGGCAAAGGCGATGCCGTAGGCCAGGGCCTTCTCCCGAATTTCCAGAGCGAGTCGTTCTCGCTTGCGTTCGGAAAGCTTTTTGGAGTCGGCCAGGCCCGCAATGGGTTGGTCCGGGTCGAGAATCACTGCTGCTGCATATACTGGTCCGGCAAGCGGTCCACGCCCAGCTTCATCGACGCCGCATACCCGTCGCATCATGCCTTCTGCAAGTAAGGCAGCACTGCATCGGCCGCCTTCTGAGCGGTGTTCTGGCGCAGCAAGCGATGAATGCTGTCGAAGACGCGCACAATGGCGTCGCAGGCTTGACGGTCTATCAGCAAATTGCCAAGCGCCTGCGCCAGATTCTCCGGCGACGCTTCATCCTGCAAAAACTCAGGCACGACATAACGACCGGCGAGTATGTTCGGCAGCCCTACCCAGGGAAGGTAACGCATGCCGCGCATCAGTCGCCAGGACCAAGGCGACATCTTGTAGGCAATTACCATGGGCCGGCCGACCAGCGCAGTTTCCAGAGTGGCAGTCCCACTGGCGACCAGGACGACATCGGCGGCAGCAACCGCCTCGGTTGCATGGCCAAACATCAGGGTAAACGGCATTTCGTCGGCTTTGAGTTTCCATAGAGCGGTTTCAAACTGTTTCCGCGTCTCCCGCGAAACCAGAGGTACGAGAAACAAAACATGAGGGTAACGCGCCATAAGCAGCTTTGCCGTCTCAATGAATGTCTCGGCCATGAAATGCAATTCGGACTGGCGGCTGCCCGGCAGCAGGGCGATGACCTGCCTACCTTGCGCCAGACCCAGTTGCTCCCGGGCCTCACGCTGACTGATTTCGAGAGGAATCATATCGGCCAGCGGGTGTCCAACATAGCTACATTCAACCGTTGTATTCCGGTACAGATCAGGCTCAAAAGGATACAGCGCAAGAATATGGCTGACCGCCTGTACGATCTTGCTCATGCGCTTTCTGCGCCAGGCCCAGATCGAAGGACTCACGAAATGAATGGTTGGAACTCCATGGCGCTTAAGTCTTTTTTCAAGCCACAAATTGAAGTCGGAACCATCGACACCGATAAAAACATCGGGACGGTCTTTCAGCAAGCGACTTAGCAGTTGGCGGCGCATGCGCGTAATTGATCGATAGTGCCGAAGCACCTCGGCATAGCCGCGAACTGCGAGCATCTCGGCGGGCCACAGCGATTCAAAGCCTTCACGCTGCATCTTGGGCCCGCCGATACCGTAATACTTGGCCTGCGGGAGATGCCCGTTCAACGCGGTAATCAAATGCGCGGCGAGCTGATCGCTGGACGCCTCGCCCGCCACCATGGCAATGCGTACCATGTCAGCGAATAATGCCTCGTCCAGGTGCCGCAAGAAACCCCAGGAGCAAGGCCAGCTCGGGCACAGCCACCGATTCAGCTTCTATACCGGCACATGCCTCATCAAGCTTCAAACCACTCTTGTACAAGGTCTTGTAGGCTCGTTTCACGGCGGCAACAGATGTACTCGAGAATCCTCTGCGCTTGAGACCTTCTGCATTGATGCTTCTTGGCTCGGCGGGATTGCCGGCTGCCATGACATAGGGCGGCAGATCCTGCAAAAGAATGGTACCCATCGCGGTGATACTGTGGGCACCAATGCGAACAAATTGATGAACCACTGTGAATCCACCCAGAATGGCCCAGTCGCCAACATGTACATGACCAGCCAACTGCGCATTGTTGGCGAAAATTGTCTGGTTGCCGACCTGGCAATCATGGGCCAGATGGACATAGGCCATGATCCAGTTGTCACTACCTAAACGCGTAACGCCAATATCTTGTGCGGTTCCACAGTTGAAGGTGCAGAACTCGCGAATGGTGTTTCGGTCTCCGATCTCAAGCCGGGTCGGCTCACCGGCATACTTCTTGTCCTGAGGCGCATCTCCGATCGAACAGAACTGAAAGATATGGTTGTGCTGACCAATCCGAGTGTGGCCATTAACTACAACATGTGGGCCGATAACCGTATCGTCGCCGATTTCAACGTGCTCACCAATGATCGAATAGGCGCCGACAACGACTCGCTGGCCGAGGCTCGCCGCAGGATGGACAATGGCAGTGGGATGAATATTCATCCCGGAGTTGGGCGCACCGCGCAGATCAAGTCGGCTTCGGCGGCGATCTGGCCGTCGACTTTTGCGACACCTGAGAATTTCCAGATGCCCCTTTTGTTGGCCTTGAGTGCTACTTCAATTACCAGTTGATCGCCTGGTCCGACAGGTCTTTTGAAGCGTGCATTGTCGATACCGACAAAATAGTAGACCGACTTGTCGTCAGGTTTGCTACCCATGGTTTTGAACGAAAGAATTGCAGCTGTCTGCGCCATTGCTTCAACAATCAATACGCCAGGCATCACGGGGTGATGCGGGTAATGACCGGGGAAATAGGGCTCGTTGACGCTAACGTTCTTTAGCGCAGTTATTCGCTCGCCGGGAACGACTTCGAGTACTCGATCGACCAATAGGATTGGGTAGCGATGTGGCAGATAGTCCAATATTTGGTGAATATCCATACGCGATTCAACCACCTCGCCATTTCCTTCTTCGCTCATGACTTTTTCTCCAGTGCGGCGAGCCGCTGTTCGAGGGCCCGGATTCTATCGGCCATTGAGTCAAGATGGCGCAGGCGAGAGAAATTTTTACGCCATTCGCTATGTTCAAGGAAGGGAACGACGCCGCTATAGGTTCCGGCGCTGGATATCGATTTTGTTATCAGCGTACCTGCCGAAACATTGACATCATCCGCGATGCGCAAATGTCCAAGTATTACTGCGCCACCACCCACAGTGCAGCGAGAACCAATCACAGCACTACCCGCGACTCCTACGCATCCGGCCATGGCGGTATGCTCGCCAATTTGCACGTTATGACCGATCTGTATCTGGTTATCAAGTTTGACGCCATTCGCAATCACGGTGTCTCCCAATGCCCCGCGATCAATCGTGGTACCGGCTCCAATCTCGACATCATCACCTATCAGCACGCGTCCAACTTGTGGAATCTTGACCCATGCACCGTTTGTTTCACGGGCGAAACCAAAGCCATCTGAACCGATTACAGCTCCAGAATGAATTAGACAACGCGCTCCGATGCGGCTGCCAGAATAAACTGCAACGTTGGCAGCCAGATGGCTACCGGCACCAATCTCGACATCAGGACCGATGCTGCAATTGGCACCCAGCAGGACTTTTTCTCCTACCCTCGCGCCCCGACCGACCCACACATTTGCCCCAATACTCGAAGTTGCTGCTACTGCACCTTCGATCACGGCGCTGGGATGAATTCCGGGGTCTGCCACGGGTGATGCATTGATCAACTGCGCGACTCGTGCATAGTAGAGATAAGGCTGTGGCGTCAGAATCGCCGCTGCAAGTCCATCGACGGCCGGCCCGGCCATGATAACTGCGGCGGCGTGAGTTGTAGTCAATTGGTCGCGGTACTTCGGATTCGCAAGGAAAGCCAGATCGCCTGCTCCGGCGCGCTCAAGTGTCGCAATGCGCGAGATCACCGTGTCGCCAGCGCCGACTATTTCTCCGCCGAACCGGGCGACAATTTCGTCGAGCCGTAGCTCCACGGTCAATGGGCGCTATTTCCCGCCGTCACCCAACGACTTGATCACCTTGTCGGTGATGTCGATACGCGGGTTGGCATAGACCGCCTCCTGAAAAATGATGTCGTACTTTTCTGCCTCGGCAATCTGTTTGATGATCTTGCTCACGCGTTCGAAAATCGCAGCCATTTCCTCGTTTTGTCTTTGACTCAAATCTTCACGAAACTCGCGCTGCTTGCGCTGAAAATCGCGATTGAGCTCGCCAAACTCGCGCTCCTTGGCCCGACGATCACTTTCCGCCATGGTCACCGCATTCTTGTCCAGGTTTTCCTGCATTCCCTGCAGTTGCTTGGCAATGCGCTGCAAATCCTGATCCCGCTTCTCGAAATCCTTTTCGATCTTTTTCTTCGCGCGAGCTGCCTGTGGTGCGTCATTCAGGATTCTCTGGCTATTTACGAAGCCGATTTTGCTGTCTGCCATGACACCGGCAGAAAACGACAACAGAATAGCTCCCGCAAAAAGATATTTCTTTAGCATATTTCTCTCACTATTAGAAAAGGGTCAAAAGACTGAACCCATCTGAAATTGCAATCGCTGGACTTTATCTTCAGCTGTCTTGTTGAATGGATTGGCAAAGGAAAATTTCAGCGGACCCACTGGCGAGTTCCACGACAGGGCCATACCACCACTGTATCTCATGCTGCCCAAACTAAATTTGCTGTCATAACCCCAGACGTTGCCGGCGTCAAGAAAGGCGCTCAAGCGCATTGAATTGTCGCGTCCCATACCAGGAACGGGGAACAGTAACTCGACATTGCCAATCAGTCGTTTGTCTCCACCAATAGCTTCACCGTTGACTGAATCTCGCGGACCCAGGGAGCCGGAGTCAAAACCTCGTACCGAGCCGATACCACCCGCATAATAGTTCTTGAAGAAAGGAAGCTCCTTGTTGCCATAGGCCTTCGCCAAAGCCACTTCGCCATTGAACGCGAGTGTGAACTTGCGGTCCAAAGGAATGAAATGCTGATGCTGATAGGAAGCCCTAACATAGGTGGCCGTGCTTCCCGGCAACGAAAGTTCAAGTGTCGCCTTTCGAAAGATCCCCATGGTGGTGAATAACAGGCTATCGCGTCCATCTTTTTGCCAGCCCAGTGAGGTTAGCAATGTATTTCCTGTCGCGCCGAAGCGCGAGACATAAGTCTGATAGCGCGTGGGACTATTGGTGTCAACGGTAAGCGTAGTGCGATCAAACGACAGACCAAGATTCAGATAGTCCTCCTCGGCAATCGGAAAACCCCAACGCCCTCCGCCGCCGAGCGACTTGGAGCCAAACGCGCCAACTGCCAGTGTGCTGCTATCAGTCTTGCGGTAGTAGACGTCGAAACCCTGACTGATCCCATCAACGGTGAAATAGGGATCCGTCGTCGACAAGGAATACACTTTGTTGGACTTGCTGGTACTCACTTGGACACCCACGTGCTTACCACTACCAAACAGATTCTGCTGCTGCACGGAGCCCGAAACAGTAAACTTTTCGGCACTGGAGAAACCCGCCCCCAACATGATGTTTCCGGTTGGTTTTTCCTTGACCTTGACCTCCATATCGACTTGGTCGGTTGTGCCGGCAACAGGAGGCGTCTCCACTGTCACCTCTTCGAAGTAACCCAGTCGATCAACGCGCGTACGCGACTTGTTGATCTTCTCGCCATCGTACCAGGCGGCTTCGGTCTGTCGCATTTCGCGTCGAACAACCTCGTCACGTGTTCGCGTGTTACCAGTTACGTTAATGCGACGTACGTAGACCCGTCTTCCTGGATCGATGAACACGGTAAACGCCACCCGGCGATTGGCCTTGTCCAGTTCCGGTGCCGCATTCACGTTTGCAAACGCGTAGCCTTCATTGCCAAACCGTTCACTTATTGCTTTGGTTGTTTGTGTCACTTTCTCGCGCGAAAATACTTCACCGGGCTTGAGTATCACCAGTTTTGTCAGCTCTTCTTCCGGTAACAGAAGCTGACCAGCCAGTTTGACCGAGGAAATGGTATACCGCTCACCTTCGTTGAGATTGATGGTGATGTAGATATCCTGCTTGTCCGGTGATATCGAGACTTGAGTCGATTCAACTTTAAACTCCAGAAATCCTTGATCGAGATAATGTGAGCGCAGCGTCTCAAGATCACCCGACAACTTCTGCTTGGAATACTGATCATTCTTGGTGTACCACGTCAGCAAGCCTGGCGTGCGCAGTACCATAAGATCACGCAATTCGCTTTCCTTTACAGCTTCTGCACCAATAATGTTGATCTGCTTGATCTTGGCGACGTCACCTTCCGCTACCGCAAAACTAATGCCAACACGATTGCGCTCCAAAGGCGTAATGGTGGTTGTCACTTGTACTGCGTAGTATCCCAGTGCAAGATACTGACGCTTGAGTTCCTGCTCAGCGCGCTCGACCACGGCACGATCAAATATGCGTGACTCGGCGAGACCTACTTCACGCAAGGATTTCTTGAGATCTTCCGCTTTGAAAGACTTGAGGCCGTTGAATTCAAGCGAGGCGATAGCCGGGCGTTCTTCCAGCACCACGACCAGCACCGAGCCATCGATTTCAAGTCGCACATCCTTGAAAAACCCGGTCGCGAACAGCGTCTTGATTGCCGTAGCGGCCTTCTCGTCGTTCATGGTATCGCCCACCTTGACAGGCAGGTAGGAAAAAACAGTACCCGCCTCCGTACGCTGAATTCCCTCGACGCGAATATCCTTGATCTTGAATGGTTCGAATGCAAATGCGGAACCTATCATCAGCAGGAATGAGGAAAGCAGGCCGACCATCAGCCTTTTGGCTACGGACGATGCATGCGATACAGATGAAACTCGAGTTAGCCTGCGCTGAATCTTCGTTTTCTTCATGGATTTTTGATGAAAATTAGCCAGAAACAAGGCGGTTGATATCATTGTAGAAGGCAAAAGCCATAAGCAGCGCAAGCAACGCGAAACCAATCTGTTGGCCGATTTCCAAGGCCCGCTCGGACACCGGACCTCCCTTGACAAACTCGACAAGATAATACATCAAATGCCCTCCATCCAGAACCGGCACCGGGAGCAGGTTGAGCACGCCAAGGCTGATACTGATCAGAGCAAGAAATCGCAAGTAATAGGTTGGGCCCAAGCGCGCGGATTGACCCGCATAGTCGGCTATGGTCACCGGCCCCGAGAGATTCTTCCATGAGAGCTCGCCGGTCAGCATACGTCCCATCATACGCAGGCTGAGTATTGAGGTATCCCAGGTTTGCTCCAACGCGCGACGAATCGACTCGACCGGACCATAGGTGACGATGGTGGTCATCTCGAAAAGATCCCCGACTCCTTCTTTTGCCATCAAACCAAGCCGGCCAAATCGGTGATTACCCTCTTCAACAATGCCCGGAATGACTATCAGTTCCATGTTCCGGCCAGATCGCTCTATCTGAACTCGCAATTGACGTCCCGGAGAGCTTCGCGCTGCTGTGGCTAGTTCCGCCCATTGGGTGATTGGTTTACCGTCGATGGACAGTACCCGGTCACCCTCTTTGAATTCTGCCAGTGCGGCCGCCGAATTTGGCTGCACACTGCCGACCACTGCGGGTAGACGTGGCCGAAACAACACCAAGCCGAGTGCACGCAGTTGATCCGTTTCAAGATCTTCCAAATCGACCAATTTGCTTTCAAGACGACGCATGCTGATTTCATTTTGCAAATTGATCACTTCGAGTTGCAAGGATTCCTTGTCCAACGCTTGCCGGATGACCTCCCAACGCAACTGCTGCCAAGTCACAATGACTTTGCCATTTACCGAACGAACTGTCTCGCCCTCGCTTACACCGGCCATCGCCGCTGGAGTATCTGTCGGAGGCGCTCCGAGACGAGGCTTGAGTTCAGCAATACCGTGCATGAACAGCAACCAGTAAAGCAGGATTGCCAGCAGGAAATTGGCAGCAGGCCCTGCCGCGACGATAAATGCTCGCCGCCCTACCGACTGACGATTGAATGCCCGAGGTAATTCTTCTGCGCAAACCTCACCTTCCCGCTCGTCGAGCATTTTGACGTAACCGCCCAAGGGAAACGCAGAAACCGCCCACTCAGTTCGATCGCGCCCAAATCGCCGCATCATGATCACCTTGCCAAATCCAAACGCAAAGCGCAGCACTTTGACGTTGCAGGCTCGAGCGGCCAGGTAGTGACCCATTTCGTGCACGACAACCAATACACCCAGCGCAAGAACGAAGGCTCCCGCGTAAACAAACAGCAGTTCGGGATTCATCTTGCCGGCCCGCCGTTGCGCTCGAGAAGCTTCATTGCCGTTGTGCGTCCCTGACGATCGGCCTCCAGCACATCAGCCAAATCGGGAACAGCCGCCTGTGGCACCGCATCGAGAGTCGCCGCAATCAGATCGGCGATACCGAGAAATGACAGTTGCCCGCCAAGAAACGCCGAAACTGCCACTTCGTTTGCCGCATTGAGAACGGCTGCAGCGTTGTCATTGGCTCGCAAAGCTTGATAGGCCAGGCTCAGGCAGGGAAAGCGCACCAGATCGGGCCGTTCGAAATTGAGCTGGGCGATTGTGAAAAGATCGAGTGCTGCCACTCCAGAATCAATGCGCTCGGGCCATGCCAATGCGTGGGCAATCGGGGTGCGCATATCCGGATTGCCTAACTGCGCCAGCACGGAACCATCCTCGTAGTCCACCAGTGAATGAATCACGCTCTGTGGATGAATGACCACCTCGATCCTGTCGGCCGGCGCATTGAACAACCAATGTGCCTCGATAACTTCAAGGCCCTTGTTCATCATGGTGGCCGAATCGACCGATATCTTGCGACCCATCGTCCAGTTAGGGTGTGCTACCGCTTGTTCGGGGGTCACATGCGCCAATTGATCGAGCGGCATTGTACGAAACGGTCCGCCCGACGCCGTCAGCAAAATGCGTCTGACCCCGCTCTGTCCCATGTTACCCACATAATTGTGAGGCATGGACTGGAACACGGCATTGTGTTCGCTGTCGATCGGCAACAGCGATGCCCCCGAGCACCGTACTTCACTCATGAACACTGCACCGGCCATTACCAGGGCTTCCTTGTTGGCCAGCAACACGCGCTTGCCGGCACGGGCTGCAGCCAGCGTCGGTTTGAGCCCCGCAGCACCTACGATGGCGGCCATGACGGCATCAACTTCGGGCAGGCTGGCGATCTGAATCAGCGCCTCCTCCCCGTGCAGGACCTCTGTCGGCGACCCCGCTTTCCTGAGCAAGACTGCAAGTCGCTGAGCATCCTCGCTACTACCTACCACGGCCCATGCGGGCCTGAACTTTTCACACTGCGCGGCCAGAACTTCAATCTGCCGATGTCCGCTCAGCGCCACCACTTCAAAACGATCCGGGTGCTGCGCTACAACGTCAAGCGTGCTGACACCAATCGAACCAGTGGCACCTAGAATGGTCAACTTCATGAGCGAGTGAAATACAGGATCAATGCAGCCACCGGCAGGGTTGAGGTCAGCGCGTCGATTCGATCGAGCACCCCGCCATGGCCGGGCAAAAGCTGGCTGCTGTCCTTGATTTCGGCCTGACGTTTCAACAGAGATTCAAATAGATCACCCATGACGCTCACGGCAGTTAGTAGAACCAATATGAGCCCGAGCAGTGGTATTGGCAGCGCCCATGTTCCTGCCAACGGCGAAAACGACAGCACAATCACCCCGTAAATCAGCACGCCGACAACGGCTCCGGCAACCCCCTCCCAGGTCTTGCCGGGACTAATGGTCGGTGCAAGCTTGTGCTTGCCGAACGCCCGGCCGGCGAAATAGGCGGAAATATCCGCGACCCAAACCAATCCCATGGCCGCCAGCATCAGCCAGGTGTTCACCGTATTCAAGGCCACCATTGCGGCCCAGGTTGAAAGGATCACCAATGCGCCCAGCGAATAGCCGAAGAAATCGTTTCCCGACAAGCGCCACTTGAAACGAAACCAGAGTGGCACCACAAGAATCCAGAATGCCGCCGAAAGCCCCAACAGCACCGGCACGACTTCTGGGGCGGCTACGGTCAGTTGCCAGCAGAACAGGAGCAACACAAACGCATACATCAATCGCGCCGGCTGATCCTGCTTCATCAAACCACCCCACTCCCAACCGGCAATCGCGGCAATTGCAGCAAAAGCCAACTCTGCTGCCAATGGCGGCATGGCAAAAAGTATCAGCGTTAGGGCAAAAACCAGCAGCAGTGCGGTAATGATCCGCTGCTTAAGCATTGCTATCCGTTGTCGGGGGCATAAAAGTCGGCTTTGGCGATACGGCGGTATTTGGTGTCACCAACTGTTCGCTGGTACGACCGAAACGTCGTTCACGCCGTCGATACGACGCAATCGCCAGATCCAGCGCTGGTCCGTCAAAATCCGGCCATAAGGTATCTGTGAAATACAACTCGCTGTAGGCCAGTTGCCAGAGCAGAAAATTGCT
>JAIPCF010000120.1 GCA_021738385.1 Sulfuritalea sp. | reverse complement strand
GGAGCGGTTGCGGTACTGCTGGGGCTTGAGGCGGAAACAATTGCGCCGCCGCGTGTCAGTGTCCCTGAAAAAGTACCCGTGCAGTGAGTGGTCGGGTAGCCTGTATCAGTCCAAGTGCCGGACAGGGTTACGGTGTTACCGCTCAACGAGCCGCTAAAATTCCCGCTGCCTCCTGGGCCAGATGACTCAGTCATAGTGAAGCTTGCACCAGTGATGCTTCCGGTAGCGCTGATGCTGCCGGAGATACTGTTAAAGGTGGTGTGACCCACAGAGCCGGAACCGCTGAAACTGGCACCCGACTGCGTGAAGGTCATGGTGGCGGATTCAGTTTGCGCCGTATCGGAGTACCCGACTGCGCAAGTGGTGGCGCTGTGGGTGATAGAACCTGAGAAGGAGCCCGTAGCGTCGACTGCGGCGTTGGCCAGGCTGCTGTATGGCAAGACCAGCAGGCTGAGCAAAAACAGATTGAGCCGTTTGATGGGTCCTGTTTGTCGGAGTTCAACTCCAATGCCATGCAGATTTACGATGCGGCCAACAGACTCAAGAAGTGTGGCCCTGATCTCATTTGCACTACACAGCATGTTCGCCATTTTATAGGCTCCCGATACGCTTCCCGGCTCATTTGGATTGTGGTACATGCAGCCACCATGCTCCACGCAGATGCGGACGGAATACTACTCTCATTGCGGCCAAGTCAATGTATTTTTTTGCAGTTTGCATCGCGCCCTAGTCATGCAAGAAATGGACCATTTCCAAGCTAACCGAGCAACTGGTTTGCCGAAAGCTGGACAACGCTCGCTTTTGGCCGGTCGCTGTTATGAAGCTTGGCTTTTCCGGATCGGGTTCTATACTGAATCTGTAGCCCGATGCGAATCTGGCTGCGCAATCACCGAGAAGGAGGGAATCATGAGCTTCTTTAGCGTGGTGGTTCTGGTGGCCGTGCTTGCCACTGTCTTTGCACTCATTACCGGAGTTACGTCTATGGTCGCCAACGATCAGGTTGGTCACAACGACAGCGTGCACTGGATGCAAAAACGGGTGGAATTTCAGGCTGCCGCTGTCGTGCTGGTGCTGGTGGCCGTCTATTTCGCCAGCTGACAGCGGGTTTTGTCGTTTTTGGGCAGGCGCAAATTGGCGCTTGACAGGAAGCTTGTGCCGACAATCGACGGGCTTGATGAGACGGCGATGTTGAGACGGCAAAAGTCGGCGCTGGTGTTACGGCGCAGGGCTTGATCGCAAACCCCGCGGCAGTCACTTCATCGGTCGGCCCAGTGATACAAGCTTTGCCAAGGCGCCAAAGCGCCCGGCAAAGGTACCGGCTTTTCTTTCTAGACCTCTCCTGAATATTCCCCGCGTGCCGGGTAGTCATTGGCAATCGCAAAATCAATCGCGCCCAGCAAGTCCTGGAACTGCGGACGGGCGAATGGCATCGTTTGAACCGCACCGTAGTACAAGTTGCCATCCGGCTTGACGAGAAAAACGCCCGGCTCGCTGAACAGCGGCGGCTCCTCAATGCCGATTGATGTCTTGCCGCGGGAAGCGCTGATGTAAAGCCCCCACTGCCGAGCGCTCTTGAGGCTCAGCCCATAGCCCATCTTCATGCCACTGGCTTTGACTTTGTCTGCCATGGCGCGACCGCGCTCTTCGTCGTCGCTGCTCAGGGCGATGACCTGAACGCCGCGCTTTTCAAACTCCGGGCTCAGGCGCTCAAGCTCCATCAAATACTTGGCGCAGATCGGGCAATGCAGACCGCGATAAAAAACAATGAGATCGAAGCGCTCGCCAGGCGTTGCCCCGAGCACAAAGCGACCGCCCGTTGTCAAAGGAACATTCAGTGCAGGAACGGGATGCCGGGGCATCAAGGCTTTTGCGGTCATGTGGTGTCCTTTCAGGGTTTTGCGGTTTGACGTGAACGGTCGGGTATTCGTCGTGGTGAGTCTTGAAACACGCTGGCTTTACCGATACAAGCATTGTGACGTACTATCGGCAACTTATCGTGCACTAATCATTGCATATCGTACGACATGAAGACAACTCCTCGTCTGGATCGCCTGTCCGCCCTGCTGGAGGGTCTTGCGCCACGTATTGAAGTGGCCCAGCTTGAAGACGGTATGTCTGCCGTCAATATTGATGCTTCTGCACAGACCTTCCTGCATCTGCATCTGCTGGCCATGCACGCGTCGCCGCACGGCCGATGGACGCTTGAGAGCCTGGCCGAAGAAGCCGGCATGTCCCGCACCTCTTTCGCCAACACGTTCCGTGAAGTCATGAACCAGCCTCCCGGACAGTATTTGACGAAAATCCGATTGTCGATTGCCCGCCGTGCGGTGCTTTCGGGAAAGGGATTGAAGGCCGCTGCCAGGGAATCCGGCTACATGAATTCATCGGCGCTGTCTCGGGCGCTTTCGCGGCGGGCGGCGTAAAGCCAAATGACATACTGCCGTTGGCAGGTCGAATCTGTTTCTTGAACACGCACCGCTGCCGGTTTACAGCGCTTCAGGCTGCGGTAGACTGCCTTGGTTGGCGCGATTCCCAGCACGCCGGCCATAATCCAGAACCCAATGACGCCTCAATTACGCCAATAATCCAATCATGAGCGACATCCAAACCCTGCGCCGTGTGTTGCGCGACTGCCGCACGGTGGCGATTGTCGGCCTTTCCGCCGACTGGTTCCGCCCCTCCAATTTTGTAGCCAAGTACCTGCAGGAACATGGCTACAAGGTGATCCCGGTGAATCCGAAGTACAGCGAGATTCTCGGCGAAACCTGTTACCCCGATCTTCAGTCGATTCCCGTAGCGGTGGATATGGTCGATGTCTTTCGCAAGCCGGCCGACTGCGTGCCGATTGCCAAGGATGCCATAGCCATAGGCGCCAAGGCCTTGTGGTTGCAGATTGGCGTCGTCAATGATGAGGCGCGCCAGATCGCCGAGGCGGCCGGGCTGACGGTGATCATGGATCGCTGCGTCAAGATTGAATATGCCCGCTTGTTTGGCGGGCTCAACTGGTTCGGTGTCAACACGCACGTGATTTCCTCGCGGCGGCCGAACTGGATACCTCACTAGGAAACGCACCATGGCCGATCGCGAATTTGGTTTTGACACGCTTTGCCTGCACGCCGGACAAATCCCCGATGCCGCGACCGGCAGCAGGGCGGTGCCGATTTATCAAACCACCTCGTATGTCTTCGACTCACCGGATCACGCGGCGAGCCTGTTCAACCTGCAAACCTTCGGCAACGTCTATTCACGATTGTCGAACCCCACTGTCGCGGTGCTCGAAGAGCGCGTTGCCACGCTGGAGAACGGTCGTGCTGGTCTGGCCGTAGCGACTGGCATGGCGGCGCAGATGATCGCATTGCTCAACATCGTCGAGGCCGGTGACGAAATTGTTGCTGCTCGCACCTTGTATGGCGGCACGCATACTCAGCTTGACGTGAACTTCCGCAAGCTGGGCATCAGCACCGTTTTTGTCGACCCGGACGAACCCGAAAACTTCGCCCGCGCCATCACCCCCAAGACCAAGCTGCTGTATGTCGAGACGCTGGGCAATCCCTCGCTCAATGTGGTCGATCTGGCGGCGGTGGCGCGCATCGGCGAGCAGGCTGGCCTGCCGCTTTTTGTCGACAATACCTTCGCTTCCCCCTACTTGTGCAAGCCTTTCGAACACGGTGCCGCGATCGTCATTCATTCCGCCACCAAGTTTCTCGGCGGTCACGGCACCACCATGGGCGGCGTTATTGTCGAATCGGGAAAATTCCCCTGGGGCAATGGCAAGTTCGCCACCATGACAGAGGCATCGCCCGGTTACCACGGCGTGCGCTTTTATGAAACTTTCGGCGATTTCGGCTTCACCATGAAGTGCCGCATGGAGGGCCTGCGCACGTTCGGCCCGGCCTTGTCACCGATGAATGCCTTCCTGCTGCTGCAGGGCGTCGAGACCCTGCCGTTGCGCATGGAGCGTCATTGCAGCAACGCGCTCGGCGTGGCGAACTTTCTGAAAAGTCACGCCTGCGTGGACTGGGTCAATTACCCCGGCCTCGCCGACAACCGTTACTACGCACTGGCGCAGAAGTATCTGCCCAAAGGCGCGGGGGCGGTGCTCACTTTCGGCATCAAGGGCGGCGCAGCAGCGGGGGCGAAATTCATTGACAGCGTGCAATTTCTGTCGCATCTGGCGAATATCGGCGATGCCAAGACGCTGGTCATCCATCCGGCTTCGACCACGCATCGGCAGATGTCGGAGGAGCAACAAATTGCCTCGGGTGTCGGCCCCGATCTGATCCGCTTGTCGGTAGGGCTGGAAACCCTGGACGACATCCTGTGGGATATCGACCAGGCCCTGCAGATCGCTACGGCCTGACTCAGTCTTTCTCGCAAAGGCTGCGCATCACCTGATGCCAGCCGGCTTCGGCTTCACTTCCTGCTTCATCGAACACAGTCTGGAGCAGCTTCATTTGGGCACCGGTCAGTTTCGCTTCGAGTTTCGCGCCGGTCGCAGTCAGTTTGAGTTGGCGCACGCGTTTGTCGTGGGCTGCGGTTTCCATGGCCACCAGCCGCATTTCTATCAATTGTCGCAAGGGCGCGTTGAGTGCCTGCTTGCTCACCTTGAGCACGCCGAGCAGGGCGTTGACCGATATCTGTGAATTGCGCCCGACGAAATACAGGATGCGGTGATGCACCCGCCCCAGGCCGCGCTGTTCGAGGATGCGGTCGGGCGAGGCGGTAAATGCGCGATAACCGAAATACAGCTGTTCGACGGCAAGCCGCAAACGGATCTCGCGATTGGCAGAAGAAGGTGCTGCACCAGTGGTGGTTGGATCATGTAGGTCAAGCATGTTGACATGATAGAGCGGCGCCTGCTAGGCTGTCCATAGGTCAAGAATGTTGACATTAACGGACGACTCGCCATGAACACTCTTTCTGCACAAGACAGCCCACGCTTTTCATCACGAACGCGCGATTTGCATGCTTCGCCGATACGCGAGATTCTGTCCGTGGTCGATCGTCCGGGCATGATCTCCTTTGCAGGCGGTCTGCCCGCGGCAGAAAGTTTTCCGCAATTCAGCCTGGAAAACATGCCGCAACCCCAGTTGCAGTACGGCCCCAGCGAAGGCGAGCGGGAACTGCGTCAGCGAATCGCCGACGATTTGAACGACATCGGCTTGCGCTGTACCGCCGAGCAGGTCTTGATCCTGTCCGGCTCGCAACAGGGTATTGATCTCGTCGCCAAACTGTTCATCGACCCGGGCACCGCTGTGGCTGTCGAGTCGCCGACCTATCTGGCGGCCTTGCAGGTGTTCCGCTTTTTTGGCGCACGTTTCGTTGCCTACGATCCGCAGACACTGGAAGCGGATACCTTTGCCGCCGACAAGCCGGCCTTCGCTTACGCCATTCCGACTTTTCAGAATCCCAGCGGCCGCTGCCTGAGTGCCGCCGAACGTAGCGCCCTGGCCGCTGCCTGCGATACCGCGTGCCTGCCTTTGTTCGAGGACGACCCCTACCGCGATCTGGTCTACGACGCCTGCGAACGCACCCCGGTTTGCGCCCAACTGCGGCAGGCGCCGTGGATCTATCAGGGATCGTTTTCCAAAAGCCTGGCGCCCGGTTTGCGTCTGGGCTATCTGGTGGCATCAAAGGAGTTGCTGCCCTTCCTCACACGTCTGAAGCAGGCCGCCGATTTGCACAGCAACCGCATCAGTCAGTGGCTGGTACTGCAGCAGTTGAACGACCCAGCACGCAGCGAGCGGCTCGACGCACTTGCGGCTGGCTACCGTCAACGCCGCGATGCGTTCGAGACCGCCCTGCGTCGTCACTTCAGCGATCTTGCCGTCTGGCAGACGCCGCCCGGCGGGCTGTTTTTCTGGCTCACGCTCAAGCGCTGCATCGATACCCGCACGCTGTTGCCGCTAGCCATCGAGCAGGGCATCGCCTTCATGCCCGGCGAGCCGTTCCTGCCGGCGGATGTGGGCGCCTGCGGTCAGTTACGCCTCAACTTCAGCCACGCCAGTGAGGCGCAGGCCGAGGCGGGCTTGGCGAAACTGTCGGCACTGATACGCACGCTCATCTGATTCGCCGTCTCACCATCGCCGACTTTTTGCGTTTCCTGAGCGAGTCGCCGGCCCGTTGAGCGCATGACGTGAACTCCTCAGAGGTGGCATTTTCTTGCGTCGAATGTAGTGATGCGATAGCATCAGCGCATCAACTTCATCAGCTACCGGATAGACATCATGCGGACCACTCTCGAAATCGAAGACGATGTACTGCTGGCCGCCAAGGAGCTCGCCCGCCGCGGCGGAACGACCGCCGGGCGGGTTATTTCCGACCTGTTGCGGCAGGCGCTGACACAAGCGGGGGCAGGCTCGCCTAAAGAGGCGAAAGAGCCGGCAGCGGTCTATGGTTTTCGCCCGTTTCCATCGCGCGGCACAGTCGTCACCGATGAACAGGTAGACCAATTGCGCGACGAAGAGGGCGCCTGATGCGGGCCTTGCTTGACGTCAATGTGCTGATTGCGTTGCTCGATAGCGATCATTTGCATCACGGGCGCGCAAAAGCATGGTTGAAAGGCAACATCAAGTCCGGCTGGGCATCCTGCCCGCTGACGCAGAATGGCTGTATTCGCATCATGTCGCAGCCCGGTTATCCCAACGCGCTACCCGCTGCGGCGGTGGCGGAGCGTCTTGCCGCTGCGACCATGACAACGCATCACGCGTTCTGGCCGGACGCGGTCAGCATGCTCGATGCCGGGCGCATCACCTGGAAATCGATACTGGGCTCCCGCCAGGTCACTGACGTTTACCTGTTGGCGCTGGCGGTGGAGCAGGGCGGGCGGCTGGTCACACTGGATCGCGCGGTGCCGCTGAATGCAGTGGCCGGCGCGAAAGCCCGGCATCTGGTGGTGATTTGAATGCCGCATATTGCGGCGCGGTAGCTTGGCGACGCCAGTTCAAGCTACGAATCCAGACACGTCTCCTGTGTGCCGTTATGTGGAGTTCCACATAATGCAGAGGGTTTTTGGCCTGGCGGACGCGGCGTGCCGTGTTCGGTGAGAGGCGCGGCGCCACCACCGCGACCGGTAGGCTAAAAATCCTGTTGGACTGAACCGCCGCGCAGGCGGTGACGCTATGGGGATTGAATCAAGGCGGCAGGGTCGAGGCACTGCTTTGACGGTGGCGAGATGCGTGCAGTGGAAGCACGGGGGTGAATTTCCTGGCCGCGTGTCGGATGTCGGACCGATGAGAAGAACCATTTGAGGGGCGCATGAGCCTCGACCAGAGCCCATTGCGGTGGAATGCGACCGCGCCGACAAAGGGAAGGCCGCCGTTCCGCAAGGAAATGCCGGAAGCGTTCAGCAGCGACGGTGTATTGGAATTCATCCATGATCGCGCGGCGGCCCACGTGGCATAGTGCCCGGCAGGAAGGTTTCGATGCAAACCATGTGACCATGGCCGCATTTCGGGCAGTCACGCAGCGACTTGCCGGTGAGCAACTGATAGCGGTCGCGGTAGTCCAGCGGCACATCCGGGACCTCGACAACGGGTGCGGGTTCGGCGAGCAACTGCCGGCACCGTGCGAGTTTGACCGCGCGGTGCCGGTTGGCGAGAAGGCCGTAATGCCGGATCCGCTGGAATCCGCCCGGCAGAACGTGTAGCAGGAAGCGGCGCATGAACTCCGGCGCCCCCAGACGCATCACCTTCTGGCGCGACGCGTGGCGGTAGTCCTTCCAGCGGAAACTGACCTGGCCCTCGCCGAAGTCGATCAGGCGATTGTTGGAGATGGCCACCCGATGCGTGTAACGACCGAGATACTCAAGCACATGCTTGGGACCGCCAAACGGTGGCTTGGCGTAGACCACCCATTCGGCGCGTCGTGTGGGCGCCAGATGCCGGGCGAACACGCGGGAAGCCTGAAGCGGTTCAAGCGCGTTGAAGAAACGCAGTTGACCGGCGTCAAAGGCCGCTTGCAACTGCGTCAGAAACAACCGGCGAAACAACCGCGAGAGCACGCGCACTGGCAGGAAGAAACCCGGGCGGCAGGATATCCAACGCTCACCGTCGGCGCTCAGACCGCCACCTGGGACCACGCAATGCAGGTGCGGATGATGCAGCAGATTCTGGCCCCACGTGTGCAGGATCGCGATGAAGCCGATTTCGGCGCCCATATGTTTGGGATCGGCCGCGATCGTACGCAAGGTTTCGGCGGTGGCGTGAAACAGGATGTCGTAGACCACGGCCTTGTTCTGATACGCGATCGCCGCGATCTCCTCGGGCAACGTAAATACCACGTGGAAATAATCCACGGGAATGAGGTCGGCGTGGCGATCGTCCAGCCACTGCGCGCGCACCAGGGACTGACACTTCGGGCAGTGCCTATTTCGGCAACTGTTGAAGGCAATGCGCTGGTGACCGCAGCTGTCACACTGCTCGACATGTCCGCCGAGTGCGGCGGTGCGGCACCGCTCGATCGCGCTCATGACGCAGCGCTGCCCGCGACTGAGCGCGTCAGCGTAATGCTGTCGGTAGCTGGGCCCGGCCTGGCGAAAGATGTCCGCCACCTCGAGCCCGGTGGCACGCACCGTCCGTCTCAGAAATGCGCGGGGGACGGCGGTGTCGGTGGTGGCGGTTCAATCTTGGGTAGCAAGTCGAAGGGACTGGCTGTGGCGCACACGGTGCTGGTGGCAACCTTCAGGTAGCGCGAGGTCGTCGCCAGACTGCGGTGCCCGAGCAGGAGTTGAATGGTGCGGACATCGGTGCCGGACTCAAGCAGATGGGTGGCGAAAGCGTGACGCAGCGAGTGCGGGGTGATCGGTTTGGCAATACCTGAAGCACGGTGCGCGCATCGGCAGGCTTGCCCTACGGCATCGCGTGTGATCGGCTGACCAGGCATATCGCCCGGAAACAGCCACAGCGTCGGATGGGCGGCTTTCCAGTAGGCGCGCAGCTCATCGAGCAAACGCGGTGAGAGCATTACATACCGATCCTTCCGCCCTTTGCCTTGATCGACCCGGAGCATCATCCGCTGGCTGTCGATGTCGGTCACCTTGAGGTGGGTGGCTTCCGAGATGCGCAAGCCCGCCGCATAAGCCGTCATGAGAATCGCTCGATGCTTGCGGTTGGCGATCGAGTCCAGGAAGTGCATTACTTCTTCGCGACTGAGAATCACCGGTAACTTGAAGGGCCGCTTGGGCATCGGAATCTCGTCGACCGCCCAGGGACGCTTTAGTGTCACCTTGTACAAGAAGCGCAGCGCGCCGGTCGCGACGCTGACACTGCTGGCCGAGAGCATTCGGGTCTGCGTCAAATGGACCTGATAGGCACGAACCTCCTCCGGACCGAGTTCTGCCGGTGAGCGGTCAAAGTGTCGCGCGTAAGCGATGACCTGCTGGAGGTAGGCCAATTGGGTGTTATCGGCAAGGTTGCGGATCGCCATGTCTTCGAGCATCCGCTGGCGTAGAGGCGTCATGGTCAAGCTCCTTATCTGGATTGAGTGAAGTGCTGCACGCAGCAACTTCATCGTTCTCCGTTGGGAGCTTTCTGTAAATCCGGCCCGCTGAATCCGGCCGCAAATCCGCGACTACCGCGTCAGCGGTTTAGTCCAACGGCACTTATGCTCACCTCGTGATTATGTGGAATGGTATAAGCAGCCAAGCTGCCAAAGCCTTGCTGCGAGATGGTTTTGAGGTATCGAGGTGACAGCAAGGTCGACATAATTTCTTCGGCCTCCTGAATCGGTGGTTTTACTTCAGGGGACCGCTATCAACCAAATCATTCCGCGACGCGGCACGCCAAGGGCGGGGCAAACTGAGGGAACGAAAGCCCCGTAACCACCCTTGCATCGTCGAGGCGGATCCAGTCATGAAACGGCGAGCCTCAGACAAGCTTCACGAACCCGATCCCAAAATCCAGCACTACAGGGCGCCAGACTCGCCGATTGCATCTCTGAACACGCTTGATTATGCGGACATCGATATACGCGTCTGCCGCTCATCATCAGCGGTTGGCGCTCGGTTCGTATCCCTAATCCACATAATCACGAGGTGAGCATAAGTGCCCAATCCGGACATGGCGGCTGCTCCAATGCGGCCGTTGAAAACCAGGTCATAGACGTAGGTGACCAGTGAAGCTCAGCGGATTCCCATCAACATAGCTGTAAATGTTCAAATTGCCCGTCGTAGTCGTAGAAATGCTATTTACTCCGACCCATTTGGTTATTCAGGTCTTTGATCAACAAGTGAAGGTGATACGGGTCGGTTGGGCTTGGATCAAAATCGAAATGCTCATAGAACTGCCGAGCCTCGCTGTCTTTGGCATGAACAATGATCGCACGGATACCGGCAATATCGGCAGCCTGAAGGGTTCTGGCAAGAGCATCGCGCAGTAGGGCCGCTCCTA
>JAIPCF010000119.1 GCA_021738385.1 Sulfuritalea sp. | reverse complement strand
CCCAGATCAAGGCTTGGGACAAGATTGTTGCCAAACTGACTGCCGAAGATCCGTTCTTCAAGAAAGTATGGGATTCGCAATTGGCGTGGGGCAAGCGAGTCGGCTATTACCATTTCTTCAACAACGCCGACTACAAGGCAGCTTACGAGCACATCCATGGCAAGCTCGGCTTCTAGGCGGTTGCCATCAGTAACACCTGAAGTTGTATAAACATCGGCGGGAATGCCAAAACATTCCCGCCGGATTTTCATAGAACGGATACTTATGTCGATTCAATCGCTACTGCATGGCATCGACCAGTTGTCCAAATCGGTTGGACATGCTTTTGCCTGGTGCATCGTGATCCTGACGCTGGGCACTTCCTACGAAGTCTTCGTGCGCTACGTGTTGAACAACCCGACCAGTTGGGCCTTCGACATGAGCTATATCCTGTACGGTGGTCTATTCCTGATGTCGGGCGCCTATGCGCTTTCGCGCGGCGCCCATGTTCGCGGAGACGTCTTCTACCGGATTATGCCGCCTCGTGTCCAGGGCAGTCTGGAACTGGTGCTCTATGTAATCTTTTTCTTCCCTGGCGTAATTGCCCTGATGTACGCGGGCTGGAGTTACGGCATTGAATCGATGCGCATCAACGAGGTGAGCGTGAATAGCCCGGTTGGAGTGCCAATCTGGCAACTCAAGATGATCATTCCGGCGGCGGGTGCTTTGCTGGCCCTGCAAGGCGTCGCCGAGATGCTGAGATGCATTGTCTGCATTCGCACCGGAGAATGGCCCGAACGACTACATGATGTCGAAGAGCTTAATTTGGCAATAGTGAAGCAAGTCGAAAAAGAGAGGCAAATGGGCCACGACGAGGGCTTGCCAGGAGAAGCCAAATGACGGACCCGCAAATCGCCCTGATGATGCTGGGCTCGTTCATATTCGTCATTTTGCTCGGCTTCCCGATTGCCTTCACACTGATGGCGATGGGCGTAGGCTTTGGCTATTACGCCTATTTCACGCCAGATCAAGCCTTCTTCGACAACCGGGTGTTCTATCTGCTGACGCAGAATACCTTCAGCGTCATGAACAACGATGTGCTGACAGCCATACCCCTGTTCCTCTTCATGGGCTATATCGTCGAGCGGGCGAACATTCTTGATCGCCTGTTCCTCAGTCTGCAACTCGCCTTTCGCGCCGTACCCGGCGCGATGGCCGTCGCGGCGCTGGTCACCTGCGCCTTGTTCGCCACGGCGACGGGCATTGTCGGCGCCGTGGTGACTCTGATGGGCCTGCTGGCCCTTCCCGCCATGATCAAGGCCGGCTACGACCACAAGCTTTCAACCGGCGTCATCGCCGCCGGCGGCACGCTGGGCATCCTCATTCCACCGTCGATCATGCTCATCGTCTATGGCGCCACTTCGGCGATTTCCGTGGTCAAGCTCTATGCGGCAGCCTTGCTTCCCGGTTTCCTGCTGGCGAGTCTTTACATGATCTATGTGGTAACCCGGGTGGTGATCAATCCGTCCCTGGCGCCCAAGTTGCCCAAGGAGGCCTATGAGGGTGTCAGCTGGGGCCAGGTTTTCCTGCTGCTGGCCAAGGCCTTCGTACCACTGGCGGTGCTGATCTTGTCGGTGCTCGGCGCCATCCTGTTCGGCCTGGCGACGCCAAGCGAAGCGGCGGCCATCGGAGCAATGGGAGGAGTGATACTGGCCGCTGCCTACCGCGCCCTGACTTGGGACCGGCTCAAGGAGGCGGTATTCCTTACCGCACGCACCACGGCCATGGTCTGCTGGCTGTTCGTCGGCTCCTGGACCTTCTCCTCGGTATTCTCCTATCTTGGCGGCGAAGGCCTGATCAAGGAGTTCGTGCTAGGCCTGGACTTGAACACCATCACCTTCCTGCTGCTGTCGCAGGTAATCATTTTTCTGCTGGGTTGGCCGCTGGAGTGGAGTGAAATCATCATCATCTTCGTCCCGATCTTCCTGCCATTGCTGCCGCACTTCGGCGTCGACCCCATGTTCTTCGGCATTCTGATTGCACTGAACCTGCAGACTTCATTCCTGACTCCGCCGATGGCGATGTCCGCCTATTACCTGAAGGGTGTCGCACCCAAACACGTGCAGCTGGTGACCATTTTCAAGGGCTGCCTGCCCTTCCTGAGCATGGTGTTGGTCGCGATGGCCGCTGTATACATCTTTCCGCAGATCGTCTATTGGCTGCCCGATCTGTTGTACGGAAACTAATGATTTTTGACTTGAGGACGGTATGGAGCAATTGAATTTGATGGGTGCCTGCAACGCCGCCCAAGGTATCCGGGATGGTCAGTTCAGTTCCGAAGAACTTGTGCAAGCCTGTATCGAGCAGATCGAAGCAAACGAACCAGAAGTTCAGGCGTGGGCCTATTTCGACCCGAACCATGCGCTGACGCAAGCCAAAAAAGCAGATCAATGGCGGGCCGCCGGCAAACCACTCGGTCTGTTGCACGGCATTCCTGTAGGCATCAAGGACATCATCGATACCGGTGACATGCCGACAGAGGACGGCACGCCCCTGCATGCAGGGCGCGCGCCATGGCACGATGCCAAAGTCGTCGATCTGTTGCGTGCCGCCGGCGCAATCATCATGGGCAAAACTGTGACGACCGAACTGGCCACCTACTTTCCCGGCAAGACGCGCAATCCGCACAATCTCGAACATACCCCCGGGGGATCTTCGAGCGGCTCCGCGGCGGCCGTGGCATCTGGCATGGTGCCGCTGGCGCTGGGCACGCAGACTAACGGCTCGGTAATCCGCCCAGCCGCCTATTGTGGAGTCTACGGTTTCAAACCCAGCCGCGGAACGATCTCGCGCCAGGGTATTCTGATTCAGTCGCCCCGACTGGATCAACCTGGATTTTTCGCTCGCAGCCTGGAGGATCTGGCCCTGCTGGGTGAGGTTTTGTCTGCTTACGATCCTGACGAGCCAGACATGGTGCCGCGTGCCTGCGTGCCCATGCAAAAAGTGTGTATTGAAGAGCCACCGCTGCCGCCAAAACTGGCCTTGATCAAAACGCCTCTCTGGCCAAAGGCCGACGCCGATGTCCATGAAGGCCTCGCGGAACTGGCGCACCATCTGGGTGAGTATGTCAGCGAATTCGAGCTGCCTGAATCTGCGGCAAGGGCGCTCGATTGGCACCAGACCATCATGGAAGCAGAAATTGCCGCCAGCTATGAAGCAGACTATGAGCGCGGGGCCGACAAGCTCTCTACATCGCTGCGCGAACAAATCGAGCGTGGCCGCTCAATTACCGCGATTGACTATCTGCGAGCAACGGCGCGCATTCCAATAGTGACTGAAGCGCTCGACGACATATTTGATCGCTTCGATGCCATCCTGACGCCTGCCGTGTCAGGTGCCGCGCCTCTTGGCCTGGACTCAACCGGTAGCCCGATGTTTTGCACCCTGTGGACATTCTGCGGGATGCCCTGCATCAGTTTGCCGCTACTTCAAGCCAGCAACGGACTACCGCTGGGTGTGCAACTTGTTGGTAGGGTCGGCGACGATGCCCGGTTGCTGCGCACGGCGCGCTGGCTTGCGGCGGCGGTCGCCTGACAAATCTGTAGCCGGAAAACGGAAAGCGAGGACGCGATGAAATTCAAGGTAATTGCGGGCCTGATCGGACTGATCATGTTGCTGCTGTTTCTGGCGCCACCGGCGTTAAAGCTGAAAAGCTTCGCGCTGGCGTCGGTAATTCTGATCGGTGTCGGGATGGCCGCGTACGAGTTCTTCGAGCAACTGCGCAGCAAAGATGATTAAAGGAAAAGGGAAGCTTTGATGAAAGCCAAAATACTGGTCAGCCGCTCCGTCTTCCCCGAAGTCATCGCTCGCTTGGATGAACATTTCGAAGTCGATTATCAGGGTGAAGACGTTCCGCTGCCTCCCGCGCAACTGGCGGCACGTCTGGCGGGCAAACAAGGCGCTCTGACCATGATCTCGGATCGTGTCGATGCAACCACTCTGGCTGGCGCACCCGACCTCAAGGCGGTATGCAATGTCGCCGTCGGCTACAACAACCTTGATCTCGAAGCGCTCACCCGCGCCGGCGTTATGGCCACCAACACTCCGGGCGTACTGGACGACACCACCGCCGACATCGTCTGGGCGCTGATCATGTCGTCAGCGCGACACGTTGTCGCCGCTGACAAATGGGTGCGTGCCGGGCAATGGAAAGGCTGGAAGTTTCACGACAACTGGCTGGGCAATGATGTTCACCACGCTACACTGGGCATCCTTGGCATGGGCCGTATCGGCCAGGCCGTGGCACGCCGCGCCGCAGGATTCGAGATGCGGGTTATTTATCACAATCGCAGCCGACTCAGCGAAGCTGACGAGAAAAGCTGCAAGGCCCAGTGGGTGGACAAGGAAGCACTTCTACGTCAAGCGGATTTCCTGGTGCTGATGCTGCCCTATTCGGCCGCCAACCATCACGCCATCGGCAAAGGCGAGCTGGCCTTGATGAAACCGAGCGCCCATTTGATCAACGTCGCACGCGGTGGCATTGTCGATGATCAGGCCCTGATCGAAGCGTTGCAGCAGAATCAAATCGCGGGAGCCGGCCTCGATGTTTTTGAAAACGAACCTGCCTTGGATAAGCGGTTTTTTGAACTCGACAACGTTGTGCTGACTCCGCATATCGGGTCTTCATCGAGAGCGACGCGCCTGGGCATGGCCATGCTCGCTGCAGACAACCTGATTGCAGCGCTGTCCGGTCAGCGCCCACCCAACCTGCTCAATCCCGAAGCAATCAACGCCTGAGATTTCGTTGATCTGGCGCATTTTGTAAACTCAATAATTTTTGCCAAGGAACCATAGTGAATATCGGCTTTATCGGATTGGGACTCATGGGACGCCCAATGGCGCTGCATCTGGCAAACGCTGGACATACTTTGCATTTGTGGGCGCGCCGCCCAACCTCGCTGGAACCCTTCAAGGATGTTGATGCCCATGCTCACGTCAGTGCAGCGGAAGTCGCGCGGCATGCCGATGTAGTATTCACCATGGTGGCCGACGCCCCTGACGTGCAGGATGTTGTGTTCGGCACGGATGGCATAGCCGAGGGCGCCAGACCAGGTTGCATCGTGGTCGATATGTCGACCATCAACCCCAATGCCGCACGCGGAATCGGCGCAGCATTGGAAGCCAAAGGCCTGGAGTTTCTCGATGCGCCGGTCTCGGGCGGCGAAATGGGCGCCATCAACGCCGGACTGACCTTCATGGTCGGCGGCAAGCCCGAGTCATTCAAAACGATCAAGCCGCTGTTCGAAAAAATGGGCAAGTCGATCACCCTGATCGGCGGCATCGGCGCCGGTCAGGTTGCCAAGGCCTGCAATCAGATTCTCACCGGCGTTGGAGTTGCTGCGGTTGCCGAAGCATTCAATTTCGCAGCCAAAAGCGGTGTCGATCCCGCACGGGTGCGCGAGGCACTGCTGGGTGGTTTCGCCTATTCGCGGATTCTGGAGAACCATGGCCAGCGCATGCTTGACCGCAACTTCAAGCCCGGCTTCAAGGCCTGGATGCACCAGAAGGATCTGCGCATCGTCATGGAAGAAGCACATCGACTCGGGCTGATGCTGCCTTCGGCGGCGGCGACCGCGCAATTGTTCAATGCCATTGTCGGTAGCGGCATGGGTGAAGACGATTCCGTCGCCGCTCTCAAATTGCTGGAAAAGCTCAGTTCTACGGCAGAGTAAAGCTATCCTGAGTCATTCCGAAGCGACTGTGACGACGAACCTCCACTGACCGTCGCCGGCCATCCTGTAGCATCATCCCCACTGAAATGGTGAAGTGTCACCGTGGACCTGAAACGCTTTTGTTAGGCTATCCATGAAAATCGTTATCGTTGATGACAATCTGTCAATGCGAATGGTATTGAAATCATTGTTCGAGAGTCAGGGACATGAGGTCGTTGCCGATCTCAATGACGGCTCCGGATTATTGGAGTGCATCAAACAAAAAGCACCCGACCTGGCCTGTCTGGATTACAACCTGCCAGGCATGAATGGGCTTGAGCTTCTCGAAGTGTTGCAGGCAACTTCGCCGGACGTCGACGTCGTGATGGTCACTGGTTCCAACGACCCCGAGCTCAACGGCCGGGCAGCAAATGCCGGCGCGGCCGGATTTTTGCACAAGCCCTTCACTCAAGTCGAGATCCTGGAAGAACTGAAGCAGATCGAGGAAGCCCGACGGATTCACTTCAAGGCGTCTTTCAAACCGACTGCCCGAGAACTGCCCGCCACAGCATCATCAAAGCATACCGCCGTAATCGTTGACGACAGCGGAACGGTCCGCGTGCTGCTTCAGGGCATTCTGGAAGGAATGGGAATTTCCGTTCTGCAAATGGTAGGCAATGGAGCGGAGGGCGTCACCGCAGCAAAACGACATCAGCCTTCAATCGTATGTCTGGATGTATCCATGCCATTGATGTCGGGACTGGAAGCGCTACCCCAGATCCGAGTGGCAAGCCCAAACAGCAAAGTAATAATGGTCACGGGCAATGCTAGCAAGAGCTTCGTCGAAACAGCCATCTCGGGGGGAGCCAAGGGCTATATTCTGAAACCTGTTCGCCCGGCACAGGTTGAAACCTTCATGAAAAAGTTGCTTGCCGAATGAGCCTCGGCCTCACATTTCTTTGCCCAGTGTTCGCCATCGGAGGTCGCGCCCGCCCGATCCAGTATATTTTCTTCAACCGTTTTTGAGCCCGAAATGAAAATACTTCTCGTCGAAGACACGCGCGCCATCGCTGCCGTCATGGAAGCCCGTTTGGCGTCCTTTGGCCACGAAGTGACGCTCGCCGAGAACGGCCAGTTGGCTTTCAACGCATTCTGCGAGTCGTCGCCCGATGTGGTATTGATGGACATCGAGATGCCGGTAATGAATGGATTTGATGCTACCAACCGGATTCGCGCCTTCGAGGCGACACAGAAATGGGCATGGACGCCGATCATTTTTCTGACCGCACACGATTCTCCGGAAAACCTGATCACTGCGATTGAAGCCGGGGCCGACGACTACTTGGTAAAGGGTATTTCAGAGGATGTCCTTCACGCAAAAATGAAGGCCATGGCGCGTATTGCAGCAATGCGCCGAATGCTTGCAATCGCCAACCTGAAGCTTGAACAGCAGGCCAGTCGTGACGGGTTGACCGGCTTGTTCAACCGCCGTTGGATGGATCTCAATTTGGATGATGCTTGGGAGAAGTGTACAAAAGGAAAAAGCTCCTTTGCCTTCCTGATGCTGGACGTGGACAATTTCAAGAAATACAACGATCGCTATGGACATCAGGCAGGTGACGACTGCCTGCGCGCCGTTGCCCATGCCATCGAAACCACCATCACTGAAACTAACGTCGAGGGCTTGAGCAAGGATGCGTTTGCAGCGCGCTATGGCGGCGAGGAGTTCGCCGTAGTGATGCCGCGAGTTACAGCCAGCGCTTACGCAAATACCGCCGCTCGCGTTATCGAGTCGATACGGAAACTGGCGATTCCGCATGAGCAGAACGCCAGTTGGGGGATTGTCACCGCATCAATTGGCGGGTGTCATCGTGAATCTGCATCGGGTCCCGTCGCCACACTATTTCGCGATGCGGATGAGGCGCTTTACCGAGCCAAGGATCGCGGTCGCAATTGTTGCGAGTTGGTCGAGTAGGGCGACAGCGTCCGCGCTGTGTTCTCAATAGTCGGCGATGGCGATACGGCGCGTGAAGCATCGGCTACCCGCTTCACACCTCCAGATGCTGATACAGCACGGTCGATAAGTAGCGTTCGCCAAAAGATGGAATGATGACCACCACCAGCTTGCCCTTGTTTTCAGGGCGCTTGGCTACTTCCAGTGCGGCCCACACAGCGGCGCCTGAAGAAATTCCGACCAGCAAACCTTCAGAAGTAGCCATGGCGCGGGCCGTATTGAGCGCATCCTCATTCGTAACGCGAACGACCTCATCATAGATCGCGGTATTGAGTATTGCAGGAACAAAACCGGCGCCAATACCCTGAATCGGATGCGGGCCACGCACTCCACCTGACAATACCGGGCTGGCATCGGGTTCGACGGCAATCACCTGAACGCCGGGCTTTTTCGCCTTGAGTACTTCACCAACACCGGTAATCGTGCCGCCGGTACCAATACCCGAAACAAAGATATCGACCTGTCCATCGGTATCCGCCCAGATTTCCTCGGCTGTCGTGTGGCGATGTATTTCCGGATTGGCGGGGTTCTCGAACTGTTGTGGAATGAAATAGCGCGAATCCGCCGCCGCCAGGTCCTCAGCCTTCTTTACCGCGCCGGCCATGCCCTCCGGTCCCGGCGTCAGAAACAATTCCGCACCGTAAGCCTTGAGGATCAGCTTTCGTTCGCGACTCATGGTTTCAGGCATGACGAAAGCCATCGGATAACCGCGCGCTGCCGCTACCATGGCCAGGCCGATGCCGGTGTTGCCCGAGGTCGCCTCCAGAATGATGGTATCCGGCCCTATCTTGCCCGCCTTCTCGGCAGCGTCGAGCATGGCCACGGCGATACGGTCCTTGACGCTGTGAGCCGGATTGAAGAACTCGAGCTTCAGTACGACATCAGTATTGCCATCGGCGTTCAGCCGGTTCAGACGAACCAATGGCGTGTTACCGATCAGTTCGGCGATATTGTTGGCGATTTTCATTTTTCAAAATTCCTTGTAGTTGGGATCCCACCTGAGTTTATTGTGCCGGCAAAACACGCTTTGCGGGAAAAGCTGAACCCACTCTGATACTGCTCGTCCGATGGCATAATGATTTTTTCGCGGCCCGGCGGCGTTCAAAGGACAGCATGTGGAAATAGGCACCATAGCCAAGGAGGCAGGCAAAGTCACCTCCATTGAGCAGGAAGAGCTTCGCGGAATCTCGCGGTCCGTTGCCGAGATCGAGTGGTTGTTGCTCACTGTAGTCCTGCTTTACCACGCCTTCGGCGGCACGGAACCGGACGACAAGCCGGCCATCGCCTTCGGCATGGTGATTTACGCCATATGCATCATGGGTTTCCGTTATGCGAACTTCTTCAAAAACGAGTCGCGATGGAAGCTCGCGGTCGAAACCTGGATCATGACCGTCTTCATCACCTGGGCACTCTGGCATACCGGACGACTCGCCAGTCCCTTGTTGAATACCTACCTGCTGGTGATCATTACCAGTGCGCTGGCACTGGGAAAGATTACGACATTGCTTGAACTTGCATTGATCGCTACCTGCTTCGTCCTGCTGGGTGGTGAGTCGGTGGCCTATGAATTGTTGTCACTCAAAGTGGCGGCCGGCCTGTTCGCCCAGTTCGCGCCATTTGTCCTGGTGGCCTACATCACCACCATGTTCGCGTCCGACATCCGCTACGGACTGAACAAGATCAAATTGCTGTCGGAAACCGATGAGCTGACAAAAACCCTCAATCGGCGCGGGTTTGCGATTGTCGCAGACCGCCTGTTCGGTCAGGCAGTTCGCTACAACAGAAGTATCAGTCTGCTGATGATCGATTGCGACAACCTGAAGCAAGTCAACGATGACCAGGGACACGATGCGGGTGACACGCTACTGACCTCATTGGTGCAGCAGATTAAGAACCAGTTGCGTCATACCGATGTACTGGCCCGTCAGGGGGGCGACGAATTCGTGGTACTGCTACCCGAAACTCCAACCTCCGGAGCCCTCGATGTTGCCGAAAAAGTTCGTACCGCGGTGGCATCGAATTCCCTTGCCATTCACGGAAAACTCGTTACCACGACCGTCAGTATCGGGGTTGCAAGCTATCCGGACGACGGCCACTCACTCGATCTGCTACTGGCGCATGCGGATCGCAACATGTACCAGGCCAAACTGGCGGGGCGAAATCGTGTCAAGCAATAGCTAAAAAAACCGCCACCGGTTCTCAGATCGAGGATGCTGCTCTCGCGCCCTGATCATAGCGACCGGACAAAGTGCGCAGCAGACGCGCGAGATCGCCAATGCGCAGGTTCTCTTCCTCCGCACCGGAAAAGCCCGGCATCAAGCAGGCTTCGCGCACCTGGCGATAGCGCTCGCACAGCGCCTGACCTGCGTCAGTCGTTGACCAGAACACCTCCTTGCCGCGCCGATTGCCGGACACCAGGCCCAGATTGGCGAGTTTCTTGAGTGCGTAGGAAACCACATGGGTATCTTCGATATTGAGCACAAAGCAAATGTCGGCCAGTTTTTTTTCCCGCCCACGGTGGTTGACGTGATGCAGTACCAGAATCTCCGTTTCCGTCATGTCCTTGACCCCCGCTCCCGACATGCAGCGCGTCATCCAGCGGCCAAATGCATTGCTGGCGATGATGAGGCCGAATTCCAGTTCGGACAGCTCAGGGCACTTGTCCGAAACCAGATGCTCGGATGAAACGATCCGGCTCACGTCCGATTCGGTGCGTACCAGTTCCGAAACCTTCTTTTCAATCAGCGCCTTCTTCGTCATGACAGTAATCCTCCATATCTCTACAACATTATTACAACATTTTATTGACGTTTTGTTAATGTAATGTTAACGTATTGCCTGTTTTCAACATTTAGCCAGAGATATCTCATCATTAGTGTCCCAACGTTAATCGAACAAGATCAACTGGTTGGGATTTTCCAGTAGATCTGATGAAGGTGGAATACGAGCAAGTAGCTGATCCAATGGAGTTCTCTCAAACATGGTCAGGCTCAGGATTTGTAGGATT
>JAIPCF010000118.1 GCA_021738385.1 Sulfuritalea sp. | reverse complement strand
GGTGCCCAGGCCTTGATGGCACCGAATCAGTTCCCACCCTGATCGAATTCCTCCCGGAGTTCATCCCCTACATCCCCTGTTTCGGCGCTCGCCGCCGGAAAACCTGCGCAGGTAGTCCATGCACTTATCCGAGCTCAAATCCCATCACGTCAGCCAACTGCTGGAGATGGCGGCCGCCGAAAATATCGAAAACGCCAACCGGCTACGCAAGCAGGAGTTGATGTATGCGTTGCTGAAGAATCAGGCAAAGAAGGGCGAGACCATTTTTGGCGACGGCGTCCTCGAAATCCTGCCCGACGGTTTCGGTTTCCTGCGCTCACCCGAGGCGTCCTATCTCGCCAATACCGACGATATCTACATCAGCCCGAGCCAGGTGAGGCGTTTCAACCTGCGCTCAGGCGACACGGTTGAAGGCGAGATCCGCTCACCCAAGGAAGGCGAGCGCTATTTCGCACTGGTCAAGGTCGACCGCGTCAATGGCGAGTCGCCCGAGGCGGCCAAGCACAAAATACTGTTCGAGAACCTCACCCCGCTGCACCCGACCGAGCACATGCTGCTCGAGCGTGACATTCGCGGCGAAGAAAACATCACCAGCCGGGTGATCGACATGATTGCGCCGATCGGCAAGGGCCAGCGTGGTCTGATCGTATCGCCACCCAAGGCGGGCAAGACCGTGCTGATGCAGCACGTTGCTCACGCCATTACCAGCAACCATCCCGACGTCACCCTGATCGTTCTGCTGATTGACGAGCGACCGGAAGAAGTGACGGAAATGTCGCGCACGGTCAAAGGCGAAGTCGTTGCCTCGACCTTCGACGAACCCGCCACGCGTCATGTACAGGTGGCGGAAATGGTTATCGAAAAGGCCAAGCGCCTGGTCGAACATAAGCGTGACGTGGTCATCCTGCTTGACTCCATCACCCGCCTGGCGCGTGCCTACAACACGGTACAACCCGCCTCGGGCAAGGTACTCACCGGCGGTGTCGATGCCAACGCCCTGCAAAAGCCCAAGCGCTTCTTCGGTGCCGCCCGCAATGTCGAAGAAGGCGGTTCGCTGACCATCATCGCCACCGCGCTGATCGAAACCGGTTCGCGCATGGACGACGTCATTTACGAAGAGTTCAAGGGCACCGGCAACATGGAAATTCACCTTGATCGCAAGATGGCGGAAAAACGCGTCTATCCGGCGATCAACGTCAATCGGTCGGGTACCCGCCGCGAAGAGTTGTTGCTGCTGCCTCCGGTACTGCAGAAAATGTGGATCCTGCGCAAGCTGCTGTACAACATGGATGACCTGGAAGCCATGGAATTCCTGCTCGACAAGGTCAAAGCCACCAAAAACAACGGCGAATTCTTTGACGCCATGCGCCAGCGCTGATTGCGCAAGGCCAATATTTAGCGGATAATGCCGGGCTCTGTCGGTTCGCCAAATCCACGAACCGCGCTTGCTCCCGAAAGGACGATGAAATGAAAGAAGGAATTCACCCGGCCTACGCCGAATTAGATGTAACGTGCAGCTGCGGCAACACGTTCAAGACAAAATCGACCAGCAGCAAACCGCTGCATATCGAAGTCTGCTCCCTGTGCCATCCGTTCTACACCGGCAAGCAAAAAATTGTCGATACCGCTGGACGTGTTGAGCGTTTCCGCCAGAAATACAGCAAAAAAGCGGCTTAAGCCCACGCCTCAGTCGCATGCGGCACTAAATGGGCAGCCCTCGGGCTGCCTTTTTTGTTGCAGCCGCTATGATTGATGTCGACCGGCCATGTTTGCCCTCGCTGATGCCTCGCATTCCCAGTAACTGGAAATCACAACGTGCCTGATCTGACTGAAAGCAATCCCGGTCCCGCACCACGCGTGGCAAGGTTTGGCACGCTTCTTCTGTGCGGCATTTGGCTTTTGGCAGGGGTTACCGGCCACGACCCCTGGAAAACAGACGACATCCTGCACCTGGCAGTTGCCTTTGGCATGTCCGGCGGCGACTGGCTGGTGCCGCGTGTTGCCGGCGACCCCTGGCTGGTCACGCCGCCGCTGTATCACTGGGTCGCAAGCTTGTGCGGCAAACTGTTGAGCGGATTGCTACCCTGGCACGACGCTGCCCGTCTGGCCTCGCTCGTATTCGGCGCCGGTTTTCTTGCCGTTCTCTCGCGCACGGCTCACCAACTCGTCGGGGGCAGCGCGGCACTGGCTGCACCGTTGCTTGCGATCGGAACCCTCGGTCTGCTGGTGCCAATGCACGAGGCACAACCAGCCATTGTTGGCCTGTTTGGATTCATTGTTTCCCTGTGGGGGCTATCCACCTGGCGCAGTGAGCCTCAACGCGGCGGTCTGGTATTCGGCGTTGGCGTGGGCATCGGTTTCCTCGGCGCCGGCCTGGATAGCACCGTCATCCAACTCGCTACCGGACTGATTCTCGCCATGCACCCCGCGTGGCGTATCCGCGGCAGCCTTATCGCCTGGCCGGGAGCCATCGCTGTAGCACTGGTTCTGATACTGCCCTGGCCTTTGCTGCTGAAACTGCAGGCTCCTGCCCTGTTCGACATCTGGTGGACCGCGGAACTGGCCAGCCTGAAACTGGTGGGTGGCCTCAGTCGTGACCATGTCGAATTGCTCGCCTGGGCCAGTTGGCCGCTGCTACCACTGGCACTGTGGAGCCTGTGGCTGGAGCGCAGGCGCGTGTTTCAGGCGCCCACTTTCCTTTTGCTTGCCGCCACTGCACCCGCATTGCTTTCGTTTTTTGCCGATGTTCCGCGTCCGACGGCACTCTTGCCGGCGCTGGTCCCGCTGGCCCTTCTTGCGGCGGTGGGAGCAGGGCGACTGCGCCGTGGCGCGGCCAATGCCTTTGACTGGTTCGGCATGATGACATTCACGCTCGTGGCGGCGCTGATCTGGCTGGGCGGCATTTCCATACTTACCGGCGAGCCGGCGCGCGTGGCCAAAAACTTCAGCAAACCGGCCCCCGGCTTTGTTGCCGAAGCGTCGTTTGTCGCCATCCTGATTGCCATTGCCGTCACCGTCATCTGGATCGCAGTCATGCTGCGTACACCTCGTACCCCATGGCGTGCCACGGCTCGCTGGAGCATCGGACTGACCACCATCTGGGTATTGCTGATGGCGCTATGGCTACCCTGGATCGATTACGGCAAAACCTACCGTAGCGTCAGCGCCGAGTTTCGACAGGAGCTCGGCAAACAGCCCGGCTGTATTGCCCGTCGTGGATTGGGGCTGGCGCAGCGCGCGTCGTTCGACTACTTCAACGGCATTCGCACCGTGGGCGGCAATCGCGCCAAGACCTGCCACTACCTGATCAGCCAGGCCGGCGTCCACACTGCGACCGAAATCGGCGGATGGACCCTGATGCTCGACACCGCGCGTCCCGGCGACAAGAGCGAACGGCTGCGACTCTATCGTCGCTCCGAATGACTAGAGCTTCAAAAAATGTTCGCGGTAGTACTTGAGCTCTTCAATTGACTCGAGAATGTCCGCCAGCGCCTCATGCTTGCCATGTTTCTTCAAGCCCTTCGCCACTTCCGGTTTCCAGCGTTTGCACAATTCCTTGAGCGTCGACACATCAAGATTGCGATAATGAAACCAGTCCTCGAGTTTCGGCATATGGCGCGCCATGAAGCGCCGATCCTGGCAGATCGAATTGCCGCACATCGGCGTCGTCTGCCGCGGCACATGGCGGCGCAGAAATTCCAGCGCCTGTGCTTCCACCGCAGCTTCGTCGAGAATCGAATCCTTGACCCGTTGCGTCAGGCCGGAACGGCCATGGGTATTGGTATTCCATGTGTCCATACCGTCGAGTACCGCATCGGGCTGATGCACTACCCAGGTCGGTGCCTCGGCGACAATATCCAGATTGGAATTGGTGACCACCATCGCCAGTTCGATGACGCGATCCTTGTCCGGATCGAGCCCGGTCATTTCCATATCCAGCCAGACGAGTGCGTTCTGATCCTGTGCCATAATTTTCCAAAGCCTGTGCGTGTGTAAGCGGCATTTTCGCACAGCAGGCCCCAGCCCATGACCCCAAACCAATTCACCACACTCTTTCTTGCCGCCCTTGCCGTCTCGACCCTGCTGCGCCTTTGGCTGGACATCCGGCATATGCGGCATGTCATCGCGCACCGCGACCGCGTACCGGCCGACTTTTTCGGCCGTATCGAGCTTGTCGATCATCGCAAGGCGGCCGATTACACGGTAGCCAAGATTCGCCTGGGCCTGATCGAGATCGGCGTCGATACCCTCGTCCTGCTGATAATGACGCTGGGCGGTGTACTGGGCCTGATCGATCACACGCTGCGCGCCTGGTTGGGTAGCGGCTACCTGCAAGGTCTGGCGCTGTTCGGCAGCGTCGGCCTGATCGGCTTTGTCATCGGCCTGCCGGCCAGTCTGTATCGGACATTTAACATCGAAGTCCGCTTCGGCTTCAACAAACTCACTTGGCCACTATGGTTTGCCGATCTGGCCAAGGGTGCCGCGCTGACGGTGCTGATCGGCGGCCCTTTGCTGTTCGCCGTGCTCTGGCTGATGGAAGTCATGGGCAGCCAATGGTGGTTCTACGTCTGGCTGCTCTGGCTGGGCACCAACCTGCTGGTGTTGTTCCTCTACCCCACCGTGATTGCACCGCTGTTCAACAAATTCACGCCGCTGGAAGACGCCTCGCTCAAGCAGCGCATCGAAGCCCTGCTCACGCGTTGCGGCTTTTCCACCGCCGGCCTGTTCGTCATGGATGGCTCGAAGCGCTCCGCCCACGGCAACGCCTATTTCACCGGCTTTGGTCGCGCCAAGCGAATTGTCTTCTTCGACACGCTGCTGGAAAAACTCGCGCCCGAGGAAATCGAAGCCGTACTGGCCCACGAGCTCGGCCACTATCGCCATCACCATGTCATCAAGCGCATTGCCCTCTCCGCAGCCCTGAGCCTGGCCTTCCTCTGGCTGCTCGGGCAGCTTATCGACCAGCCCTGGTTCTATGCCGGGCTAAAAGTCGGCGATGGCAGCACGGCAATGGGAACAGCGATGGGGCTGCTGTTGTTCTCCATGGTGCTGCCGGTCTTCCTGTTTCCGCTGGCGCCGCTCACCTCCGGGCTCTCACGCAAGCACGAATACGAGGCAGACGCCTATGCATCGAAACAAACTGCGGCGCCAGACCTGATTTCCGCGCTGGTCAAACTCTATCGCGACAACGCCGCCACGCTGACGCCCGACCCACTCCACTCGCTGTTCCATGATTCCCACCCACCCGCCAGCCAGCGCATTGCGCGGCTGAATTCACTCTAGGGAGACCCGCATGAATCAAGTCTGCGACCTGTCAAAAGGTAAATGTAAACCCTGCGAAGGCGGTGTACCGCCGCTGGGCGACGAAGAAGCCGCCGCCATGCTCGCCACGCTCGACGGCTGGCAGCGCGAAGGCACCGTGATCAGCAAGACCTTCAAGTTCAAGAACTATTACGAGACCATGGCCTTCGTGAATGCCACCGCCTGGATTTCGCACCGCGAAGACCACCACCCCGATCTTGCCGTCGGCTGGGGCCAGTGCACCGTCAGCTACACCACGCACGCGATTGGCGGTCTATCTGAAAACGACTTCATCTGCGCCGCGAAGATCGATGCCCTGCTTGCCCTGTAAGCGCCCTTGAACAGGCACGGCACCATCGTCGCCGCCTTCGGCCGGCATTACGAGATTGAACTCGCCGACGGCAGCCTCGCCACCGGCTACCCACGCGGCAAGAAAAGCCCCTTCGCCGTCGGCGACGAAGTTGAACTCACGCCCGACGGGCAGATCACCGGCCACGGCGAGCGCCGCAGCCTGCTCTACCGGAGCGACGCCTACCGCCAGAAACTCATCGCCGCCAACGCCACGCAATTGCTGCTGGTGGTCGCCACCGATCCCTCGTTTTCCGACATGCTGCTCAGCCGCGCACTGGTCGCCGCCGAACAGCAAGGCCTGCAACCGGTAATCGTGCTCAACAAGTGCGATCTCGCTGCCGCGCACCCGGAGCTGCTGGCCAGCGCGCGCGCGCTGCTCGCACCCTACGCCGCACTTGGCTGCCGCGTCGTCGAACTCTCGGCCACAACCGACGCCTCGCCCCTGCTGCCGATACTCACGGGCGAAAGCTCGGTGATGGTCGGTCAATCGGGCATGGGTAAATCCACCCTGATTAACGCGCTGGTGCCCGGCGCTGCGGTACCCACGCGCGAGATTTCCACCGCACTGGACACCGGCAAACACACCACCACCTATGCCCGCCTCTACCGCTTGCCCGACGACAAGGCACCGGGCGGCACCCTGATCGACAGCCCCGGCCTGCAGGAATTCGGGCTCAAGCACTTGAACGTCCACGAAATCGAATACGGCTTCGCCGAGTTCCGCGCCTTCCTCGGCAAATGCCGCTTCCGCGATTGCCGACACGAAGCCGAACCGGGCTGCGCGATCAAGGAGGCCGTCGCGGCTGGCACGATTCACTCACGCCGCCTGGATCACTTCCGCCAATTCACGTCGGAGTCACGTCATGGATCGCACTGAGCGCTTCTACAAGATCGACCAGATGATTCACGACCGCAAGCTGGTGCCGTTTGCCGATTTCATGGCGGCGCTGGAGGTCTCGCGCGCCACGCTCAAGCGCGATCTTGAGTACATGCGCAACCGGCTCAACGCGCCCATCGTCTGGGACAGGCATGCGGGTACCAGCGGCGGCTACCGCTTCGACACACCGCATGCGGACGGCGGCGCGCAATACGAACTGCCCGGCCTGTGGTTCAACTCCGGCGAAGTGCATGCGCTCCTGACCATGCAGCACCTGCTCACCGACCTCGACCCCGGCGGCATCCTCACGCCGCACATCCAGCCCCTGATCGCCCGGCTCAACAGCCTGCTCGGCAGCGCCGAAAACACCGCCGACGAAATCCGCCGCCGCGTGCTGATTGTTGGCCTCGGCAAGCGCGACCTCAAGCTCGCGCATTTCGAAAAAGTCGGCGCCGCGCTGCTGCGCAGGAAGCGCCTCGCCATCACCTACTTCGCCCGCGGCAGCGGCGAAACCACCGAGCGCGAAGTCTCGCCGCAGCGCCTGGTGTACTACCGCGAGAACTGGTATCTCGACGCCTGGTGCCACCTGCGCAACGACATCCGCAACTTCGCCCTGGATTCCATCCAGCATGCCGATGTAATCGAAACCAAGGCGCGCGAGGTCTCCCGACGCAGCATGGACGAAGTGCTCGGCCCCGGCTACGGCATTTTTTCCGGGCGCAAGTTGCAGCACGCCAAGCTGCGTTTCACGCCGCAGCGCGCGCGCTGGGTGGCGCAGGAAACCTGGCACCCGAAGCAAAAAGGCAGCTTCGATGCCGACGGTTCCTGGCGGCTTGAGTTTCCCTACGCCGACCACCGCGAGCTGATCATGGACATCCTCAAATTCGGCGCCGATGTTGAAGTGCTGGCCCCGCCCGATCTGCGCCAGCGCCTTGCCACCGAGGCCGCGCGCCTGACGCAGCTCTACGCCGCGCCAGTGCCGCGCAAAGCCGCCAAACGCTGAAGCGAAGCTCGCTGCGCCGCAGCGTCGGGCGGCGAAAAATCATGCTAACGTCGCGGCGCAGCACCCCCAATAAAGACAGCGACCCCACAGGAGAAAACAATGAAAAATACCGCCGTATTGCTCGCCGCGATCGCCGCCGGCGCGCTGCTTGCCCAACCTGCATTCGCCGCCAACGTCAAGGTCACCCCGCTGGGCGGCCAGGATGGCGAATTCTGCGTACTCGACCGCGCCCTGATCTTTGAAGACCCGAACGGCACGCGCATCCTCTATGACCCGGGCCGCACCGTGGCCGGCGCCACCGACCCGCGCCTGGGCAAGATCGACGCCATACTCGTCAGCCACATGCACGGCGACCACGTCGGCGACAAGCACACCAAAGCGCCCAACGCCGGCGCCTGTGGCAAGCCCGACATGTCCGTCTCCGGGCTGCCGCACTCGCTGGTGGTGAACATCGCTGTCGCCAAGGGCGCCAAGATCGTCACCGGCAGCGAAATGCCGTCGTTCTTCGCCGGCAAGCTCAAGGCCGCCGGCGGCGACCCGAAAAACTCCGTGCTCGCCCGCTTCGGCGCCAGCCAGAAGGTGGGCGGCGTCACCATCGCCACGGTGACAGCCATCCACAGCAACGCTGTCGATCCCGACCTCGTCGGTGGCGAACTCGGCAAGCACATGAAGGAAGCCGGTCTTGGCGCCTACGTCGGCGAAGCCACCGGCTATGTGCTGAAATTCAGCAACGGTCTCGTCGCCTATCTTTCCGGCGACACCGGCATCACCGGCGACCAGGAAAAGGTCGTGCGCGACCACTACGGCGCCAGGCTCACGGTGATGAACATCGGCGACACCTTCACCACCGGCCCGACCGAAGCCGCCTACGTCATCAACGATCTGGTCAAGCCGGCCTCGGTCATCGTCTCGCACGCCAACGAACCCGCCACCGAAGGCGGCAAAGTCAAACCCGGCACCCGCACCGAGGCCTTCATCAAGGCAACGAAAGTGCCCGTGCATGTGCCGCTTTCCGGCAAGACCATGGAGTTCAACGCCGGCGGCACCTGCGTCGCCGGCTGCTGAACGCCGCCCTTCGCGCCGGGGAGAACCCACGATGCCCGCCAGCCTCGAAGGCCAGCTTGTCGTCGCGCTCTCCTCGCGCGCACTGTTCGACTTTGAAGAAGAAAACCAGGTCTTCGAAGACCAGGACGACTCCGCCTACATGCAGTTGCAACAGCAACGCATGGAGCAGCCGGCCAAACCCGGCGTCGCCTTCCCTCTGGTGCAAAAACTGCTGGCCTTCAACACGCCCGAACGCCAACGCGTCGCCGTGGTCATCCTTTCGCGCAACGACCCGGTCTCCGGCCTGCGCATCTTCAAATCCGCCACCGCTGCCGGGCTAACGCTGGAGCGCGGCGTCTTCACCCGCGGCCGCCCGCCCTGGCACTACCTAAAACCGCTGGGCGCGCACCTGTTTCTCTCCGCCAACGAAGCCGACGTGCGCGAAGCGCTCAAGGCCGGCGTCCCCGCCGCACGTGTGTATTCGTCCTCACTCACCGAAGCACGAAAACATCCGAACGAAGTGCGCATCGCCTTCGACGGCGACGCCGTGCTGTTCTCCGACGAAGCCGAGAAAGTGTTCAAGGAACAGGGCCTCACCGCCTTTCAGGACCACGAAGCGCGCGAAGCACTCAAGCCGCTGCCCCCCGGCCCCTTCAAGCCGCTTCTCGAAGCCCTGCAGCGCCTGCGCGCCGACAGCGCCGACTGCGAAATGAAAATCCGCACGGCGCTGGTCACCGCGCGCAGCGCCCCCGCGCACGAACGCGCGATCCGTACCCTGATGGGATGGAAAGTCGAAGTCGATGAAGCCCTGTTTCTCGGTGGCTTGGAAAAGACCGCCTTCCTCGGCGAATTCGAACCCGACTTCTTCTTCGACGACCAGACCCAGCACTGCGAACCCGCGTCACGGCGGGTGCCGACGGGGCATGTGGTGAGTGGGATTTCGAATTCAGGATAGTCGATAGAGTCAGTCTGACTCGTCCTTCCTTGGTGAATCACATCGTTGAACGCTGTTGAACGATGTGAGCAGTCGGCCTATACTGGTGATCTGGAAACATCAGGAGACAGCCATGACCACCATGACGCTTTCGGGCAAAAGACAAGTTGTACTTCCCGCGGAGCTTTGCCGTCAGGTCTCGCTTGCGCCGGGTGCCCGCGTCCGGGTTGAACTGGCACCGGACGGAGACGGCATCCTGGTGCGCGCCGACAGCGCCGTAAACAAGAAGCCGGCCTCGATCCTGTTTGACCGCGTCACCCGTCGCGGCAAGCCGCTCGCGGTCGAAGACTTGCAGGGACTGGCGGTGGCGAAACAGCAGGGCAAGCCATGATTGCGCTGGACACCAACGTCCTTGCCCGTGCCATCGCCAACGAGATCGATGCCGACGCCGCGACCAAGGCGCAAAGAAAACGTGCCCAGACCCTGCTCGCGTCGGGCCAGCAACTCTTCGTGCCGATTACAGTCATCGAGGAACTCGAATGGGTGCTGCGCGGCGCTTACGGCATGCCGCCCGCAGACATCGCGGCAGTATTCGAGGACATGATTGCTGTCGAAAACCTGATCATTGACCGCGCCGCCGCCGTCAGCCAGGCACTCGCCGGGTATCGCCGGGGGCTGGATTTCTCCGACGCCTTGCACCTCGCCCAGTCCGGCCTCTGCACTGGACTCGCAAGCTTCGATACACGTTTCGTCAAGACTGCACGCAAGCTCGGCCTCGAACCTGAAGTCTCTGCACCGAACTGAGTCATTCGCACCCTGATGGGATGGAAAGTCGAACGGAAAAGATAAATCAGCCAAGCCCCGTTCCTCGGCGGCCAGGAAAAGACCGTTTTCCTCGGCGAATTCGAACCCGACCTCTTCTTCGACGACCAGACCCAGCACTGCGAACCCGCGTCACGACGGGTGCCGACGGGGCATGTGGTGAGTGGGGTGGCGAACTCTGGCTAGGGAATTGGTGAAAGGCGGGTTCTAAGACTGATAGTCGGCCTTATGTGAAGCTTCACATAAGGCCGATTATGCACAGTCGTCGATTATGTGAAGTTGCGGGTCGAACCGCACGCCAACGGCTGATGAGCGACGGTCAGCGCGAATTCGACCTTCACATAATCACAGCGTCTTCAAGAAGTCGATCAACGAGTCGGGCG
>JAIPCF010000117.1 GCA_021738385.1 Sulfuritalea sp. | reverse complement strand
AACGCAGCCGCAACGAGGAAGCCCGTGTGCTTTACGTGGCCGCAACGCGTGCCGTGAGGCATCTGCATCTGGTGGCAGTGGTCAATCGCGATGAAGACGGCGAACTGATGCTGCCGCGTATGGGGTCGCCGCTGGCTCGGTTGTGGTCTGATATCGAACCAGACTTTCAACAAGCCGCTGCAATCAGAGCGGATAAAGCAGACGATCGCGTTTCGGGCGATCTGGCAGAATTTGTGCCGCAGTTGTCGCGCCTCAGGATGCCTGCCGTGCCGGAATCCTGGTCTGCACCAGCGAGGCCGGTTGAGCATGCCGGCACACGTGACGAGGCCGTTGCCCCCTTGGCCGCGGCAGTAGGTGTGATGACGCACGCGGTATTGGAGTTGATCGCCGCCGATCCGGATGCATGGACACCGGATCGAGTCGGCGAACGGCAGCCGGGTTTCGAGCGTTGGCTGGCGAGTCGCGGCTGGTCGCCGGATGATTCTAAGATAGGTGCCGCCCGGGCAGCACAGATGCTGAGGCGCACACTGGCCAGCGACGACGGGCGCTGGGTGTTGCGCTGCCGCGATGACGCGGCGGCTGAATTGGCGCTGACAAAACTCGGCGCTGGTGGTACGGCTCAGGTTGGCGTTGTGGACCGCTGTTTCATTGAAAATGGCGTGCGCTGGATCATCGACTACAAGACCGCTGATCTTGGCGAAAACGCCGATATCATCGCGGCGACCGAGCACGCCCAACGCTTCCGTCCTCAATTGGAGTCCTATGCCGGACTGTTTGCCGCCGAAGGATTGCCGCAGCGTCTGGCAGTGTTTTATGTTGCCCATGGCATCCTTGCAAGTCTGGAATAGAATAAAACCTTCGACATGGTTTTTGGCTTTGGTAGTCACGCTTGACACTGATACCTCCGGCATTGGCCCGCACTGAAACTTCGTTTGAGAGGATTGACATGTCCGACAAAAAATACCGCCTCGTGACACGCAGTGATTTCGACGGTCTGGCCTGCGCTGTTCTGCTCAACGAACTCGACATGATCGACGAGATCAAGTTTGTCCATCCGAAAGACATGCAGGATGGCAAGGTCGAGATATCGGAACGCGACATCACCACGAATCTGCCTTTTGTTCCGGGCGTGTTCTTGGCCTTCGATCATCATCTGTCGGAGACATTCCGCAACCCGGGGGACAGACCCAATCACATCATCTATCCCGACGCACCTTCTGCAGCGCGCGTTGTCTTCGAGCACTTCGGTGGCAAGAATCGTTTTCCGAATTCATTCGTGGAAATGATGATTGCTGTCGACAAGAGTGACTCGGCCAATTTTACGCGGCAGGAAATTCTCGATCCGCAGGACTGGGTGCTACTCAACTACCTCATGGATTCGCGCACCGGACTCGGTCGCTTCCGCGAATTCCGGGTCAGCAATTACCAGTTGATGATGGATCTGATCGCTTATTGTCGCGATCACGGCATTGATGACATTCTGGCCTTGCCTGACGTCAAGGAGCGCGTTGATCTCTACTTCGAGCATGCGGAAAAGGCCAAGGAACAGATCAAACGCTGCACTACTGTGCACAAGAATCTTGCCGTTCTGGATCTGCGCAACGAAGAAACGATTTTTGCCGTCAATCGCTTCATGATCTATGCACTTTTCCCGGAGATCAATATTTCGATTCATATCTTGTGGGGTGTGCAAAAACAGAACACGGTTTTCGCCACTGGAAAGTCGATCATCAATCGAACTTCGAATACAAACATCGGCGAACTGATGCTGTTTTACGGTGGCGGCGGACATGAGAATGCCGGTACTTGTCAGATCGCCAACGATCGCGCAGACGTTGTTCTGAAGGAATTGATCGCCAACATCAATGACGACGGCTGAGAATCGGATCGATGTCCAATCGTCGTAGGGGCCGCGCGGCAGGCAGAATCGATACTGTCTGCGGGTATTGAAGCAGATCAGGCAGCTCGCCCAGTATGATCTGCCAGCGGCAGTTCTATCCAAAACGTACTGCCCAGCCCCCGCGTCGACTCACAGCCAATACGACCGCGCATTTTCTCGGTGAGCTGTTTTGCGATGGCCAGCCCGAGGCCGGCTCCTCTGATACTTCCGGTTTCCGCGCCGAGACGCGCGAAAGGCATGAATAGTTCGTTTCTTTTGGCGCTGGCAATTCCCATGCCGGTATCGGTCACGCTGACACGCAAATAGGCGGCGCCGGCTTTTTCGCAGGAAATAGAGACAGAGCCCTCTTTGTGATTGAACTTCACGGCATTGGATAACAAATTGAGAATCACCTGTTTCAGCAGCGCGCGGTCGGCCCATATCAGCGATTCGCCCAAAGCGCCACTGGTGTTTAGCAGCGAAATACCTTTGTCTTGTGCGTCGAGTTCGATGATTGCCAAGCACGGGTCAAGGATTTCATTCACACGGACAGGCTCCTCTTCCACGCGAAATTCTCCGGCCTCGATACGGCTCATGTCCAGAACTTGAGTCAGCAGCCCAAGCAAGTGCCGGCCCGCCGTTGAAACATGATCAATACTTTCCAGCTGCTCCTTGTGTAGCGGATTGGCTTTGTCCGCGCGGAGTTTTTCAGCGAGGCTCAGGATGGTGATCAGCGGTTCGCGAAATTCATTGCTGATCGAGGCGAGAAATACGGTTTTGGCACGGCTGGACTGCTCGGCGGCCAGCTGCGTAGAACGTAGATTCGCTTTGACGCTCGCGCGGTCGCGAGCGACAACGACGCCCGCAAGTATTACCAGTCCCGCCGAGCCCAGCATGGAAATCAGCATGAGTGCGGATGTTGCAGTTTCTGGAATGAAACTCGCAGGCAACCAGCTGGCCGCAGTGGCCAGGTACAGAAAAACAATGGCAACAGCCAGCGTGGTTCCCATGATCAGCAGCATGGCGACGTCGCCAAATGTGCTGAGCAATGCCAGATTGGCCAGCATTACCGGAAGCGCCACGGATGTGATCCCGCCGCTGAAAAATGCCCACACGGCAACAATCAGGATTCCCGCGCTGTTTGTGGTTACCAGCCCCAGGCTGATGTCCCCTGTGGCGCGAATCAAGAGCGCGCCAACAATTGGCATGGCAATGCCGGCGGCGAACAATACATACTCGACGGTAGGCAAGCTCCCCCGTACGAAAAGGTCGCCTACCAGCATGAGCGAGGCGAACAGAGATATTGCCAGCAGCGATTTTGCGATTCCCTTGTGGCGTGTTGCTGCGCGAGGGTCGCTCAAAGCGTTTGGAGGAACAAACCACGTAATGAAGTCCATCGACCGTCACGCTCCTTCGGGCAGTCCGTTGTCTTTTGATCGAAACAGGAATCGTAATCTTACAACCAAGCGGCATGACAGATAACAACTAATGTCAAATGGCTATTTCTACGTCAGTTTCAAGCGGCGCATTGGCTGGAACTCAGATCTGGAGCGCCTCCAGAATGTCCTGCTCAAGTCTCACAATCGCCGCAGATTTTGCCAGATCGCTGCCGCTTATCAAAAAGACGTCTTCGACACGCTCGCCGAGCGTGGCGATTTTGGCCGTGTGCAGTGTGATGTTATGTTCATCGAGTACGCGAGCTATGGCATATAAAAGTCCAGGCCGGTCAGCAGAATTAATGGACATCAGATAGTGATTGCCACGATCGTCGGCACGAATATCGACCTCTGGTGTGACCGGAAAATGGCGTACCAGTCGCGATACTCGCCCGCCGACTGCTGACGGCAAGGGTGGCTGGAGCTCAAGTTGCTCTGTGATGTCATGCTCTATCAGCGCAATGACGTCGCGATAGGCCTGGCTTGCATCGAAAGCAAACACCACAAAGCTGTCAAGCGCATAGCCATGGCGCGTGGTGTGAATTTTTGCGTCGACAATGCTGTACCCGGCGCGCGCAAGGAAACCGCAGAGGCGGGCCAGTAGCATGGGTTGATCGGGCACATACACCATGACTTGAAGACCATCACCCATTGGATTCAGGCGTGCGCGTACGACCGGCCGTTCGCTTGAAGGGCGGTGGTAAAGAATGCGTGTATGCCAGGCTATTTCTTCCGCGGCGTGTCGGATGAAATAGCCGGTGTCGAGCTGGTTCCATAGCTCGACTTCGATATCCGGTCGCAGGCCGTGGTAACGCAAAATGCGGCGCGCTTCCTCCTGGCGTTCGGCGACTCCGGTGAGCTGCAATACTGTTGTGCCACGCAATACGCTGGCTGTCATGCGGAAAAGATCCTCAAGCAGCTTGGCTTTCCACGCGTTCCATACTTTCGGACTGGTTCCGCGAATGTCGGCCACTGTTAGCAGGTAGAGCGCGGTGAGGCGACGCATGTCGCCAACCTTGCCGGCAAACGCGAGAACAACTTCGGGGTCGGTCAGATCCTGCTTTTGTGCAACCTGGGACATGGTCAGGTGTTGTTCAACGAGAAAGGCCACCAGGTCGGCATCGTTACCGCTTATGTCGTGATCCCGGCAAAAGCGCGTGGCGTCCTTCTTGCCCAGTTGTGAGTGATCTCCGCCACGGCCTTTGGCAATGTCGTGGAACAAGGCGGCGATATAGAGCAGCCAGCGATCCTCTAAACCTGCCATCAGCCGCGAGCAGAACGGGTATTCGTGGGCGAACTCCGGCATGGCGAATCGCCGCAGGTTTCTCATGACTTGAAGAATGTGCTGGTCGACGGTATAGACATGAAACAGGTCATGCTGCATCTGACCCACGATGCGACCGAATGCTGGCAAGTAGCGCCCCAGTATTCCATACTGATTCATACGTCGAAGGGGATGGATCAGGTGTTTCTGCTGGAACAGTTTGAGAAATCGTGCACGATTTTCCGGGTCTCGCCGAAAACTGGCGTCGATACATCCTTGGGCGCGCCACAAGGCGCGCAGGGTACGCGGCGTCATTCCCTTGAGTTCGGATCGCTGCATTTGCAGCAAAAAACATTCGAGGATGGTGTGAGGAAATTTCTGGAAGACGTCCTCCTCACGTACATCGAGATGCTCCCTTACCATCTGGAAGTGGGAGTCAATGACAATAGGTGGCCCTTGTCGGGCTGGCAGCAGGCGGTCGGCCAAGACCTGCATTGTCAGCGAGTTGAGTTGAGTGACCAGTTTGGCATTTTGGTAATAGCGTTGCATTAACACTTCCGATGCACGCTTGCTCTCGGTAGCGGCTACACCCATGGCCTGGGCAAGTTTTTCTTGATGGTCGAATAGCAGTCGATCTTCGCGGCGCCCCACAAGTAAATGCAGTTCGATTCGAAGTTCTGCCAGAAAATGGTCGGCACGCTCGAACTGACGTACTTCTGCGGTTGTGATCAGCCCTGACGTTGCCAAAGCCTTCCACTGATTACCGATGCCTAATGCCCGAGCGATCCACTGAATAACTTGAAGATCCCTGCGCCCGCCAGGATTCTCTTTGCAGTTGGGCTCGAGACTGTAGGGCGTGTCGTTGAACCTGGCGTAACGTTCGGCCTGTTCTAATTGCTTTGCCTTGAAAAAATCGGCAGGTTCCAGCGCTTCATCGCAGCTTTGTATCAAATGGTTGCAGAGTGGTTGAGAACCGGACAGATAACGCGCTTCAAGTAAAGAGGTCTTGACGGTAATGTCTCGATCCGCTTCCTCAAGGCATTGCTTGACGCTACGGACGCTATGACCAATGTCCAGTCCAATGTCCCACAACAATCCGATCAGCTGTTCTATTTTCTGCTCGTTGTGTGGCGCATCTGCTGAGCCGTGGGTTTCGGGTAGCAAGATCAACAGGTCAACATCGGAGCCTGGGTAAAGCTCACCGTGTCCATAGCCGCCGACTGCAATGAGAGCACAGTCTTCGGGCATTTCCAGGGCTGACCAGATCTCTTGCAACGCATCATCAACCAGCGTCACACGACCCCGAAGCAGAGCGGACACCTGCCTGTTTTTCTGCCAGGCTGTATTCAGTTCACTTTGACCCTCGGTCAACCGCTGTCTGACCGAGGTAGTGAGTTCGTTCAGTTTGCTCACGCGATCGTCGATTTTTGCGTCGGAGCACAGGCTGGCGAGATCGCGCTCAAGGATTGATCTTGATATGTGGCGGGCAGGGTGGTGAACCTGCTGACAGCGTCATGACCTCTACTCCGGTTTCTGTGACGCAGAGTGTATGTTCCCACTGAGCCGAAAGACTGCGATCTTTGGTGACGATAGTCCAACCGTCGGGCAGCTCGGAAATTGCGGCCTTCCCTGCGTTGATCATCGGCTCGATGGTAAAGACCATCCCCGGCACCAGCAGGGGGCCATCGCTGGCCTTGCCATAGTGCAGAACTTGTGGTTCTTCGTGAAAGTTGCGACCGATTCCGTGGCCGCAAAACTCGCGTACCACGGAGTACCCCGCACCCTCGGCATGTTTCTGGATGGCAGCGCCTATAGCACCGAGATGAACCCCGGGGCGAACCTGGGCAATGCCAACCCACATGCATTCGTGAGTCATCGATACCAGGCGTTTGGCAAGAATCGAGGCATCTCCAACGCAGAAGCTGCGGCTGGTATCGCCATGCCAGCCGTCTTTGATGGTTGTGATGTCGAGATTGACGATGTCGCCTTTTTTCAGTGCACGTTCGTTGGGAACGCCATGGCAAACTTGATGATTGACTGACGCGCAGATCGATTTCGGGTACGGAGCATAGCCCGGCGGCGCATAGTTGAGTGGCGCCGGAATGCAGCCTTGAACTTCAACCATATAATCGTGGCATAGGCGATCGAGTTCTGCTGTCGTGATTCCCGGTTTGACGAAGGGCTCGATATAGTCGAGAACTTCACCCGCGAGGCGGCAGGCAACCCGCATCTCTGAGATGTCTTGGGCAGTTTTTATTGAAATAGCCATTATTCGTTGCGGGAATGGATTGGGAACCTCATTCTACCCGCAGCCAAAATACGTCTGGTGCTGACCGCAATGACATGGCATGGCACCTGGCCCCGTTCAAGACCTCCGTTGCGTTCAAGGCATACCCGGGAACTGCAGCAACTGCTCTTTCAACTCCTTAGAAAAACAGCCTTTTGCCCTTCCTGAAAAACTCCACGGAGTAGGCCACCTGCCCCTGCGGATATTCTTTGGTCGAAATTGACTTGGTTTCAACCTGATAGGCCAAGTCTTCCGATAGGCGGCCGCAAATGGTCGTCATTCCTTCCAGTAGTCGACTGCCGGGATAGGCATTCAGCATCAAGTGATAGGGCGGACAGCTGTTGCATACCCTCACCGATCCGACAATGGGGGAACCAATTATGGTCAGATCGCCGACAATCGGAGTCAGGTAGCAGGGGCCGGCGTCTACACCGATGGACAATCCAATTCCCGAAGGCTCGTTGCGCATATTGGCAACAAACGCTGGGTAATAGTAGCTGCGAAAATTTTCCATTACCGAACAGCAGAAATCAAGCACGGTATCCATGTGTTCGGAAAAGTTATCTTCGACCAGCCAGTAGCAGATGAAACCGTCGCCCGTGAACTTGTCGAACCAGCCGCCGTGATAGTGCAGCACGGTACGGAACTCGGCAATGAAGTCGTCGAGAATCTTGGCGTACTGCGAGATGTCGATGGATTCCTTGAGCACGCAAGATGAACGTCGGATATCCACAGTAAGCACAATGGCTTCGATTGCCGAAACCTCGCTTATTGACTTCTTGATAGCCGGGGAGACATTCGTTCGAGTTGGATCGAAGCGATTAAGTGGAGCGTGGCTCAGAAACTGGTGCTCAACCTCGCTGTTTTCAACAGCGAGGCGGTTCAGGGCAAAAATATTCACAGACAATGTCTCCTCATGGTTGAACTGCAGGAGAAATTCAAAATCACTCAGCAGTCCATTATTTTTATGTCTATCGGCATAGTCTAGCCCGGTTTTTGGGTTGGTTGTCGCGCTTGAAATGTCAATGATTCCGGCCCAAGCGGTGCTTAAATGGGTAAAACGACTGCAAAAAGGTGCTGCGAGTCCCTGGTGCAGCTTGTGTCAAAGGATAAGAGCCGGCTATAATCTCGCGCTTGTCCGGGATCGTCCTGGGCAAAATCCACACGCCCGGCGCCGATAGGGTGGCTTCTTGCGAGATAAGCAGGCAGCAGCACGGCCAGGCGGAGGTTTAACCCATATCGGAGATAGTCAATGAGCACAACCATGCGCCAGATGCTGGAGGCCGGCGTTCACTTCGGCCACCAGACCCGTTTCTGGAACCCCAAGATGGCCCCATTTATTTTTGGTCATCGCAATAAAATTCACATCATCAATCTCGAAACCACCCTGGCCAAGTACCAGGAAGCAATGGCTTTTGTGAAAAAAATGGCAGCCAAGAAGGGCATCATTCTTTTTGTAAGTACCAAGCGTCAGGCGCGCGAGATCATTGCCGAAGAAGCCCAGCGGTGCGGTATGCCGTTTGTCGACGATCGTTGGCTCGGCGGAATGATGACCAATTTCAAAACTCTCAAGTTATCCGTCAAGCGCCTGAAGGATCTGGAGCAGGCAATGGAGGAGGGCAAATTCGAGAAGCTTTCGAAGAAGGAAGGTCTGACCCTTCAGCGCGAGATGGACAAGTTAAGAAAGTCTATTGGCGGCATCAAGGACATGGGCGGCCTGCCTGATGCAATTTTTATTATTGATGTCGGCTATCACAAAATAGCCATTACCGAAGCCAGCAAGCTCGGTATTCCGGTGATTGGCGTGGTTGACACCAATCATTCTCCTGACGGTGTCAGCTACGTAATCCCGGGCAATGACGACTCGTCGGGCGCGATCCGGCTTTATGCCCGCGGTGTTGCCGATGCCATCCTCGAAGGCAAGAGCCAATCGATCAACGAAGTGGTTCAACAACTGGCCGGCGAAGACGAGTTTGTTGAGGTCGAGGACGCAGCGGAGTAAGGCTTTCGATCAAGGCGCGCGGCACTGCAGTATGTATTGCGGCGTCGCGCGGTGTCACCGTATTGGGTATTTTTGAATTTGGAGCAAGCAATGGCGGAAATTACCGCGGGTATGGTCAAGGAATTGCGCGAGAAAACCGACGCGCCGATGATGGAGTGCAAAAGAGCGCTAACGGAAGCTGGCGGAGACTTGGCCAAGGCGGAAGAGATCCTGCGGGTCAAACTTGGGAACAAGGCCAGCAAAGCCGCCACCCGAGTGGCAGCAGAAGGCGTGGTAGCGATTTATATTGCTGCCGACGGAAAACTGGGAAGCATTTTCGAGATTAACAGCGAGACCGACTTTGTCGCCAAAAACGATGAGTTCCTTAAGTTGGCAGCAGATTGCGTAAGGCTTGTGGCCGAAAAGAATCCTGCCGATATTGCCGAACTGGGTGCTTTGCCCATGGGTGATGGCACAGTGGAGACTACCCGCGCTGCATTGGTGGGAAAAATCGGCGAGAACATGAGCATTCGCCGATTCATGCGCGTAGAGGCGAAAGGCAAACTGGCTTCTTACATTCACGGTGGATCAAAAATCGGTGTACTGGTTGACGTAGTCGGCGGTGATGATCAACTTGCAAAAGATCTAGCGATGCATATTGCTGCGTCTAAGCCAAAGTCGCTGGATTCCTCAGGAGTTTCTGCCGAATTACTGGATACCGAGCGGCGCATTGCGATCGAAAAGGCGCGCGAGGCGGGTAAACCTGAGGCAATGTTTGAAAAAATCGCCGAAGGCACTGTGCAAAAGTACTTGAAGGATGTGACGCTGTTGGGTCAGGTATTCGTAAAAGCCGAAGATGGCAAGCAGACCATCGAACAGTTGCTTAAGGCAAATGCCGCGTCAGTAGAAGGTTTCACGCTGTTTATTGTGGGCGAAGGTATCGAGAAGAAAGTGAACGACTTCGCTGCCGAAGTGGCTGCGCAAGCGGCTGCCGCAGCCGGCAACAATTAGCCAGTAGCAAACTGCGATGACAGGTCCGCAATACCGCCGCATCCTGCTCAAACTATCAGGCGAGGCGCTAATGGGAGATGATGCCTATGGCATCAATCCGGCGATGATTGGCGGAATCGTGGCGGAGATCAAGGTTGTAGCCGATCTCGGCGTCGAGATTGGCGTGGTTATTGGTGGCGGCAACATCTTTCGTGGCATGGCCGGAACTGCCACGGGTATGGATCGAGCCACGGCGGACTACATGGGCATGCTGGCAACAGTGATGAATGCCATGGCGCTTTCCGACGCAATGCGACAGGCGAATATCAATGCGCGTGTGCAATCGGCTCTGAACATTGAACAGGTGGTTGAACCTTACATTCGAGCCAAGGCCATTCGCTATCTCGAGGAAGGCAAGGTGGTAGTTTTTGCCGCAGGTACAGGCAGCCCTTTTTTCACGACCGATACAGCAGCGGCCTTGCGCGGATCGGAAATTGATGCGGACATTGTGTTGAAGGCAACCAAAGTGGATGGCATATACACTTCGGACCCGAAGAAGGATCCAACAGCAACCCGGTTTGCCCGAATCAGTTTCGATGAGGCGATTAGCCGCAATTTGGCAGTCATGGACGCGACGGCTTTTGCGCTGTGCCGCGATCAAAAGTTGCCGATAAACGTGTTTTCGATCTTCAAGGCGGGCGCGCTGAAGCGCGTGGTGTTGGGAGAGGACGAAGGTACACTGGTTCACGTTTAAGACTATAGGAGGGGGATATGATTCCCGAACTGAAAAAGACGTCTGAGCACAAGATGCAGAAGAGTCTGGAGGCGCTGAAAGTCGACCTCGCCAAAGTGCGCACAGGTCGGGCCCACACCGGAATTCTTGATCACGTTCAAGTCGATTATTACGGTTCCATGGTTGCCATCACCCAGGTCGCCAATGTGACGTTGATTGATGCTCGCACCATTGGCGTTCAGCCTTGGGAAAAACCGATGGTGGCCAAGGTGGAAAAAGCCATCCGTGATTCTG
>JAIPCF010000116.1 GCA_021738385.1 Sulfuritalea sp. | reverse complement strand
GCCGACGACGAGCGCGAACGCGTCAAACAGCGCTTTTACCGTAGCGCCACCGCCGACTTTTCGGGCAGCGGGCTTGGACTTTCCATCGTCAAACGTATCGCCGAGCTGCATGGCGGGGCGCTGGATATCAAGCACACAGAGTCGGGCTCGGGTGTTTTGCTGCAAGTGGAGCTTCCACTGTGCCGCCAGACTGCAAGCGACCGCGCGACACAGTCGAACACGTAGCAATCCAGATCTCGGCGCGGGGCTGGGACTTCAATGCATAATCCCCCAATGACTACCCAAGCTTCCCCACCGGCGGAAGCCGGCAACACAGCTTGGCACGCCCTGTCCGTCAAGGATGCACTGGCCTGCCACCAAGTTGACCCGAAACACGGCCTGACTGAAGACGAAGCCGCTGCACGTCTGGCGCATCACGGACCCAACCGTGTCCAGGCACCGGCAGGACGAAGCGCGCTAAAACGCTTCCTCAGCCAGATGACGGAACCGCTGGTGCTGGTGCTGATCGGCGCCGGCATTGTCACCGCCGGTCTTGGCGAATGGATAGACAGTTCTGTCATTTTCGGCGTCGTCATCGTCAACGCCATGATCGGCTACCTGCAGGAGGGTAAAGCCGAAGAAGCGCTGGCCGCATTGGCGCGTGCCGTGGCAACCGATGTCACCGTGCTGCGCAGCGGCCGCCGCCGGCGCATGGACGCGGTGCACCTGGTGCCGGGCGATGTGGTCTGGCTCTCGGCGGGCGACAAAATTCCCGCCGACCTGCGACTGCTTTCCGGCAAGCAGATGCGCACCATCGAAGCCGCACTCACCGGCGAAGCTGCGCCCATAGAAAAGCACTTTGAGCCGCTGCCGACCGACACCTTGCTGGCAGACCGCCACAACATGGCCTATGCCGGCACCAACCTGGTCGCCGGCCAGGGCCACGGCCTGGTCATCGGCACGGCAGACGCCACGGAAACCGGCCGCATTTCAGGCTTGATTGCCAGCGCTCCGGAAATTGCGACACCACTGACGAAGAAAATGGGCGAGTTCGCAGGCTTGCTGCTGTGGGTAATCCTCGGTCTCGCGGCGCTGACTTTCGGCATTGGCGTCTGGCGCGGCGAAACCATGGTGGACATGCTGATGGCGGCTGTCGCCCTGGCCGTCGGTGCGATCCCCGAAGGCCTGCCTGCGGCAATGAGCATCACACTGGCTATTGGCGTTAGCCGCATGGCCAAGCGTCGCGCCATCATCCGCCACCTGCCTGCCGTCGAAGCGCTGGGCAGCACCACCATTATCTGTTCCGACAAGACCGGCACACTGACCGAAAATGCCATGACCGTTACCGAACTTTGGTGCGGCGGTGAATGCTTCAGCGCCAGTGGTCAAGCTTACAAACCGGAGGGCGAGCTTCAGCGGCGGCTAAAAGACGCAAACGTCGCCGTGTCGCCAGCGCCGACTTTTGACGTTCAGTCTTGCGCCGCTTTGCGCGAAACCCTGTTGGCCGGCGCCCTTTGCAATGACGCCGCGCTGCATCATGAAAACCGGCAATGGCAGATCACCGGCGACCCGACCGAAGCCGCACTACTGGTTGTGGCGCGCAAGGGCGGTCTGGATGAAACAACCTTGCGCACGGTATTCCCCCGCGAGGACGAACTGCCTTTCGATTCGGCACGGCAAACCATGGCCACCCTGCATCGGGTCGAGGGCCTGCCGCTGGTGTACGTCAAGGGCGCCATCGAAAAACTGCTGCCTTCCTGCCACAGCATGCTTGCCGCGGACGGCAACGAGGTTCCGCTCGACATGCCGGGTATCGAAGCCGCCGCAGCGCAAATGGCCACCAGTGGTCTGCGCGTGCTGGCGCTGGCGCGAAAGCCGCTGCCGGATGAGCGCGGGCTGAACGAGACCACCATCAATTCGGATCTGGTATTTCTCGGTCTGGCGGGAATGATCGATCCGCCGCGCGCGCGTGCCATCAGCGCGGTGCGCACCTGCCATGCCGCCGGTATCCGGGTCAAGATGATTACCGGTGATCACGCCGAAACGGCACGGGCGATCGCCGCCCAGATCGGCATCGTCAAGAACGGTGATGCCGCCCAGGTGCTGACGGGTCGGGATCTGGCGCTTCTCGACGACACGGCGCTCCAAACCGCCGCGTGCAACGTTGACATCTTCGCCCGCGTCGAGCCGGAGCAAAAGCTGCGCCTGGTGCGCGCCTTGCAGGCGCGCCATGAGGTTGTGGCGATGACCGGCGACGGGGTCAATGATGCGCCCGCATTGAAGCAGGCCGATATCGGTATCGCCATGGGTCTGGGCGGTACCGATGTGGCCAAGGAAGCGGCGGCGATGGTGCTCACCGACGACAACTTCGCCACCATCGAAGCCGCCGTCGAAGAGGGCCGCGGTATCTACGACAACCTGGTGAAATTCATCACCTGGACCTTGCCGACCAACTTTGGTGAAGGCCTGGTCATTCTTGCCGCCGTGGTCGCCGGCGTTACGCTGCCGATCACGCCCTTGCAAATCCTCTGGATCAACATGACCACCGCGGTGTTGCTCGGCCTGCCACTGGCCTTCGAGCCGGCCGAGCGCGGCATCATGCACCGCCCGCCACGCCCGCCGCGAGCACCGGTGCTCGACGCCGTGCTGGTCGAGCGCATCGTCCTGGTTGGCATCCTGATGCTGGCCGGATCTTTCGGCATGTTTCTGCTGGCGCTGGATCGCGGTCAGGCCATGCCCGAAGCGCGCACCATCGCCATGAACGTGTTCGTCGCCATCGAGACGGTTTATCTGTTCAACTGCCGCTCGCTTCGCCTGCCGATCACCGCCGTCGCGGCCTTCTCCAACAATTGGGTATGGGTGGGTGTAGGCCTGCAATGGCTGCTGCAAATGGCCATCACTTACTGGACCCCGCTCAACACGGCATTTGGCACTTCACCGATCGACGCCCGTGCCTGGGGCGAGATTATCGCCATCGCGCTGGTGGCAATGCTCATCATCGAGTTGGAGAAGCGCTGGCGAGCATGACTTGGCAGGCATCCAAAGCCCATGAAGCCAGCCAGGATTTGCCAAGCCGCGCAAGACTTTGCACAATGCACCCATGAGCCCCACTCTGCTTCTCGCCACTAACAGCAAGTACCGCCCGAGAATGCTCGCGCTGCTCGGCGTGGTGGTAGTCGGCGCCGCTCTGGTGATTGGCACCCTGATCTGGATGGCACGCCAGGAAGCCTTGCGCGAGGCAGGGATCACGTCCCGAAACTACGTTGCGATCATCGAGGCTCGACTGGATGGCACGCTGCGCCGCGTCGATGCAATACTACAGACCATGGCGGATACGCTCCCGAAGGAAGCGCTGAGCCCGCAAGCGATGCCCGGCTACACCACCAGAATCCATGCCGCGCTCAATTCGAATCTGATCAATTTTGAAGAGGTTGTCGCTTTGCGGGTAGTTGACGCCAACGGCCAACTGCTCTATTCCTCGGACGAAATTATCGCAACACCCGCAAACATTGCCGACCGCGGCTACTTTCGCCAATTGCGCGACACACCGGAGAAGGCACTGGTCTTCTCCGAAGTCTTGATCTCCCGGGTTACGGGAAAGCAGGCATTAGTCGCAGCCAGAAGCCTGCGCGATGCGCAGGGCCGTTTTCTCGGCGTGGTTGTTGCCGGGCTTGATCTCGAGCATTTCCAGAGGCTGTTTCAGTCGATGGACATTGGACCTTTGGGTCTGATCGCCATCCGGCGCAGCGACGATTTCAGTCTGGTGGTGCGCTGGCCACCGGCCGACAGAGAGATAAACAAAGTCCTGCCTATTGGTAGTCCGACTCGATCCGCCGTCAGCGCAGGAACAAGAAAGTCAACGGCCGAGTTCGTGGGTGTTGTCGATGGCATCCTGCGCACGTTCAGCTTCCAACAGATGGCTCGCTACCCCTTCTATGTGCTCGCCGCCCTGGCGCACGACGATATCCTGGCCGGCTGGAAATCACGCGCGGCAGCCGTCGGCACGTCTGCAATCCTGCTGCTGGCCCTGCTGGTTTATCTGCTGCTGCGGTTGGAGCGCATGACGGCGCGAGAAAGGCATCTGCTGAACGAGCAAATGGAAAGCGAAACGACATTCGAGCATTTGTTCGAGAACATGAACGACCCGATTCTGCTACTCAAGAACGGCAGATTCATCGACTGCAACGCGGCGACCCTGACCATGCTCCGCTACGGCAGCAAGGAGGAATTCATCAACCGCCCGCCTGCAGAAATCTCTCCTGCGCGCCAACCGGACGGGCGGTCGTCGGACGAAAAGGCGGAGGAAATGATTGCCACCGCAATCGAGAAGGGTTACCACCGCTTCGAATGGATGCACTCGCGCGCGGATGGATCGGATATCCCGGTCGAAGTCACCCTGACGCCCATCACCATGGGCGGCGAGGTGACCCTGCACACCTTGTGGCGCGACATTTCGGAGCGTCAAACGGCGGAGCACCGGCTGCGCCTGCTGGCTAGTGTTTTCGAGCACAGCGGCGAGGCTATTGTGATCACCGACCGGGACAACTGCATCGTTGAAGTAAACCAGGCCTTCACCCGCCTCACCGGCTACAGCACCGAAGAGGTGCTTGGGCAGAACCCGCGCATGCTGGCCTCCGGGCGCACCACAGCGCAGGAGTTCAAGGCCATGTGGCGGGCCATTGAGGAAGAGAGCTTCTGGCAGGGCGAGGTGTGGGACAAACGCAAGGATGGCAGCTTCTATCCGAAATGGCTGGCGATCTCCGCCGTCAGAAACAACGCGAGGGAAATCGACTACTACGTTGGCAGCTTTACCGATATCAGCGAGCGTAAAGCTGCGCAAGAGCGCATCAATCAACTTGCGATGCACGATACGCTGACCGGCTTGCCCAACCGTTACAACCTGCAGGGCCGACTCGAGCAGGCGCTGGCCACTGCGCGACGAGATGGAGGGCAACTGGCCCTGATGTTCATCGATCTGGATCGCTTCAAGGACATCAACGACACACTGGGTCATCATGTCGGCGACGATCTGCTGCAGGAAGTCGCGGCCCGACTGACAGCGAGCGTGCGCGACAGCGATGTTGTCGCCCGTCTGGGGGGCGACGAGTTTGTGGTGGTGCTTACTGATATCGACGCCACCGTTGCCGGCAGCGTGGCGGACAAGATACTGAAGTCTCTGGGAGTGGCCTACAGTATCGAAGGCTACGAGCTTCATTCAACACCCAGCATCGGTATTGCGATCTTCCCCGACGATGGCCGTGATGCCGAAACACTGACGCGAAATGCCGACATCGCGATGTATCACGCGAAATCGGCGGGGCGCAACAATATTCAGTTCTTCACCGCTGCCATGAATCAGGCAGCCAAGGACCGCCACGAACTCGAAGTCGGATTGCATCGGGCCCTGGAACGTAATCAGCTCGAATTGCACTATCAGCCGCAAATCGATGGTGAAGGCCGCGTTATAGGAGCTGAGGCCTTGCTGCGCTGGCCAAGTCCGGAGCACGGAATGGTATCGCCGCTGAGCTTCATTCCAATGGCGGAGGAAACCGGACTGATTCTGCCCATCGGCCAATGGGTGCTGGCCACAGCCTGCGCCCAACTCAAGACCTGGTCAACCGATGAGCGTCTGCGCGAACTGCGGCTGGCTGTCAATGTCAGTCCGCGCGAATTTCGCGAACCTGGTTTTGTCGATCAGTTGCATAGCGCCCTGGACAGCAGCGGCGCCAATCCGGCGCGACTGAAACTGGAGCTGACCGAGAGTCTGGTGCTGGACAATATCGAGGAAACCATTCGAAAAATGCAGGCGATCAAGAAGCTGGGCATTACGTTCTCGCTGGACGATTTCGGTACCGGCTATTCGTCGCTTTCCTACCTGACCCGATTGCCACTGGACCAGTTGAAGATCGACCGTGCCTTCGTACTCAAGCTTCCTGAAAGCACCAGCGATGGCGTTGTAACCCAAACCATAATCACCATGGCCAAGGGGCTCGGGCTCAACGCGATCGCAGAAGGCGTTGAAACAGATGCGCAGCTGAATTTTCTCGAAACTCACGGCTGCCACGCCTATCAGGGTTATCTGTTCAGCCCGCCGCTACCGCTGTCTGAATTTGAGGATTTTGTTCGTTCTCGCTGACGGAAACCCTACTTCCAGAGTTCCAGCTTCTCACCGGCCGCTTTCATGTGTTCGGCCTTGTTCTGCAGGAAACGCTGAAACTCGGGCTCCTTGCGGTAGGCGCCGCTGCCGACATACTGAAAAGAACCGGCAAAGTGGAAGGGGCGCAGATAAGCTTCGAGCCGAAAGACTTCCTTGCCCTGGTCGTCAAAAAACACCACGCTTGGCGTGTAGCTGATGCCCAGTTCCTTGGCCCAGATTTCTGCCGTGCTACTGCGCCCGTCCGGCGTGGTCAGGACTTCGCGCCCCGACAGCGAAAAACGCGCAATGTCGAAGCGCGACATCGCCGCCAGCGTCTTCTCGCGTTTGAAGCCCTCCTGATGCAACTCATCACAGGGCGCGCAGTGGCGCGTCTCGAACAGCACGGCCAGCGGCTTGTCGCCCTGTTTGCGCGCCAGATTGTAGGGCGACTTCATGAAAAAGGCCTGCTCATTGAGTTTGGCATTGGCGCCTTTTTGAGGCACAGCCCGCATGTGCTCGGCAAACGGCAGTTTATTTTCCAGGCGTTTGATCGAGTAGTCGAGTGCCGCTGAAAATCGATGCGGCGGGTAAAAACCATTAATGCGCGCGATGATGTTGCCTTTCTCGTCGAGCAACAACAGCGTTGGCGTGAACTGCACCTTGAGGAGCTTGGCGAACTCCTTTTCGCTGCGTACCTTACCGTCGAACCAGGTAACTTCGCGGTCGCCGAACAGATTGAAGGCGATAGGCACAAAATGCTTGGCGACCTTGTCCACGATGGACTTCTGCGTGAAGCTGGTCTGCATCAGTTCCTTGCAGTACGGGCAGCCGGGTTGGCCGAAGTACAGCAGCAGACGCTTGCCGGACTTGGCAGCCTGAGTGGCATCGTCGGGCAGTTCGAGCAAGGTTTCGACAAATACCGGCGGCAGGATTTCATCGCCAATCTGCGCAAAAGTCGGCGCTGGCGATACGGCGAAAAAGGTAACAAAAATAGCTAAAAGTCGATACATATCAGTTCTCCACAATGACCAGATGCACCCGATAGGGGCCGTGCGCGCCGAGCACGATAGTCAGCTCGATGTCGCCGGTGCGCGACGGCCCGGAAATGAAATTGACGGCACGCGGCAGGCTGCCGAGCTCTGTACGCGCCAGCGCCCAGGCATCTTCCATGTACGGCACAATGCGCGCCGCCGGCACCACGGCGATATGCGTCTCTGGTAACAGGCTGACGCTGGATGGCGTAGCGGCCGAGGAGCACAGCATCAGCGAACCGGTTTCAGCAACAGCGCAAAAACAGCCCGTGATGCCCACCAGATCGGCGTCACGCGCGCCGCGCGCCTCGACCACGAGGCCGGCCAAGGCCCAGTCCAGCGCCGCCAGCGACGGCCAGGCGACGGCCGACTTCGGCAGATTCATTGCCGTCAGATAACGGTTGATTGCGGTTGGAACATCGGATTCCTGCGCCACGATATCCACCGTACTCGACTGCTTCTCGGATTTCAGTCGGAAGCGTTCCAGCAAGGCTTTTGGTTCACTGTCGAAGACCGGCTTGGGGCCTTGCGTGCGACTCGACAGCGAGGACTGCATTTCTTCCCGGCCAACGGCTGCATTGCTACCATTGCGTTGGAGACCGTTGCGCACACGGCCGAGAATATCTTCACGGGAATTCATGGCGTTTCCTTTGCTTGGTGCTTGCGCGCGGCATACAGTTCGCGGAAGGTCTTGCCCTCGGGTGCCGGGAAATCGCGCCCCAGCGACCATTCGGGCGCGGTTGGCAGCAGCCGGATGCGATCCGTGCCGCCCGCCAGCCACTTCAGATAGCGCGCGCCGATGCGTGCGCCCAGCGCGTAAAGCCGGGGTTGCTGCGCCACCCAGGCCCATAGTCGCAGACCGATGCGCTCGGTCAGCGGGCGCAGCCCGCGCTCGGTCTGCTTTTCGCGCAGCTTGCGCAGCAGGTCGGGCAGCGGAATCTTGACCGGACAAACAATGCCACACTGATTGCACAGGGTTGCCGCATGCGGCAGATCGATCGAATTCTCCATGCCCGCGTACAGCGGCGTCAGCACCGAACCCATTGGCCCCGGATACACCCAGCCGTAGGCATGGCCGCCGATGGTCTGATACACGGGGCAGTGGTTCATGCAGGCACCGCAGCGAATACAGCGCAGCATGGCGTGAAAGTCGCTACCCACCACATCGGCACGGCCGCTATCGACCAGCACAAAGTACAGGTGCTCCGGACCATCGTGCTCCTCCGGCTTCTTCACGCCGGTCAGAATCGAGAAGTAGTTGGAGATCGACTGCCCCGTGGCCGAGCGCGGCAATACCCGCATCAGCGTCGACAGGTCTTCCAGGGTCGGGATCACCTTTTCGATGCCGGTGATGACTACATGCACGCGTGGCATTGTCGTCACCATGCGGCCATTGCCTTCGTTGGTCACCAGCGCCACCGAACCGGTTTCGGCCACCAGAAAGTTGCCGCCGGACAAGCCCATCTCGGCCGACAGAAAGTGTTGCCGCAAGACCTCGCGCGCTTCGCGTGTCAACGCCGGTATATCGGTCTTGCGCGGCGTGCCATGCACTTTGTGGAACAAGTCGGCAACATCATTCAAGCCCTTGTGCACTGCCGGCGCGATGATGTGGCTGGGCGGCTCGTTGTTGTCCACTTGCAGGATGTATTCGCCCAGGTCGGTTTCCACCGGCTGGATGCCGGCAGCCTCCAGCGCCTGATTCAGCCCGGCCTCTTCCGAGAGCATCGATTTCGACTTGGTGACTTTCTTTACGTCGTGCCGCTTGGCGATCTCGATCACCAGCCGGCACACTTCGGCGCCATCCTTGGCCCAAAGTACCTTGGCACCGGTGTCCAGCGCCTTGTGCTCGAAGCGTTCGAGCCACAAATCAAGATTGTCAATGACCCGATTGCGGATCGCCTCCGCTGCATCGCGTGTGCCCTCAAAGTCGTCAAGCTCCTTGATCGCTTCGGCGCGCGTGGTGACAAAGCGGCCCCTGGCGTTTTCCAGATTGCCCTGTAGCGCCACATCCGCCAGCTTGGTTTTGGCGTTGGCCTTGAAGTACATGGATTTGATTTCCACGAATCAATCCTCCCCGGCCAACAATTCGGCAACGTGCAGCACCTGGGTGCTCTCGTTGCCCATCCGCCGCAACTTGCCCTCAATGTTCAACAGGCAACCCAGATCGCCGCCGACCACGGCCTGTGCACCGCTGGCCAGAATGTTTTCGCACTTGCGCTCGGCAATCGCTGCCGAGATCTCACCAAACTTGACCGAGAAGGTGCCGCCGAATCCGCAGCACTCCTCGCATCCGTTCATTTCCGTGAGCTCCAGGCCTTTCAGTTTCGCCAACAGCGCGCGCGGCTGTTGCTTGATGCCCATGCTGCGCAGGCCAGTGCATGAATCGTGATAGGTCACCGTACCTTGATGCTTGCCCGGCACGCTATCGACTTTCATCACCGTCACCAGAAAGTCCGTCAGCTCATAGGTACGGCTGGCCAGCGCCGTGGCGCGATCGAGCCACTCGGATTCTTCCGCCAGCAGAACCGGATATTCGGTGCGAATGTGGTCGCTGCAGGAGCCGGAAGGCGCCACGACATATTCAAATGCCTCGAACTCCGCGATGGTCTTTTTTGCCAGCGCCACGGCGCCCGGCGCATCGCCCGAATTCCAGGCTGGCTGGCCGCAACAGGTCTGGGTATCCGGCACGATCACCTCGCAACCGGCACCTTCCAGCAGTTTCAAGGCGGCAAAGCCAATGCGCGGGCGCATCAAATCCACCAAACAGGTTACAAACAGCCCCACGCGTACCCTTGCCATGGCTTCACTCCGTATATTTTTGCCTGTCTCCGAAGGAGGGTTCCAGGCATGCAACGCGCCGCTCCGCAAAGCGCAATTCAAGGCACGCAAGGCGCTTGATCGCTGCAGGCCGACGAAGGCTTTTGCTATAGTATCCGAAGTCCCGTTTACGCGAAGAGATCACCGTGCCACCACCCCGTACGGATGCCGCGCCTGAACCCCGCAGCGGCATCCAGGTCATCGAGCGCATGATGAAATTGCTTGATGTCCTTTCCTATCACCCCGACCCTGTGAGCCTCAAGCAATTGGCGCTGGAGACCGGGTTGCACCCCTCCACCGCGCACCGCATCCTGGCCGCCATGGCCAGCTCGGGTTTTGTAGAGCGCGCCGATCCGGGTAGCTATCGACTGGGCATCCGCTTGCTGGAACTCGGCAATGTCGTCAAATCGCGCATCAATATCCGTCAGGCGGCCATGCCGCTGATGCAGCGCTTGCACCAGCAACTGGGCGAAAGCGTCAATCTAGGCGTGCGCCAAGGTGATGAGATTGTCTATGTCGAGCGCACCTCAAGTGGGCGCTCGTCGGTGCGTGTGGTACATCTTGTTGGCGCGCGCGCTCCCTTGCACGTCACGGCAGTGGGAAAGTTGTATCTTGCTGAAGACGGCCCGCAAAAGCTGCGGGAATACGTCAAACGTACCGGCTTGCCAGGCTTTACGCCAACCTCCCTGACCACCCTCGCCGCCCTGGAAAGAGAGGTGGAACGAGCGCGCCGTCACGGTGTTGCCTTCGACAACGAGGAAATTGAGCAAGGTCTGCGCTGTATCGCTGCTCCGGTACGCGACGACAGCGGCGAACTGGTCGCCGGCCTTTCAGTATCCGCCCCGGCAGACCGCCACAGCCCCGACTGGGCCGAGATCGTCAAGAAGACGGCCGAAGAGATGTCCCTGGCGATAGGCTACACGCCCCCGGTCTCCGCGCGCTAAGTTACGGAAGAAATAGCAGATTCGTCCCTATTGACCTTTCCGGCAAGGCTAAAGGCGATTGACCTCCCGCCTGACACTCTGTATACTCGCCGGCTCTTTGCGTCACACACTTGGAGTCTCCCATCATGTATGCGGTCATAAAAACCGGTGGCAAGCAGTATCGCGTTGCTGCCGGCGAAAAAATCAAAATAGAACAGATACCGGCTGATGTAGGCACTGAAATCACT
>JAIPCF010000115.1 GCA_021738385.1 Sulfuritalea sp. | reverse complement strand
GACTATACCCGCAGTCCGGTTGGAAGAACCCGGAATGCTACGAGCGACGTTCAAATCGAGACCAGCTTCAAACACGGAATATCCTCAATCCTTCAACTTGTTATACGAACCCAACGTGAGAACGTTGGGACACTACTGATATCTCATGACAAATCTGACGATTAATGTTTGCCTTTGCGCTCTTATCGCCACACCATGAGCAAGCGCGACCCATGCCCCGTGCCCGAGCATTCCGGTTCCGCAACGGGTCGCGAGGCGCGTGAAGCAATCCGTCGTGGCGAATGGACCTCTCACACCAGCGGCATCGCGCCGAATCTGGTCCAGGGAAATGTCGTCATCCTGCCCGAAAGCGCCGCCGGAGATTTCCTCCGTTACTGCCAGCGCAATCCAAAGCCTTGCCCGCTACTTGCGGTAAGCGAGCCGGGAGCATTCACCCTGGATTCACTTGGCAGGGACATAGACATCCGCCGCGACGTGCCGCAATACCGAGTTTGGCGGCGCGGTGAACTCAGCGCGGAGACGACCGACATCGTTGATTTGTGGTGTGATGACTGGGTGACCTTTGTCATCGGTTGCTCATTCTCCTTTGAGCAGGCTTTGCTCGATGACGGCATGAGCTTGCGCCACGTTAGTGAAAACAAGAACGTGGCCATGTACCGGACCTCAATTGACACCGTACCTGCCGGAATTTTCTCCGGGCCAATGGTGGTTTCGATGCGCCCCTTGCGTGCTGCCGACACCATTCGGGCGATCCAGATTACTTCGCGATTCCCCAATGTCCATGGCGCTCCGGTCCATATCGGCGATCCGGCGCTGATCGGCATCAACGATCTGGCGCAGCCTGATTACGGCGACCCGGTGACTGTGCTCGCTGATGAGTTACCCGTCTTCTGGGCCTGCGGTGTGACACCGCAGGCCGCGCTGTTGAAGGCGCGCCCCGATATCTGCATCACCCACGCCCCCGGCGCGATGCTGATTACCGACTTGTCCAACCGCCGGTTGGCAAGCTTTTAGTACAACAAAGAAGGAGTGAGACGATGAAAAAATTGATGATGTTTGCCTGTCTGGCAGCAACAGCAGTAACTGTCCAGGCGCAGACCAAATGGGACCTGCCCTCGGGCTACGGCGCCAATACGTTTCAAACCCAGAATCTGGAGCAATTTGTAAAAGATGTAAACGCCGGTGCGGCCGGCAAACTGGTCGTTACGCTGCACCCCGGCGCCTCGCTGTTCAAGCAGCCTGAGATCAAGCGCTCGATACAAACAGGTCTGGTACCGATCGGTGAGTTCATTATTTCGGGGCTGTCCAATGAAAATCCGCTGTTCGGAGTTGATTCCATTCCATTCCTCGCAACCAGCTATGCCGAGGCGCGCAAGCTTTATGCAGCAGCCAGGCCCGTGCAGGAAAAATTGCTGGCTTCGCAAGGCCTGAAACTCCTCTATTCGGTGCCCTGGCCGGGTCAATCCCTGTATTCGGTGAGCGCAATCAACGGCCCTGAAGATATCAAGGGCAGCAAGATGCGCGCCTACAACCCGGCGACGACCAAGATTGCACAGATGCTGGGTGCTGCGCCGGTGACGATCCAGTTGCCGGAACTTGGGCAGGCACTGGCAACGGGAGCTGCACACAACTTTTTGACCTCCAGTGCCAGCGGCGCGGATGGCAAACTGTATGAGCAAGCCAAGTTCTTTTACCCGGTCAATGGCTGGTACCCGCGCAATGTCGTGGCAGTCAGTCAGAAGGCATTTGACGGCCTCGACAAGGCAAGCCAGGGTGCGTTGTTGAAAGCTGCGGCTGAGGCGGAAACCCGCGGCTGGGCGGCAAGCGAAAAGAATGACGCCGACTCGATGAATGTGCTCCGTACCAACGGCATGACCGTGGCGCCACCGGCCAAATCGGTATCCATGGCGTTGAAGAGCATCGGCGAAAAGATGACCACCGATTGGCTGGCATCGGCAGGTGCCGACGGCAAGGCCATCATCGACGCCTACCGGAAGTAATCAAGCCCCGGTGACCGGCTCCGCAACTCGGGGTCGGTCCGCCAGCTACGAGGAGAAGCGACATGTTCAGAGTTGCCGACCGCATTTATCAAGTCCTGCTTGTGCTTTCTGGCGTAGCCATGGTCGCCGCCTTTACCTCGGTGATGCTGGGGATCATCGGCCGTCAGATCGACTGGAACCTGCCAGGATTGGACGCCTACGCCGGCTATTCAATCGCGGCGGCGTTTTTTCTGGCGCTGCCGTCGGCTTTTCGGCACGGCGACCATATCCGGGTGACGCTGGTGTTGCAACACTTGCCGCCAAGGGTACGAACGATGTTCGAGTATTTTGGCCTGCTTGTCGGTCTGGCGCTGGCGACTCATCTGTCCTGGTTTTCCGGAAAGCTGGCTTGGGTTTCCTACACGCTGCATGACGTGTCACCAGCGGCAGATGTAACGCCTATGTGGATTCCGCAACTGAGCATGGCCATCGGCACGGCGGGTTTTGTGCTGGTGTTTGTTCATGCCCTGATCGCCCGCTGGCAGGGTCAGCCGTTTGACGGCGTAGTCGACGCCGAAGCCGAACACGCACTGTAATAGAGCGAGGAGAACACTCATGGAAGTCGCACTCGCTGTCGGTTTGATCGTCCTGCTGTTTATCGTTCTCGGCTCCGGCCTGTGGATAGGCCTGTCGCTACTCGGCGTCGGCCTGATCGCCATGGAGTTCGTCAGCAGCCGGCCGGTAGGCGACGCCATGGTCCTTACTATCTGGGGCTCATCGTCGAGCTGGACCCTGACTGCCCTGCCGCTGTTTTTGTGGATGGGCGAGATCCTGTTTCGTACCAAGCTATCCGAAGACATGTTCAAGGGGCTGGCACCGTGGCTGAATCACTTGCCCGGCAGATTGCTGCATGTGAATGTTATTGGCAGCGCAATTTTTGCCGCCGTTTCCGGCTCATCGGCCGCGACCTGCGCGACCATCGGCAAGATTTCGCTGCCCGAACTGGCGCGGCGCGGATATCCCGAATCGATGGCGCTCGGCACGCTGGCCGGGTCTGCCACGCTGGGCTTGTTGATCCCTCCCTCTATCATCATGATTGTTTACGGGGTTGCCGCCGATGTTTCGATTTCCAAGCTGTTTCTTGCCGGCGTCGTGCCGGGCATTCTGCTGGCAACGCTATTCATGCTTTACATCGCAATCTGGGCCTTGTTGCACAAGGATCAGATACCCGCTGCGGATGCACCAACGAGTTTCGGCCAAAAGCTCTACGCTTCGCGCCATCTGATCCCCGTTATCGGCTTGATCGGACTGGTATTGGGTTCGATCTACACCGGTATTGCCACGGCCACCGAAGCTGCGGCACTTGGCGTTACCGGCTCACTTATTCTGGCCGGGATCGAACGCACACTGAATTGGAAAACTTTCAGTGAAGGCTTGGGCGCAGCCTGCCGTGTGTATTGCATGATCGGCCTGATCCTTGCCGGTGCCGCGTTTCTGACGCTGGCCATGGGCTTTGTCGGACTACCGCGACATCTTGCTGAATACATCGGTTCACTTCACCTGTCGCCACTGGTGTTGATGCTGGCGCTGGCGGTATTCTTCATTGTGCTCGGCTGTTTTCTGGATGGCATCTCGATGGTGGTATTGACCATCGGCGTTCTGTTGCCCACCGTTCAGGCGGCAGGTTTTGACCTGATCTGGTTTGGTGTATTTACCGTGCTAACGGTGGAGATGGCACAGATCACACCGCCTGTTGGCCTAAACCTGTTTGTACTTCAGGGTTTGACAAAACACCAACTGACTTACATCGCACGCACCGCAGCTCCGTTGTTTGCCGTCATGATGCTGGCCGTGCTCGCGACCTATTTCTTCCAGGACATCGTACTGTGGCTTCCAAACAAGATGTAGGTGCTGAGATGGGCGAGCAGCCAGACACAATCCAGGTCATTACGGGTTTCACGGAAAAAGAGAGGCCCTCGGCGAAATGAAACCGCGACTGCTCGATCTCGGCGATACGGCGCTGACACTGGAGTTGGGCGACAAAGTCGACTTGGCGCTCAATGCGCGTGTTCTTGCCGCACGCGACACTCTTGGAACCGTGCCCGGCATTACCGACATCGTGCCCAGCTATCGCTCGCTTACCGTGCATTTCGATCCGGCAATCCTCGAGCGACACGAGCTGGCCGGACAACTGCTGCGCGCCGCCGAAGCCACGCCCCAGAACTCGGCGCTGGTGACACGGTGGCGCATCCCTGTTCTCTACGGAGGAACGCATGGGCCGGACCTGATCGAGGTAGCGCGCGCCACGGGGCGTAGCGAAGAAGCCGTGGTTGAAGCGTTTTGCAGCCTGGAACTGAGGGTTTTCATGATCGGCTTTTTGCCGGGGTTTCCCTACCTTGGCGAGTTGCCGGATTGGCTGCAGTTACCACGCCGGTCTACGCCGCGCACCGCCGTGCCTCCACAAAGCGTTGCCATCGCCGGCGCCCAGGCGGCCATCTATCCGTGGCAAAGCCCCGGCGGCTGGCATCTGCTCGGTCGCACGCCGGTGCGCATGTTCGATCTGGCGTTCCCGGAGCGACCCGCCTTGCTCGCCGTGGGTGACTCGGTTCAATTCACGCAGATCGATACCGCCGAATTCGAGCGCCTCAGCGCCGCGGCCGACGCCGGCGAACTCTCACGCGAAAAGCTGCTCGCACCATGATTGAAATCCTTGCCTGCAATGGCGCCGCGACGGTGCAGGACACCGGACGCCCCGGTTTCCGGCATCTTGGAGTACCACTTTCGGGCGCGCTGGATGGCGGCCTGCTGCATATCGCGAATGCCCTTGTGAGCAATCGACCTGATGCGGCGGCGATCGAACTGCGTCTGGTCGGTCCGCGCCTGCGCGCCGAAGCGGCAACACTCATTTCGCTCGCCGGAGCCGTCGACGGCCGCATCGAAGACGCACATGGAAATTCACGTGTCGCCCGCGCCTGGGCCAGCCATCGTCTTGGCGCAGGCGATACGCTGATACTGGGCGCGATCCGCAGCGGCGTCGCTTATCTGGCAATTGCCGGCGGCATAGATGTGCCACGGGTACTGGGCAGTCGCTCGACCTATACCCGTGCGCAGTTGGGCGGCTTCAAGGGCAGACAACTCGCTGCCGGTGATCGACTGGACGTGTTGCCCAGCGCTAGCCAGAAAATCGGCGATGGCGAGACGGTAGCCATTGAACTTCAGCTACCCAATCCTCCTCTATTCGGGGCAAGCCCCTTGCGCGTTCTCGCCGGACCGCAGCAGGAGTACTTCACGGCGCAAGCCCGCGCAAGACTGGTCGAGGACGAGTTCATAGTCAGCCCGCAGGCAGACCGCATGGGTCTGCGCCTGGCCGGCCCGCGCCTCGAACACGATCCACGATACGGCGCCGACATCGTCTCCGATGGCGTGACGCCCGGCACAATACAAGTCCCCGCCGATGGAAACCCCATCGTACTGCTGGCCGATTGCCAGACCATTGGCGGCTATCCGAAAATTGCCACGGTGATCAGCGCCGACCTGCCGCGACTGGGGCATGCCCTGCCCGGGCAGAAGCTGCGCTTTGCCGAAGTCAGCATCGAGGAGGCACAGGCCGCGCGCCGCCAGGCGACAAAGGCGCTGACGGAAACCCTCGCCAGCATTTGTCCAACCAATGCAGAATTCAATCTTGACGCCTTGTACACCGCCAATCTGATCGACGGAGTAATCGATGCCCAACAGAAAAATTAATCTCAACGCAGACCTCGGCGAAGGTTTCGGCCCCTGGCACATGGGTGATGACGCAGCCATGCTCGATATCGTCACCTCGGCCAATCTCGCCTGCGGCGGCCATGCCGGTGATCCGGATACCATGCGTCGCACCGTGGCCCTGGCGCAAGCACGCGGCGTCTCGATTGGCGCCCATCCCAGTTACCCGGACATGCAAGGCTTCGGCCGGCGCCCCATGGCGCTCACAGCCGCCGAACTCGAAAACCAGATCGCGTCCCAGATTGGCGCTCTGGTCGGCATCGCGGCACTGGAAGCGGCGCAGGTGACTCATGTCAAACCGCATGGCGCACTGAACAATCTGGCCTGTGTCGAGCGTAGCGTAGCCGATTCCATCTGTCGCGCAATACGAGCCATCGACCGCAGGCTGATCCTGTTGGCGCCGGCCGCCTCGCAACTGGTGGTGGCGGGTCGCGCCGCCGGCCTGGCGGTCGCCGAAGAAATCTTTGCCGACCGCGCCTATCTGGCCGACGGGCAACTGGTGCCGCGCGCACGTCCCGACGCGATGATCCATGGCCCCGCCGCATGCCTCGCGCACGTACTAAAGATGCTTGACGCCGATGCGCTGCTTGCGGTCGACGGCAGCCGCATTCCGACGCCGATAGCCAGCGTGTGTGTGCATGGTGACAACGCCGGCGCGGTCGATATCGCGCGCCAATTGCGCCTGGGGTTGGAGCAACGCGGTTATCAAATCGCAAGCTTGGCGGAGAGCCTGACCGACGCCTGACGGTTACAATCGCGGCATGAATACCCCCCTGCTGCGCAGCGCTGAATTGCGCGCTATCGAAACCCACCACACCGCCGCATCGCCGCCGCTGATGGAGCGCGCCGGCCGCGCCGCCGCCCGGTTCGCCCTTGAGCATTTCGGCCGCGGCCGGGTACTGGTCTGCGCCGGCCCGGGCAACAACGGCGGTGATGGCTTTGTCATGGCGCGTGAATTGGCGCGCGCCGGTGTGCCGGTAAGTATCCATTTCGATGCCGACCCGGCACGCTTGCCGTCGGACGCCGCAGCCGCGTATCAGGCTTGCCGTGCCACCAGCGCCGAGTTTTGCGGCGCGGCGCCAACGGGCAGGTTTTCACTGGCGGTGGACGCCCTGTTCGGCATCGGACTGACGCGTCCCATCACCGGCGGCTATGGCGGGCTGATTGCACGCATCAACGCCTTTGCCGGCCCGGTGCTGGCGCTGGACATTCCCAGCGGGCTGGACAGCGACACCGGACGCGCACTCGGCGCGACAGTACGCGCCACGCATACCTTGAGTTTCATCGGCGGCAAACCGGGGCTCTATACGCTTGACGGACCCGATCATTGCGGCGAAGTCAGCGTCGCCAATCTCGACCTGCGTCTTGACCCCTTTTCCGGCGCCGTGCTCTGTATCGACGATTTCCGCGCGCAACTGGTGCCACGCGCGCGCAACACCCACAAGGGCAGCTTCGGCTCTCTGGCAATCATAGGCGGCGCCAGCGGCATGACGGGCGCCGCACTGCTGGCAGCGCGCGCCGGACTGAAGCTCGGTGCCGGACGCGTCTTCGTCGGCCTGCTGCAGGAACTCGCGGTCGATCCGGGTCAGCCTGAATTGATGTTGCGAAGTGCTGACGTTGCCCTAGCACACGCCACCACAGCCGTCGTCGGCCCCGGACTGGGCAATTCCGATGCCGCCGTACAGATTCTTCGCCGTGTTGCCAGCGCCGACTTTCCACTGTTGCTCGACGCCGACGCGCTGAATCTGCTGGCGGCGCACCCGGTACTTGCCCGGCATATCGCCCGTCGTATCGCAGTCACGCTGATGACGCCGCACCCGGCGGAAGCCGCGCGCTTGCTCGCGACATCGACCGAAGCGGTGCAGGCCGACCGTGTTGCGGTGGCGCTGGAATTGGCACAACGCTTCAAGGCGCACGTCGCGCTCAAGGGCTGCGGCACCCTCGTGGCTCATCCCGACGGGCAATGGCGCATCAATACCAGCGGTAATCCGGGGCTGGCCTCAGGTGGTAGCGGCGACGTTCTGGCCGGTATGGCAGGCGCGCTACTGGCACAGGGCTGGCCGCCTGCCGCCGCCTTGGCCGCTGCGGTTCATCTGCACGGCGCGGCGGCCGACACGCTGGTTGTGACTGGCGACGGTCCTATCGGGATTGCCGCCAGCGAACTGATCCCCATCGCCCGCAAGCTGCTCAATCGCCTGATCGCGAATGCCTGAAGGCCGCCCCTTCATCGGCATTCTGCTGATGCTGGGCGCCGGCCTGTGCTTTGCCGCGCTTGACGCGACCTCGAAGCATCTGGTGCAGCTCTTTCCTGTGCCCATGCTGGTCTGGTCGCGCTACACGCTGCACATGCTGCTGATGGTGATCTTTCTGGCGCCCTCGATGCGTACCCGACTGATCGCCACCAAGAAGCCATTGGCACTAACCGTGCGCGCATTGCTTCTGGTATGCACCACCGGCTTTTCCTTCGTCGCATACTCAACCATACCGCTGGCGGAAGGCACGGCGTTTCTGTTCGTGACGCCCCTGATCGTGGTGGTACTGGCCAGTTGGCTGCTCAAGGAATCCGTTACGCCCGCGCGCTGGGTGGCCATCATCGCGGGCTTTGCCGGCGTGCTGCTGATTGCGCGCCCCGGCGGCGCGCTGACAACTCAGGGAATCTTCTTCATGTCGCTGGCGGCAATCTGCTACGCCGTCTACCAGATTCAGACGCGGCAACTGTCTGCTTCCGAAAATACCGTGACGATGCTGTTCTATACCGCGCTGGTCGGCACGATTTCCATGTCCCTGGCCGCGCCACTCTACTGGCACGGAATCAGTCCGGACTGGCTACAGGCTTTGTTGATCGCTTCACTGGGAATCTACGGCGGTACCGGCCATTTGCTGATGACCCGCGCATTTCGTCACGCACCCGCCTCCATTCTTTCGCCTTTTCTTTACGTGCAGTTGATCTGGGCAATGATGCTTGGCTGGCTGTTCTATGACAACTTGCCCGACGTGCTCTCGGTTACCGGGATGCTGATCATCGCCCTCAGCAGTCTGTCGATCGCACTTTCAGAGCGCAACGCCAAACTCAAGCAGGCACGCGCAGCAGCGGATAGGGATACAGCATGTTGAGCGCAATACTGCGACCGTCGGCCTGAACTATCCGCACGTGCTCGCGACGAAATTCGCGGGCGTGATGCAGGCCGCAACTGTGCGCAATCATGTCTATTTCCTTGTTCATGCTCAGGCAGTAATTCGCTACCCGTTCGAACTTTTCCGAGACAACCAGACCGCGATGCAAACGCGGATTGTGCGTCGTGATTCCAGTCGGGCAGGTGTTGGTGTGGCAGCGCAGGGCCTGAATGCAGCCCAGCGCAAACATGAAGCCGCGCGCGCTGTTGACGAAATCGGCACCGCAGGCCAATGCCCAGGCGGCACGCGCCGAGGTAACCAGTTGTCCGGCTGCCATCACCTTGACTCTTTCCTTGATACCCGCCTCAATCAGGGCATCCACCACGCGCGGCAAGGCCTCGTCGATCGACAGCGACATATGGTCCGCCAGGGCCTGCGGCGCAGCACCCGAGCCACCCTCGCCGCCATCGACAGCAATGAAGTCCGGCGCATCTGCCACACCGCGACGCACCACTGCCTCGGTCAGCAGATTCATGAATTGCCAGCCACCAATGGCGGTCTTGAGTCCCACCGGCTTGCCGGTCACCTCGCGCACCCGCAGCACCATGTCGAGCAACTGGTCCATGTTGGTGATCTCGGGATGTCTGTTGGGAGAAAAAGAATCCTTGCCTTCGGGTATGCCGCGAATACGCGCTATCTCCGCCGTCACCTTGCCGCCTGGCAGCACGCCGCCCTTGCCGGGCTTCGCTCCCTGAGACAGCTTGATCTCGAAAGCCCGCACCGAGTCGTGAGCCGCTAGCTCGCGCAGCCTGGTGTCGGACAGCCGGCCCTGGTCGTCGCGTACGCCATACTTGGCCGTGCCAATCTGCATGATCACATCACAGCCACCTTCGAGATGGTAAGGCGCCAGCCCTCCCTCGCCGGTATCGATCCAGCACCCTGCCTTGGCCGCACCACGCGAAAGTGACTGCACTGCGGGTTTCGAGATCGCCCCGAAGCTCATGCCGCTGATATTGACGATGGAACGTGCGACGAACGGTTTTGCGCAATACCCCTCGCCTATCGGCAGCGGCGGCGTAGGCTGGTGGTCGTCCTCCAGCACAGAGAACGGCGCGTTAACGAATATCAGCGCACCGGCCTCGTGCAGATTGTAGGTTGAGCCGAAACCCAGCACACCGCCCTCATTCTTGGCCATGCGATACACCCAGGAACGCGTCGATCGATTGAAGGGACGCTCGTCGCGATCACCCAGAAAAAAGTATTGCCTGAAGTACTCACCGAGTTGTTCGAAGAAGTAACGCAAACGGCCTACCAAGGGGTAGTTGCGCAGTATCGCGTGCTTTTTTTGGGTGATGTCCTTGAGGTAAAAAAAGACAATGACCAGCGTCAAGGCAAGCGCGAGCAAGACACCGAGACTGACAGAGAACACGCCAAGCATGAGAGTCATACCTCCAGTGCTAGAATCAATCGAACCTACACTTCACGCTTCAACATATCATGGATTTCCCTCTGCAGCTTGCAGCTGAAGTCGAACGCAATGTCCTTGCCGCGCTGGCGGAAGATGTTGGTGGCGGCGATTTGACGGCGCTACTCACGCCAGCCACAAGACGCTCGTATGGCGCCGTCATCAGCCGAGAAGACGCGGTACTCGCCGGTTCTGCATGGTTCGATACCTGCTTTTCCCACCTTGATCCCACGGTCCAAATTCAGTGGCACGCAGCCGATGGTGATCAGATCTCGGCCGGCCAGACCCTTTGCGACATTGAAGCTCAAACCTGCGCCCTGCTCACCGCAGAACGCACTGCCCTGAATTTTCTGCAATTGCTTTCAGCCACTGCAACCGCCACACGTCGCTACGTTGATGCCATAGCCGGTACCGGTGCACGCATTGTCGATACGCGCAAAACCCTGCCCGGCCTGCGGCTGGCGCAAAAATACGCCGTCACCTGCGGTGGCGGCAGCAACCATCGCCTGGGCCTCTATGACGGTATCCTGATCAAGGAAAATCACATCATGGCAGCCGGCGGTGTCGCTGACGCGCTGGCCAAAGCCCGCGCCCTGGGTCGCACCGATGTCTTTATCCAGATCGAAGTCGAGACCCTCGAACAACTTGCCGAAGCGCTGGACGCTGGCGCCCGCATGATCCTGCTGGACAACATGGACCTGACCCGAATGCGTCAGGCCGTTGGCCTCACGGCGGGCCGCGCCGAACTCGAAGCGTCGGGAGGGGTGAGCCTGGAAACCGTGCGCGCCATTGCTGAAGTTGGTGTCGACCGGATTTCCATTGGTGATCTGACCAAGAACGTGCGGGCCATCGATCTCTCGCTGCGGCACAGCGAAGGCT
>JAIPCF010000114.1 GCA_021738385.1 Sulfuritalea sp. | reverse complement strand
GGCTGTCGCCAAGAAGCCGGTAGCGAAGAAGGCTGTCGCCAAGAAGCCGGTAGCGAAGAAGGCTGTCGCCAAGAAGCCGGTAGCGAAGAAGGCTGTCGCCAAGAAGCCGGTGGCGAAGAAGGCTGCTGCCAAGAAGCCGGTAGCGAAGAAGGCTGCTGCCAAGAAGCCTGCAGCGAAGAAGCCAGCGGCCAAAAAGCCAGCGGCCAAAAAGCCAGCGGCAAAAAAGCCTGCAGCCAAGCCAGCGGCCAAAAAGCCAGCGGCCAAAAAGCCAGCAGCAAAGCCTGCGGCGAAGCCAGCCGCCAAAAAGGCCGCGCCGAAAAAGGCAGCGGCCAAACCTGCTGCGGCAGCACCATCCACAGCAGCTGCTCCGGGAATCAAGTCATCGCTGAATCCCGCCGCAGCCTGGCCCTTCCCCACCGGTTCCCGTCCCTGACGGTAGCGCCGGCGGCCGGCAATAGTCCTTTTGGACTGTGTCGGTGCCTGGTGGATCGCAAGCACGCGTTGTTAACTCAACGCGTGCTTGTTTTTTTGTGTGACCGACACGGTTCCATGAAACATGGCGTGACTTGCCCGGGTCAGGTTTGACGTTCAGGCGTTTCTCGAGTCGAGAAATCCGGAGATCCGAGCTAACGCTTCTTTGATCTGTTTCTGCTCAATCGTGTAGGCGAATCGCATGTGGTGCTGGGGTTTGTTACTGCCAAAATCCAACCCGGGTGTCGCTGCAACGCCTGCTTCCATCAGTAATTCTTCAGCAAGGCGGAAGCTGTCATCGGCCAGATTTCGGCACCCGGCATACACGTAGAATGCGCCGCGGGGCTCAGCGGCGACCTGGAATCCAAGCTTGCGCAATCCCGGCACAAGAATGTCTCTGCGTGCGGCAAATTCATGACGGCGTGACTCAAGGATGGCAATGGTTTCCGGGCTGAAGGCTGCAAGTGCAGCATGCTGGGCAATCGTTGAAGGAGCGATGTAAATGTTTTGCGCCAGCTTCTCAATTTCCCGCACATAGCGGGTTGGCGCCACCAGCCATCCGAGGCGCCAGCCCGTCATGCCGAAGTATTTGGAGAAACTGTTGATAACGAAAACTTCATCGCTGAATTCGAGTGCGGATATCGTGTCGATACCGTAGCTCAGTCCATGATAGATTTCATCGACCAGTAACGAGCCACCTTTGGCCGCTGCAATCAGGGCGAACTCTTTCAGCATCTCCGGCTCGATCAGCGTTCCGGTTGGATTGGCTGGAGATGCGACCAACAGGCCTCGCGTGTTCGACGTCCACGACCTGTTGATCTGATCAGGTGTCGGTTGGTACTGGCTTGCGGCGTCAACCGGCAGTGAAACCGGCTTACCCTCAAACAGGCGAACGAAATGCCGGTTGCAGGGATAACCGGGATCGGGCAACAGCCATTCGTCTCCGGGATTGATCAGTACGCCCAGCGCAAGCGCCAAGGCTCCTGAAGCACCTGCGGTGATCACGATGCGCTCCGACGGAACTGCGAGATCGTATCGCGTTCGATAGTACCTGCTGATGACTTCACGCAGTGCGGGTATCCCGAGCGCCGGGGTGTAATGCACATGCCCGCCAGCAAGAAAACTTTGAGCAGCATCGAGAATCGGATCGGCTGTTGCGAAATCGGGTTCGCCGACTTCCAGATGAATGATCGATTTGCCTTCAGCTTCAAGTGTCTGAGCGCGTGCCATCAGTTCCATGACATGAAAGGGTTCGATCTGGGCCATTCGAGCGGCGATGTTCATTCATACTCCCGGGAAGCGTAGACGCATCATTTGCTCAGGCGCGCGCCTTGTTCTAAATACAGCTCGTCAAATTGAAAACGGCCACCAAGCAAAGTGCAAGGTGGCCGCGTTGCAGCTTGTCAGGCTTCAGAATTCGCGCGCTTGACCAGCGCCGACGTTCAGTCCACCAAAGATAGTTCGAAAAGTTCGCGCTTGAGGGTTAGCGAGCGCGGCATGCGGCTCTTGAGTTTGTCAAACCACTCAGCATGTAGTTTCAACTCTTCACGCCAGGCCGAGGCGTCAACTTCGGTGAGATGCTCAAACTGGGCTTTGCTGACTTCATCACTACCGCTCCAGTCGAGATCCTCGAAACGAGGCATCCAGCCCAAGGCGGTTTGTTTTGCATCGGCCTTGCCACTGCATCGACCCACGACCCACTTCAGCACGCGCATGTTGTCGCTGAAACCGGGCCAGATGAAATTGCCTTCCGCATCCTGGCGGAACCAGTTCACGGTAAAGATGCGTGGAGCGTCTTCGATCTGATGTCCGACGCGCAGCCAGTGATTGAAATAGTCTCCCATGTGGTAACCGCAGAAAGGAAGCATTGCAAACGGGTCGCGGCGCACAACGCCCTGTTGCCCGACTGCAGCCGCAGTGGTTCCGGAGCCAAGCGTTGCCGCCATATAGACGCCGAAATTCCAGTTGAACGCCTCAAATACAAGCGGTACGGTGGTCGAGCGGCGCCCACCAAAAATGAATGCTGAAATCGGGACGCCGGATGGGTTCTCCCAATCTTTATCGATCGAAGGGCACTGGCTGGCCGGAGCGGTAAAGCGAGAATTGGGATGCGCTGCCTTGCGCCCGGTTTCCTTGGCGATTTGCGGCGTCCAGTCCTTCCCCTGCCAGTCGATGCAGTGGGCGGGAGGTACTTTGCTCATGCCCTCCCACCAGACATCGCCGTCATCAGTCAGGGCGACGTTGGTGAAAATGACGTTTTCCTTTAGTGTTGCCATTGCATTGAAGTTGGTCTTTTCGCTGGTACCCGGTGCGACTCCGAAAAATCCGCTTTCCGGATTGATGGCATAGAGGCGACCATCCTTGCCCGGCTTGATCCATGCAATGTCGTCACCAACGGTAGTGACCTTCCAGCCGCCAAAGCTTTCGGGTGGAATCATCATGGCGAAGTTGGTCTTGCCACAGGCTGAAGGGAATGCACCCGCGACGTAGGACTTTTCACCCTCGGGAGACTCGACTCCAAGTATCAGCATGTGCTCGGCGAGCCAGCCTTCGTCACGGGCCATGGTCGATGCGATGCGCAGTGCAAAACATTTCTTGCCCAGCAGTGCATTGCCCCCATAACCTGAGCCAAAAGACCAGATTTCTCGAGTTTCGGGAAAGTGACAGATGTACTTGGTCTTGTTGCATGGCCACTTGACATCGGCCTGACCCGCTTCAAGCGGATGCCCGACACTATGCAGGCAGGGTACGAAAGTGCCATCGCTGCCAAGCTGATCAAGCACGGCCCGACCCATACGGGTCATGATGCGCATATTGACCACAACGTAAGGACTGTCCGACAACTCGATCCCGATGTGTGCGATTGGCGAGCCGATGGGACCCATTGAGAACGGGATGACGTACATGGTACGTCCGCGCATGCAGCCTTTGAACAGGCCGCGCAGCGTTTCTTTCATCTTGTCCGGATGTTCCCAATTGTTGTTTGGGCCGGCATCGTCCAGTTCCGAGGTGCAGACAAAGGTACGGTCCTCGACTCTGGCGACATCTGACGGGTCAGACAAAACAAGGTAGGAGTTTTTGCGTTTTTCCGGATTGAGTTTGATGGCACTTCCGGCTTCGACCATCTGGGCAAATAGTCGATCAGCTTCTTCCTGTGATCCGTCGCACCAGCAGATAGTGTCGGGCTGGGTGAGCGCCGCGACTTCGGCGACCCACGCTTTTAACCTGGCATGATTGACGTAGGCAGGTGATATGGCTTGGTTGGGTTGATTCATTACGGGCAAATCTCCACTTTCATATGAATTCGTACCGACAGGCCGGGCGATCTCAGTGTGGTGATCAGCGAGGCTTTCGGCAGTCCGCAGCGTGGGGAGCGATGTGGCTCAAGTCGCGGAGCTCATTTAAGGGCCAATTATCCCACATTCGACCGCCGATGCCTTCGGGCCAACGCCCGCATAACGAGGAGCGGAATCTTGGTCTTGTTCGAGAATTTGCTGAGTACACCGAAAAAATGTTCGCCTTCATTCCGGTTTGAACGGGACGACTGTACAGCCAGGGTCTAGTGACGAACGTCAGGAACCGATTCGGAAGCTGGATTTGCACCGGGATTCCGTCGAATGCCGAAAAGTCGGCGTTGGCGACACGGCGATACAATTGTCACCGACGCACATTTGCGACAAAAGCCAACAGGAGAAGTCTTTAAATGGACGAAAGCATTCGCGCGGCTGCGCTGGAATACCATCGCAACCCCAAGCCGGGCAAGATCGCAGTAACCCCGACCAAGGCGCTGACCAATCAGGCCGACCTCTCGCTGGCCTATTCGCCCGGTGTGGCTGCGGCCTGCGACGAAATCGTTCGTGACCCCTCCACCGCGGCCCTGTACACATCGCGTGCGAATCTGGTCGCTGTTGTTACCAATGGTACGGCGGTTCTGGGATTGGGCAATATCGGGCCGCTGGCCGGCAAGCCGGTGATGGAGGGCAAGGGGGTGTTGTTCAAGAAATTCGCAGGTATCGATGTCTTCGATATCGAGATTGCCGAGAACGATCCCGAAAAGCTGGTCGATATCATTGCGTCTCTGGAACCGACCTTCGGCGGTATCAACCTGGAGGATATCAAGGCTCCGGAATGTTTCTACGTCGAAGCCCGCCTGCGAGAGCGGATGAAGATTCCGGTCTTTCACGACGATCAGCACGGTACGGCAATTATCGCAAGCGCTGCCGTATTGAATGGCATGCGAGTGGTCAGCAAGGATATTTCCAAGGTCAAACTGGTGTGTTCCGGAGCCGGAGCGGCGGCGATTGCCTGCCTGGATTTGCTGGTCAGTCTCGGTCTCGACCCCGGCAATGTTTTCGCGGTCGATAGCAAAGGCGTGATCCACACCGGGCGCGAAGGACTCGACGTTTCCAAGGCACGCTACGCGCAGGAAACGAATGCACGCACGCTAGCGGATGTCATGATTGACGCCGACGTATTCCTGGGTTTATCTACTGCTGGAGTGCTGAAACCGGAAATGGTCAAGACCATGGCGCGCGATCCGCTGATTCTGGCCATGGCCAATCCCAACCCCGAAATTCTTCCCGAACACGCCAAGGCGGTTCGCCCGGACGCGATACTCGGCACCGGTCGCTCTGATTATCCGAACCAGGTCAACAATGTCCTGTGCTTCCCGTTCATGTTTCGCGGCGCTCTGGATGTCGGCGCGACCACCATCAATGAAGCCATGAAAGTCGCCGCCGTCAGAGCCATCGCGGATCTGGCGCATGCCGAACAATCCGAAGTCGTCACAGCGGCCTACGGCACCGAGGAGTTGTCCTTTGGTCCCGAGTACCTGATTCCCAAACCTTTCGATCCAAGGCTCATCATCATGATTGCTCCGGCGGTGGCGCAGGCGGCAATGGATTCCGGCGTTGCCACGCGGCCCATAGACGACATGGAGGCCTATACCCAGCGGCTGAACGATTTTGTCTATCACACTGGTCTCTTAATGCGCCCGGTATTCTCCGCCGCCAAGAAAATGCCCGCCCGTGTCGTGTTCTGCGAGGGCGAGGACGAGCGCGTGTTGCGCGCGACTCAGGTTGTATGTGACGAAGGCCTTGCGCATCCCATTCTTATCGGTCGCCCGGAAGTCGTGGAAAGAAGCATCGCCCGCCACGGGTTGCGCATTCGTCCGGGCACCCATTTCGAATTGGTCAGCCCGGACTCCGACCCGCGTTACAAGGAGTTGTGGCAGGACTACTACGCGCTGACGTCGCGCAAAGGCGTCAGCGTCGAATACGCCAAGCGCGAGATGAGACGGCGAACCACACTGATTGGTGGCATGCTGGTGCGACACAACTATGCAGATGCCATGCTATGCGGCACGTTCGGCAAGTACTCCTTGCACCTGCGCTATATCGACGACGTGATCGGCAGAAAGTCCGGGATCGGGAACTACTACGCCATGAACATGCTGATCCTGCCGCGACGGATTTTGTTCATGGGTGATACCTACATCAACTACGATCCAAGCGCTGAACAACTCGCGGAAATGACCCTGCTGGCAGCCGACGAAGTGGCACGCTTTGGTTTGGCGCCCAAAGTCGCACTGCTGTCGCATTCCAGTTTCGGCACCGAAGACACCCCCACCGCGATCAAGATGCGACGCGCTTTGCGAATATTGCGAGAGATTGCGCCAGAACTCGAAGTGGACGGAGAAATGCATGGTGACGCGGCATTTTCGGATGATATCCGGCAGGAGGTATTTCCCGACTTGACACTGAAGGGTCAGGCTAACTTGCTGATCATGCCGACGCTGGATGCCGCAAACATTGCCTTCAATCTGATCAAGACTGCTGCGGGCGACGGTCTCACGGTCGGGCCGATGCTGCTCGGCGCGGCGCGTCCGGTGCATATCCTGACGCCTACCGCCACAGTGCGCCGCATTGTGAATGTCACCGCCTTGTTGTCGGTGGAAGCGGAACAGTTGGCGAAGGCTGGTGCTTGAAGCCGGGTACGCCACTTTCCCGTGCTGTTTCCCGGCAGTCATGTCGTTTTTCTGTTGCGACGAAAAACCCGACCGGTAGAGTGCACTGCCGGGGCGCCGTTCGATCATGACGGCGAAGCGCACCGCCCTGATTCTGACCGGTGGCGGTGCGCGTGCAGGCTATCAAGTCGGCGTACTGAAAGCGGTTCGCGAACTGCTTCCGGAGCCGCACCGCAATCCGTTTCTCATTCTGTGTGGCACCTCAGCCGGTGCGATCAACGCTGCGTCGATGGCGGTGTGGGCGGAAGACTTTTCCGCCGGAGTAGACCATCTGTTGCGTGTCTGGGAAAACTTCAATGCGCGCCATGTGTATCGAGCGGATCCGCTAAGCATGGGAATTTCTGCGGCGCGCTGGGTATCAACCCTGGCGATAGGCTGGCTGACTCGACATTCCCCGCGCTCGCTGTTGGACAATTCACCATTGCGACAACTGCTGGCCGAAAGTCTCGACTTTGGCAGAATTACAAAGGCGATCGATAGCGGGGCGCTGCATTCGGTCTGCATTACCTGTTCGGGCTATACCTCTGGGCAGAGTGTCAGTTTCTTCGAAGGGCGCGCGGAGATTGAACCCTGGCGTCGCAGTCAGCGAGTCGGCGCGCCAACAAAAATTTCACTCGATCATCTGATGGCCTCCAGTGCCATTCCCTTTTTGTTTCCTGCCGTACATGTCAACCGGGAATGGTTCGGTGATGGCTCGATGCGGCAGGTCGCGCCTATATCACCGGCGATTCATCTGGGTGCCGAAAAGATACTGGTGGTCGGTGCAGGCCGGAGAGCGGAAGAAAACACCCGGCCGAGAAGCGGCATTTATCCTTCGCTCGCGCAGATCGCAGGGCACGCTCTGTCGAGCATTTTCCTCGACAGCATGTCGGTCGATCTGGAACGGATGAACCGCATCAACAAAACACTTTCGCTGATGCCGGAAGAGATTCGTCGCGAGAAGGGCTTTAGTCTGCGCCCCATTGAAGTCTTGAATATCGATCCCTCGCAGCGCCTGGATCACCTCGCTGCGAGACATGCCAAGGCTTTGCCGTGGCCGGTACGTACCATGTTGAGAGGCTTTGGTGCGATGAATCGACATGGTGGAGCCCTGACCAGCTATTTGTTGTTCGAACCTGCCTATACAAAGACCTTGATTGAATTGGGCTATGCGGATACTCTAGCGCGCCGCGAAGAAGTCCAAAGATTTCTGGAAATTGATTAATGTTGTAGATTAATTTAAGTGTTTAACCTGTTTATTTAAAACAATAATTGTCTTTACATTTATCGCTGTTCAAAGTAGCATTCTTTTCAATCCGACGTTCCTGGGAGGGATTTTTTTGAAGAAAGCACTGTTGGCTTTTTTGATCGCCGGGATAGTTGGTGCTGGTCTGACGTCGAGCGCGGTCCACGCGGCGTCCGACAAGAAAACCGCCACCACAAAAAAGCACGCCCCGCACGCGAAAAAGTCTGTGCGAGTAAAAAGGACGCTGCATACCCGCACCACGAAACGAGGAGCGTCACTGGTTGACGCTCAGCATCTGGCAGTGCGCTCGTCCGCGGCACTGGTACTTGATCAGGCAACAGGTGCAGTGCTTTTCGAGAAGAATCCGGGCGCTGTGCTACCGATCGCCTCGATTTCCAAACTGATGACCGCAATGGTGGTGCTCGACGTCAAGCCTGACCTCAAGGAAGTACTCGAAGTCGGCGAAGACGATATCGATACGCTCAAGGGCACCCGGTCCAAATTGCGAGTGGGTACCCGTCTCGAGCGCGAAGAGATGCTTCGCCTGGCTTTGATGTCTTCGGAAAATCGTGCCGCGTCATCCTTGTCCCGGCATTACCCGGGTGGTCGAGAAGCGTTCATTGCTGCCATGAACAGGAAGGCGGCAGTTTTGCATTTGGGCGATACGCATTTCGAGGACCCGACAGGTTTGACAGCGGCTAACGTTTCCAGTCCGCGCGATCTGGCAAAAATGGTGGACGCCGCTCATCAATACCCGCTGATTCGAGAGTTTTCCACGACATCCGAGGGGGAATTCAACATCGCAGGTCGACAGCGCCACTTCAACAATACCAATACACTGGTCAAGAACAAGAACTGGGAAATCGGCCTGTCCAAGACAGGGTACATCAGCGAAGCCGGCAAGTGTCTGGTCATGCAGGCGTGGGTCAACAACAAGCCAACCATCATCGTGTTGCTCGATTCCTGGGGTCGAATGACCCGTATCGGCGACGCCAACCGTATCAAACGCTGGATTGAGAGCGCCTCACTGGCCAGCGGTGGGCCTCCGGGCTGATCGCTCGCTACCCGTGATTCAGGCCGCCTCCGGGCGGCCTTTGCTTTTGGTATTCAGCAGTAAGACGCAGCCAGGGAAGGTTTCTGGACTGTTGCCAGCCATCGGGATCCGTTCCGGCAATGGCCCGCGATTACTGCCGAATTCGAGGCTGGGCAAGGGATTCGGATTGGGTGCAAGAACGGGCATCACCAATCCACTTTCAACGCGCGAGACGTGGGCCCGAACGGAAGGTCGGGCAGGCTGTTAAAATCGCCGGCACGTCAAATCCGCTCGTCGAGCCGCCGCAGAAGGCTTGCGAGCAGTGTTTTCTTAAGCCTGTTGATTTTTGTTGATCGGTCATCCCGTGAGCCAGACACCTTTCCCCGCATCACCTCCGACACGCATCGTTATCGCCACTCGTGAATCCCGCCTGGCCTTGTGGCAGGCAGAGCATGTACGTGATCTGTTGCAGCGCCTGTACCCGGCATGCCAGGTCGAGCTGCTCGGCATGACGACGCGCGGCGATCAGATTCTCGATCGTCCCCTGTCCAAGGTCGGTGGCAAGGGGCTGTTCATCAAGGAACTGGAGTCGGCGCTACTCGACGGTGCGGCGGACATTGCCGTGCATTCGATGAAAGACGTGCCGATGCAACTGGAGCCGGAGTTTTCCCTGGTGGCCATCGGCCCGCGCGAAGTCCCGCTGGACGCACTGGTCTCGAGCAAGTACGCCAGCCTTGAAGACATGCCGCCCGGTGCCGTGGTCGGTACCTCGAGCCTGCGTCGTGAAGCCCAGTTGCATGCCCGCTATCCCTATCTGGCGGTGACGCCGCTGCGCGGCAATCTTGACACCCGTCTGCGCAAGCTTGACGAGGGTCAGTTCGACGCCATCATCCTGGCCGCAGCCGGGCTTAAGCGCCTGGGGCTGGGCGAGCGTATTCGCGCCGTATTGCCTGCCGAAGATTCACTGCCTGCCGTTGGTCAGGGTGCGCTTGGCATCGAGGCCCTGGCGTCGCGACCTGAAGTCGCTGCCTGGGTTGCACCCCTGAACGATCCGGATACCGCCATCTGCGTTCGCGCCGAGCGCGCAGTATCGCGTGCGCTGGCGGGTAGCTGCGAAGTGCCTCTGGGCGCCTACGCGGAAATCCGTGCAGACGGTGTCTGTCTGCGCGGTTTCGTCGCGTCTCCGGATGGCACGCGCATGGCGCACGCCGAGTTGACCGGTTCTGCCGCCGACCCGGAGGCGCTCGGCCTGCAACTGGCTACCGAATTGCGCGGGCAGGGCGCTGCCGAAATACTCGCGGCATTAAGCAACTGATCATGTCGCTGGCGGGTCGCCATGTGGTGGTAACTCGCCCCGCCGGGCAGGCCGCTCACCTTGCCACGGCACTGTCGGAAAAAGAGGCAATACCCGTGTTCTACCCGGTGCTGGAGATTCGCGATCTGGACGATGTTGCTCCAGTGCTGGACGCCGCGATTCGGCTCGAGAATTTCGATCTCGCGGTGTTTGTCAGTCCCAACGCCATCGAAAAGGCGCTTGCGCTGATCCTGTCGCGTCGAACCTGGCCGGCCGCATTGAGGGTGGCGGCTCTGGGCAAGAGTAGCGAGCGCGAGCTTGCGCGTCATGGCATCAACGAAGTGATTTCCCCCACATTGCGCTTCGATTCGGAAGCTCTGCTTGATCTGCCGGAGCTGATCGATGTGAGCGGTCGCCGTATCATTATTTTTCGTGGCGATGGTGGCCGCGAGGTGCTGGGAGACACCCTCAAGAAACGCGGTGCGACGATAGAGTATGTAACGTGCTATCGGCGTGCCCAACCGCAACTCGACCCGGCGCCACTGCTCAAGCTCTGGGAAGAAGGGCGTCTCGACGCGGTGACCTTGACCAGTAGCGAGGGATTGCGCAATTTTTTTAATATGCTCGGACGCCTGGGGCAGGCCTGGCTGAAGAAAACACCGGCCTTTGTGCCACATCAACGCATCGCGGAACAGGCGCAGGCGCTGGGTCTCATCAATGTGATACCGACCGAACCCGGCGACGACGGATTGATGGCCGGACTCATGCAATACTTCGCTCATGGAAACTCAAATACAAACTGATCCGCCCCCTTCAATCCCTTCCTGGTGGTCGGCGCAGCGACTGCTGGTTGTCATCGCCCTGGTCCTCGCCATCGGTATTGCCGTGGCGGCGTGGGTGGATAGCCGCATGCAGATCGCCGATCTGCAGCAGGATATTGCACGCCGCCTGAGCAGCGGCGATTCCCTGGCCAAGGAAGGGCAGGTGCTGGCGCGAAACAACCGGGAAGCATTGGCTTCGCTGCAGGCGAAAGTGGGCGCACTTGAAGCCAAGCTTGCTGAAACGCAGAGTCAATCTGTCGCGCTGGAAGCGATGTACCAGGAGCTCTCAAGCACCCGCGATGAGCGCGTCATGGTCGAGGTCGAACAGGCGGTGACGATCGCTATGCAAAACCTGCAGTTCGCCGGCAATATGGAAGCCGCGTTGATCG
>JAIPCF010000010.1 GCA_021738385.1 Sulfuritalea sp. | reverse complement strand
CGTCTTTCTAGGGGGGCGGCGCCAGGGGCTACACCGCCTCCCCGACACTGTGGCGTTTTCCGCTGAGGCAAGTCACAAAAACCCGGCGCTGGTGCCACGGCAATGCCGTGTCACCGGCGCCGAATTTTTGCGCTATTTGAAGGCGATGATGGCCTGATCCACCGCCAGACTTTCGCCAGGCGAGGCCAGCAGCTTCTCGACCACACAATCACGCTCGGCCTTGAGCACGTTCTCCATTTTCATGGCCTCGATCTTGGCCAGAATTTCGCCGGCCTTGACCTCCTGCCCCACGCTGACGGCAACCTGAGTCAGCAATCCGGGCATTGGCGAAAGCAGAAACTTCGACATGTCCGCAGCGACCTTGATCGGCATCAGCGCCCGCAATTCGGCGGTACGGGCCGACATCACCTGCATGTCGGCCTGTACGCCCCAATGGAACAGGCGATAGATCAAGCCTCGCCGCTCCACTTGCATGCAGATCGACTGGCCATTCAGGGTGCCTACATACAATGGGTCACCAAACTGCCAGTTCGAACGCAACTCGAAACGCTCGCCGCCGAAGCTGACATCCCAGCCGCTCTCGGCCTTGAGCACCTTCACCTGATACGAATCGTCGCCCAGCAGCACCACAAAGTCCTCACCCGGAACGAACTCGTGCCCCGGCATCTGGCCGGAGATGGTTGCATTACGCGCCAGATACTGGCGATGGATCGCAGCCGCAACGGCCACCAGCATCGCCGGATCGTCGTGCGGCACATCGGCCGCATTGAAGCCCTTGGGATATTGCTCTGCGATCAGGCCGGTGTTGAAATCGCCAGACAGAAAGCGCGGGTTCTGCATCAGCGCCGCCTGAAAAGCGATGTTCGAGGCGACGCCGCGAATCACGAACTGATTCAAGGCGTCCCGCATGCGGGCGATGGCCTGATCGCGCGTCGCCGCGTGCACGATCAACTTGGCGATCATCGAATCGTAGAACATGGAAATTTCGCCGCCTTCATATACACCCGTATCGACGCGCACGCCGTGCACTTCAGGCGGCGGGATGTACTTGACCAGCCGCCCAGTCGAAGGCAAAAATCCGCGGAAGGGATCTTCGGCATTGATCCGGCATTCCATCGCCCAGCCATCGAGTTTGACTTGCTCCTGACTGAAAGGCAGTTTCTCTCCGGCAGCCACCCGGATCATCAACTCCACCAGGTCGACGCCGGTGATCAACTCGGTGACCGGATGCTCGACCTGCAAACGTGTGTTCATTTCCAGGAAGTAGAAACTCTTGTCCTTGCCGACCACGAATTCCACCGTGCCCGCGCTCTGGTAGTTCACCGCCTTGGCCAGCGCCACGGCCTGCTCGCCCATGGCCTTGCGCGTCACCGGATCGATGAAGGAAGAAGGTGCTTCTTCGATCACCTTCTGGTGGCGGCGCTGCAGGGAGCACTCACGCTCGTGCAAATAAATCGTATTGCCATGCGCGTCGGCGATCAGTTGGATCTCGATGTGCCTGGGCTCCTCGACAAACTTCTCGATGAAAATCCGGTCATCGCCAAACGCATTTTTTGCCTCTGTCTTGCAAGCCGCAAAACCCTCGGCCGCTTCCTTGTCGTCATAGGCCACGCGCAGACCCTTGCCACCGCCACCGGCGGAGGCTTTGATCATCACCGGGTAGCCAATGCCCTTTGCGATCTCCACCGCCTGCTCAGTAGTATCGATCGCTGAATTGTGGCCCGGGATGGTATTGACCTTGGCTTCCAGCGCCAGCTTCTTCGAGGCGATCTTGTCGCCCATCGCGGCCATGGAGTAGTGCTTGGGTCCGATGAAGATGATGCCGCTATCTTCCAGCCGACGTGAAAACTCTTCGTTCTCGGACAAGAACCCATAGCCGGGATGCACCGCCTCGGCTCCGGTCTCCTTGCAGGCGGCAATGATCTTGTCGATCACCAGATACGACTCCCGCGAAGGCGGTGGGCCAATGCAGACTGACTCGTCCGCCATTTCGACATGACGCGAATCCTTGTCGGCTTCGGAGTACACAGCGACGGTGGCAATGCCCATCTTGCGGGCGGTCTTGATGACACGGCAGGCGATTTCCCCGCGGTTGGCAATCAGAATTTTCTTAAACATTTCACTAACCCCTTTTCACCTCGGCGACACGGCGGCACGGCGAAACCCAAGTGTTTGGTTCTCGCCGTGGCTAACGATTTTCACAGCGGAATATTCCCGTGCTTGCGCCACGGATTCTTGATGTCCTTGCCGCGCAGCATTGCCAGCGAGCGGCAGATACGCTTGCGCGTTTCATTCGGCATGATTACATCATCGATGAAGCCGCGTGCACCGGCAACGAATGGGTTGGCGAACTTGGCCTTGTATTCGGCCTCACGTTCCGCCACCTTGAGCTTGTCGTTCTTCTCTTCGCGGAAAATGATCTCGACCGCGCCCTTGGGACCCATGACCGCGATCTCGGCCGATGGCCAGGCAAAATTCACGTCACCCCGCAGATGCTTGGAAGCCATCACGTCGTAGGCGCCGCCGTAAGCCTTGCGAGTAATCAGGGTTATTTTTGGCACGGTGCACTCGGCGTAGGCGTAAAGCAGCTTGGCGCCATGTTTGATGATGCCGCCGTACTCTTGCGCCGTTCCCGGCATGAAGCCCGGTACGTCTACCAACGTGATGATCGGAATATTGAAGGCGTCGCAGAAGCGGACAAATCTGCCTGCTTTAATTGAAGATTTGATATCAAGGCAACCCGCCAGCACCATCGGCTGATTGGCGACGATACCCACCGTCTGGCCTTCCATACGGGCAAAGCCGATCAAAATATTCTTGGCATGGTCCGGCTGAATCTCGAAGAAGTCGGTGTCATCGACTATCTTGAGAATCAGCTCCTTCATGTCGTAGGCCTTATTGGCATTGTCCGGCACCAGGGTGTCGAGCGAAAAATCGAGCCGATCTGCCAAGTCGAAGGTCTGCCTGACGGGCGGCTTTTCCTTGTTGTTGAGCGGCAGATAATTGAAAAACCGTCTCAGCATCAAAAGCGCGTCGACATCATTTTCGAAAGCCAGATCGGCGACGCCGGATTTGCTCGAATGTGTCACGGCACCACCGAGTTCCTCGGCCGTGACCTCCTCGTGCGTCACCGTCTTCACCACTTCGGGGCCGGTGACGAACATGTAGGAAGTGTCCTTGACCATGAAGATGAAATCGGTCATTGCGGGCGAGTACACCGCGCCACCAGCGCAAGGGCCCATGATCAGCGAGATCTGGGGAATCACGCCGGACGCCATGACATTGCGTTGAAACACATCGGCATAGCCACCGAGCGCCGCAACACCCTCCTGGATTCTCGCGCCACCCGAGTCGTTGAGTCCAATTACCGGACAACCCACCTTGAGGGCGTGATCCATGATCTTGCAGATCTTCTCGGCATGCGCTTCCGACAGGGCCCCACCGAACACAGTAAAGTCTTGCGAGAAAACGAACACCATGCGCCCGTTGATAGTGCCATAGCCTGTCACAACACCGTCACCGGGAATATGGCTGGCGCCCATGCCGAAATCGACGCAGCGATGCTCCTTGAACATGTCCCACTCTTCAAAGGTTCCATCGTCGAGCAGCATTTCTATTCGCTCGCGTGCTGCCAGCTTGCCCTTGGCATGCTGTGAATCGATGCGCTTTTGCCCACCACCCAGACGTGCAAGCTCTCGCTTCTCGTCAAGTTTCTTGATTATTTCATGCATATCAAATTGCTCCAGATTGAATTTCGATGCACTGTCTTGCCGCAGTACTTCAGAACTTGGCTTATCTCAAAACCGCAACAAAGATGCCGGTGAAAATCGCACTGGTGATGACGCCGCTGATACTGGCACCCAGTGCGTGGGGCATAAGAATCAGACCAGGGTTTTCTGCCGTGGCAATTTTCTGCACCAGCTTGGCGGTGGTGGGAATACAACTGACGCCAGCGATTCCTATCATCGGGTTGAATTTTCCACGGTACCAGAAGTACAGTGCATAGCCGCCGACGATACCGCCGATGCCTGAAAAGAACAGGGCCATGATCCCAAGCAATAGAAGCTTCAGCACCACCGGATCGAGCAGCGTGCTCGCTTCGCAAAGAATGCCGAGAGTCAGTGCGAGAAAGAAAGTTGCGCCGTAGAGAAACGTCTCGCCGAGCAGATTCTGGAAATTGACCAGATTGCTTTCGCGCACGGCGACGCCGACAAAGAGAGACAGAAACAACGGCGCCGCCACCGGGAACAACAGACACAACAGCGTACAGACCACCACCGAAAAAACCAGTTTCTGCGTCGAGCTGATTTTCTTGACGTTCTCCACCGGCATGGGAATCGCGCGCAGCCGAGGCGGAATCAGCAGCTTGATCAGATAAGGATAGCCGCCGTAGGTCAGCCCGAGATAGAGATAGCCGACCACGGTAATGGGAACAAACAAATGCTTGGCGAGCACCAGAGAAGTGAACAGGACCATGGGGCCATCCGCGCCGCCGATAGTCGCCACCGAGGCCGCCTCTGCCTGCGTCATGCCCAGCATCACCGCGACCGGGAAGGTGATCACCGTGCCCAGTTCCGCGAACAGGGCCAGGATCATGCTCTGAAAAGGCCGCGCCATGACGAAGCCGACGTCGAGCAGAACTCCAATTCCCATGAATACCAGGCAAGCGATCAGACCATTGCTGAACATCAGGGTATAAATGGGCTGGACCCAGTCGATCTGCAGGACGCTCATCACCTCGTCGGTGGAACTCGCCAGCGGGTCGACGAACAAGGTGCCGGTTTTGCCGCCTTCCAGCACCAGAACGCCGGCATTGACTGCCGACATGCCCAGCCCCATGGGAATCATCAACAAGGGTTCAAGGACTTCCTTCTTGCCCAGATACACCAGCAGAAACCCCAGAAATATCAGGCACACGCGGCCAATGGCAATCTTTGGGTCCTGCGCGAATAGCGTCCCGATGCCCTGAAACAAATTGAGGATATCCATGCCCTCCATGGAATTCAGGCGATCGTCATCAGAACTTGTCCTGCTTCGACGGGATCGCCAGCCTTGACCGCAACTGATGTGACCTTGCCGGCAACCCCTGAAATTATCGGCGTCTTCATTTTCATGGCCTCAACAACCGCTAGCCGGTCGCCCACGCTGACCTGCTGACCAACGCTGACCAGTACCGCCTGCACCACTCCGCCAAGGTTGCTGGTGACATCGCCGGGGGCGCTCGCAGCATTCGCGTTGGAGCCGACGACAGGTGTCGGGGCCGACGTCGCGGCCGGACTGGGAGGCGTTGGAATCTTCATGCTATCGGGCTGCGGATAGAGCTGGCCCGCACCTTCATTAAGATCCTCCACCGTCACCTGATATTCGCGTCCATCCACCGTAATACGAAATCGCTTTTCCATGGTCTGCCTTCCAGTGTTCGTCAGCCAGCACTCTTGTGTCGCGGATGATGGCCCACACCGTGGGACGTATGTTGCGCATGCCTGCCTTCCGCCAGCCAGCCACCTCGGCGTCGGGTTTCCTCTATGTGTACGATGCGGTGACTGCCCAATACCGCATATACGGCCGCCGATATCGCCACCACATGGTCTGCAGCCGGATTGTTGGCCGTTACTGCAGGGGCCGCTGGCTCAGGCTGCCTGGTCGGCACCCGTTCGAGCCGGCCGAGGATTATGACGATGAGTTTGATCAGCACGGCAATCAGCATCGAGACAGCGACCGCCAAGCCGTATATCCACAGAATCTTGCTCCACATATCAGGCATCATGTGTTCCCGCTGGCTCAGAGCGGAATGTTGCCGTGCTTCTTCATCGGCCGCAGTTCGCGTTTGTCGAGTACTTTGCGTAGCGATAGCGCCAACACGCTCCGCGTCTCCGCTGGCTCTATTACGTCCGTGATGTAGCCATGTCCTGCGGAAAGATAGGGTGAGGCGAACTCGGCACGGTAGCGTTCGACCAGTTCGGCTTTCTTGGCGGCACGGTCCTCCGCCTCGGCCAGTTCCTTGCGATAGAGAAGATTTACCGCACCCTCCGCACCCATCACTGCAATTTCAGCGACCGGCCAGGCAAAGACGAAATCCGCGCCCATTTCCTGGCTGCACATGGCGAGATAGGAGCCGCCATAAGCCTTGCGAAGAATCACGGTGACCTTCGGCGCCGTACTTGAAGCGTAGGCAAAAAGCAGTTTGGCGCCATGACGAATGATGCCGCCTCGCTCCTGTTCGACACCGGGCAGAAAACCCGGTACATCCACCAGAGTGATCAAGGGAATATTGAAGACATTGCAGGTACGAATAAACCGAGCACCCTTGTCGGAGGCATCGATGTCCAGTGCGCCGGCCATTTCTGTCGGCTGGTTGGCCACCAGACCGACCACGATGCCTTCGACGCGGGCGAAACCGACAATCAGATTACGGGCAAAGCCGGCGTGAACTTCCAGAAACTCGGCGCCATCGACCAGATGGCCAATGATTCTGCGCACATCCATGGGCTCGGCTGAATCCGCAGGGATCAAATCGTTCATGCCTTCGTCGCGAGACAGGGAGATATCCGTGTGCGGTTTGTGAGGCGGATCTTCCGTATTGTTGGAAGGCAGATAGGACAATAGCTTCTGCGCGATCTGGATGGCATGGCGCTCATCTTCAGCAATGAAATGCACGTTGCCACTGACCGTCGCGTGCATTTCGGCGCTGCCGACCTCATTCAGCGTCGTGGAACGTCCCGTCACCGCTTTGATCACCTCCGGACCGGTGATGAACATTTGGGCGTTGTGCCGGGTCATGATGATGAAGTCCATCAGCGCCGGCGAGTAAGCCGCACCACCGGCACAGGGACCGCAAATGATGGCTATCTGGGGCACGACACCCGACATCAGAACATTGTGATAGAAGACGTGGCCATAGCCGGAGAGCGCGTCCACCGACTCCTGAATGCGAGCCCCGCCGGAATCCTTGAAGGCAACCAGAGGAATACCGATTTTGATAGCCAGCTTCATTAGCTCGACTATTTTGTGGGCGTGCATCTTGCCAAGCGTACCCGCCGCGATCGTGAAATCCTGGCTGAATGCGGCGATCAGTTGCCCATCCACATAGCCGGTGCCGGTCACAACGCCATCAGCCGCAAGATCCTTGTTCCCGCTGGCCTTCACGTGCATGCCGACTTCCTGGAAGGTGCCCGGTTGAAAAAGCGCTGCCAGACGCTCCCGCGCCGACATGAGCCCTTTTTCGCGGCGCTCCCGAAGTTTGCTCTCGCCGCCGCCCGAGGCGATCCTGGTGCGACGACGACGCAACTCGTCAATTGAATTTCGCGATAACGTCATGACTGCCTCTCTTTCTTGTGCCGCGCTCCGGCCGGTTCGCGAGCGCTACCGCGAATTGCGCCAGAGGTGATGCAATCTACGTTATCCAGATTCAATATCACGATTTGCTCGCTCCACAGGCCTTCTGCCATTGTCATCGCTCAGAATGTCCGGTCAAGCTTTTTGAGCAGATGGTCGGCAGCAGCGGCAGGTGTGGTTTCTCCTGTTTTTACCGCGAGGGACAGATTCAGCATGTCGGCCTTTACAGATGGATGTTCGCGGAAGCGGCGCCGCAAATCCGAATCGATAATGTGCCACATCCACGCGAGCGACTGATGCTGGCGCCGGGCAGCGAATTCACCAGTTGAAGTCAGTGTGTCACGATAGCTTTCAATCGTCTTCCAGAATTCCGCCAGGCCATCTTTGCGTGTGGCCGACAGGGTGAGGACCGGCGGCTGCCAGTTGACGGAGGTCGGATGCAGCATGGTCAATGCCGAACGCATTTGTGCTGCAGCCAGCTGTGCAGCCGCGGGATCGATGTCGGCCTTGTTGAATACCACCAGGTCGGCGAGCTCCACGATGCCCTTTTTGATTGCCTGCAAATCATCGCCGGCATTGGGCAGCTGCATCAATACGAAGGCATCTGTCATGCCGGCTACTGCAGTTTCCGACTGACCGACGCCTACGGTTTCAACAATGATCACATCGTATCCCGCGGCCTCGCACAGCAGCAGAGCTTCGCGAGTGTGCTCCGCCACGCCTCCCAGACTTCCGGATGATGGCGAGGGGCGGATGAAAGCTTCGTCGCGCTGGGAAAGCAGTTCCATGCGAGTTTTGTCACCCAGTATCGAACCGCCATTGACGCTTGATGAGGGATCTACCGCGAGTACCGCCAGGCGATGACCGGCCTCGATCAGAAACATGCCCAGAGCTTCGATGAAAGTGGACTTGCCCACTCCGGGCACACCTGAAATCCCTATACGTATCGAGCGCCCGGTATAAGGCAGTACAACATCAAGAAGTTTTTGCGCACGCTGCCGATGATCGGCTCGCGTTGACTCGACCAGCGTAATGGCCTTGGCCAAAGCCCGTCGCTCGCCAGCCAGCAAGCCTCGCGCCAGCGCCTGGTCCTCAGCGTCCAGGTCAGCTTGGCCCAGTTCCGGCATCGATTGCATCGAAAGGATCAGGCGCTTGCCGGAAGATGAGCGGCACGAATCGCGCGCAGGACTTCGTGGGCGCTTTGCGGGATCGGCGTTCCCGGTCCGAAAATTCCCGCCGCGCCGTCTTTGTACAACTGTTCATAGTCCTGCGCCGGAATCACTCCGCCAACGAACACCACAATGTCCTTTGCGCCCTGTTCGCGCAGTGCCTTGATCAATGCCGGCACCAAGGTCTTGTGACCCGCGGCCAGCGTTGACACGCCAACGGCATGTACATCGTTCTCGATAGCCTGACGTGCCGCCTCCTCGGGCGTCTGAAACAGGGGGCCGACATCAACATCGAAGCCGAGATCGGCAAATGCGGTGGCGACAACCTTGGCACCGCGATCATGCCCGTCCTGGCCCAGCTTGGCGATCATGATGCGTGGCCGGCGCCCCTCTGCAGCGGCAAAGTTCTCGATCAGATCGCGGATTTCCTTCATGGTGCCGTCCTCGCCAAACGCTGCACTGTAAACACCCGACACCGTTTGATTGGTGGCGCGATGACGGCCCCAGACCGCTTCGAGTGCGTCCGAAATTTCACCGACTGTAGCACGCTGCCGGCTGGCCTTTATCGCCAGATCGAGCAGGTTGCTGCTGCCGGAGCGCGCAGCATCGGTCAGCGCCGCGAGTGCCGATTGCACCGCTGCGCTGTCGCGCGTTTCGCGTATTCTTTTCAGGCGCATGATCTGGCTGTCTCGCACCGCGTGGTTGTCCACGTCAAGCGTTTCGATCGGCGCTTCTTCCTTGAGTTTGTATTTATTGACACCGACGATGACGTCCTTGCCGGAATCGATGCGGGCCTGCTTTTCCGCCGCGCACTTTTCGATCTGCAGTTTTGCCCAACCGCTTTGTACTGCCTGGGTCATGCCGCCCATTTTTTCCACATCCTCGATGATGCGCCAGGCTTCGTCGGCGATGTCCTGGGTCAGCTTTTCCATCATGTAGCTGCCGGCCCAGGGGTCGATCACGCTGGTGATGTGGGTTTCTTCCTGGATGATGAGCTGGGTGTTGCGCGCGATGCGCGACGAAAATTCCGTCGGCAGCGCAATGGCTTCGTCGAGCGAATTGGTATGCAAGCTCTGCGTGCCGCCGAATACTGCGGCCATGGCTTCGATGGTGGTGCGTACTACGTTGTTGTAGGGATCTTGTTCGGTCAGCGACCAGCCCGATGTCTGGCAGTGGGTGCGCAGCATCATCGACTTCGGGTTCTTCGGTTTGAACTCGTCCATGATCCGCCACCAGAGCATGCGCGCCGCACGCATCTTGGCGATCTCGAGATAGAAGTTCATGCCAATCGCCCAGAAAAATGACAGGCGACCGGCGAAGGCATCGACATCCATGCCCGACGCCAAAGCGGTCTTCACGTATTCGCGGCCGTCAGCCAGCGTAAAGGCGAGTTCCAGCGCCTGAGTCGCGCCGGCTTCCTGCATGTGGTAACCGGAAATCGAGATCGAGTTGAACTTCGGCATGTGCTGTGCGGTGTAGCCAATGATGTCGGCAATGATGCGCATCGAGGGTTCGGGCGGGTAGATGTAGGTATTGCGAACCATGAATTCCTTGAGGATGTCGTTCTGGATGGTTCCCGCAAGTTGTTCCTGGGGCACGCCCTGCTCCTCGGCCGCCACCACGTAACCGGCCAGAATCGGCAGCACGGCGCCGTTCATGGTCATCGAGACGGAGACCTTGTCCAGGGGAATGCCGTCGAACAAAATCTTCATGTCTTCCACCGAGTCGATGGCAACGCCGGCCTTGCCGACATCTCCTGTGACACGAGGGTGATCCGAATCGTAACCGCGGTGCGTCGCCAGATCGAAGGCCACGGACACGCCCTGACCGCCGGCTGCCAGTGCCTGGCGGTAAAACGCATTGGACGCCTCGGCGGTGGAAAACCCCGCGTATTGACGAATGGTCCACGGCCGAGCGGCGTACATCGTGGCCTGCGGCCCGCGCAGAAAAGGCGCGAAACCCGGCAGCGTGTCGGCAAAAGGCAGATTTTCGATATCCGCCTTGGTATAGAGCGGCTTGACTGTCAGACCTTCGGGCGTGACCCAGTTCAGTTTCGCGACATCGCCTTCAGGCGCCGACTTGGCGGCGGCCTTGGCCCAAGCCTCGATCGAGGGAATGCTGACTTCGGGTGCCTTGCTCATATTTCTTCCTTTGAACACGCTTGACTTCCAAGCGAGCTTGCATGATACTGCATCCATAATTATGAATGCAAGTACCTCGTCACAGATTCTCACCGCACCCGCCTTGTACGAACAAGTCGCAGAACGCTTGCGCGCGAGAATCTTCGCTCACGAGCTTCCACCTGGTGGCTGGATAGACGAGCAAGCACTCACTCAAGAGTACGGCATCAGCCGTACTCCCTTGCGCGAAGCGCTCAAAGTGCTCGCTGCCGAGGGCTTGGTCGTGCTCAAGCCGCGCCGCGGCTGTTACGTGACGCTGTTGTCGGAAAAGGACATCGACGAGGTCTTTCCGGTGATGGCGGTACTCGAAGGCAAGGTTGCAGAGGAAGCCGCTCGCCGTATCACCAGCGCCGAGTTTTCACGGCTTGCCGCCATCCATGAGGATCTGGAGCAACAGGCGGCTGCCAACAATGCCGATCGATTCTTCGAGGCCAATCAACGCTTCCACAAGGCTCTGCAGGAAATCGCCGGCAACAGTTATCTGGCGCATTTGATAGACGACGCACGCAAGGTCATCAAACTGACCCGCCGCGATTCGTTGCGACTGGACGGCCGACTTATACAGTCCCTAACCGAACACCGCGAAATTCTTGAGGCCTTGCAGCTGAAGGATCCTGCATTGGCCGGACAGAGAATGCATGACCACCTTCTGTCGGGGCGCGCAGCTCTGGCGCGGCTGGCGGTTTCACCTTAAAGCCTCAACCCGTTTTCTGCACAAGTCGGCTCGCCGTATCGCCATCCGCAGCGGCGAGGAGAGCGTCTTTTGCTCGACCGCCTTGCTGCGCAGGGGTCTCATCAGCGCCGACTTTTGGATTTGCCCCTACGCTGATTCAGTTAAACAGTCAGACCTGACCACTCACCTCAAGGCAAAAACCGGTTCAACCTTTAAACCCCATGCTGACGTAACCAAGCCAGCATGCGCTTCCAGCCATCCTCGGCGGCATCCTTGCGATAACTGGGTCGGTAGTCGGCGTTGAAGGCATGTGGGGCTTCCGGATAGACATGGAGCTCCGACTTGCTGCCGGCCTTTTTCAATTCGGTGCGCATCGCCTCAACATCGTCAAGTGGGATACCTTGGTCTTTTCCGCCGTACAAGCCAAGCACCGGCGGCTTGATCTGTGCAACCAAATCGAGCGGATGCTTGGGCGTTTGTTCGCTGGCCAAGCCGTCAAGCCTGCCATACCATGCAACACCCGCCTTGAGTTTCGGGTTGTGAGCCGCGTACAGCCAGGTGATTCTTCCGCCCCAACAAAAACCGGTAATCGCCAGCCGGGTGGCGTCGCCGCCGTTCTTGGCGGCCCAGGCAACGCTGGCGTCCAGGTCAGCCATGACCCCGGCATCTGGCGTCATGGCGATCACTTTGGAAAGAATCTCGGACACATTCGACATCTTGCGCGGATCACCATAGCGTGCGAAAAGTTCAGGTGCAATTGCCATATAACCTTGCTTGGCCAACCGTCGGCAAACATCGGATATATGTTCGTGGACACCAAAAATTTCTGATACCACCAAAATTACCGGCGCACTTTTTTTCTCTGCAGGTACCGCGCGATACGCAACCATTTCACCATCGCTAACCGATACTTTGATCTCGCCGGCGATCAGGCCATCCGTATCGGTCTTGATCGCAGTTTGAGCTAGCGTCGGCTGCATGGCCAATGCAAAACCGGCACCCAGCGTGGTTACCACAAAGCTGCGCCGATCAAGGTTCAGTGAGGGAAGCAGGCTGTCGAATTGAGAATCGTGTTTGGGATTGTTTGCAGACAAGGTCATACGAGCCTCTGGACAGTCAACAGATCAAGGGAAGACACCGATTGCGTTCCAAGAACAAGGATAGCAGCAAGCTGCAACGTGCGCAGCAAATAGAACAGCAACACAATGACAATGCTGCACTATCGCAATTGTTCAAGCCAGCCTACATCTTGCACTCGGCGGCGCCACTCTTGCCAACTCCTTTGCCACCGCCTTTGTTGGAAGCGATTGAGCTTGGCATGGTGACCTGAATACCCTGTTGCGGCGGAACGGGTACCGGCGCAGAGTTGGGTCCGGCGACAAAGCCAAACTGGCCTGCGCCGATCTGCACTGAGCCCGCTGCATTACTCAGGGTAATGGCGCCGGTGGTCACATCCACATGCAAGCCGTTAGGGGGCGGTGTGCCACCCGTGGTAGGCACACCGCCGCAATCGTTTTGGCACAACAGCGCGCCAAAATGAGTGCCGCGAATACCAATGGTTGCTGTCTCGGTTTTGAAATTTACTTTGTCGCGATTGCGTTTCCCGAGCAACCCGGTCACTGCTCGCAAACCACCCTTGAACATACTCATCAGTATGTTGTCACTTTCCGGCTTGGTGGCATTGTAGGAATAGCTCTCGATTTTCAGTTGAGTGCCTGGGCGCAAGACCACTTCGCCCCCGTCGATGAACTTGATGCGGGCATAGGTTTCACGCTCGGTACTCAGTGTGTCACCCTCAAGAATTTCCGACTTGACGGAGAGCAGCTTGCTTGTGCCATCCAGCCGCTTGGCTGAAATCGTGCCGGACAAATGCGTAATCTGGCCCGCCGTGGCGGCTTGCGCTACCGGCATCCAGAACAACCCGGCTGCCAGCAACAAAAACGCGCGCCACATCAGACCGGACATGGGCTCAAGTGGAGCACTGGGCAAGTTTTTTCTTGGCTGGCTTGTCATCTTTTTTCTCATCTTTGGCTTGGTCAGACTTCTTGTCCTTGTCGTCTTTTTTGTCTTTCTCTTCGTCTTTGTTCTGGTTCGCGCCACCCGTGCCGCCATTTTCTTCGCTACCGAACGTACCTTCACCGCCGCCAACCACGTTGCCTTGATTCCCGCTATTTGCACCGCCCGAACCCGTGAGATCGAAGGTAAGCGGCGGCGATTCTATAGGCGTACTAATGGTCGATGTCGGTTTGCACAGACCCGGGTCGGTCGAGCACAAATCCAGTGCGGCGGTGACCGGATAGGTGACTTTCAAACCATTGCCAGCGGTGGCTACCAGACCGTCCGTCCCGGTGAAAAATCCACTACCGGAAGTGGTCGTGGTACCGCCGGTTATGCCATCAATCACTACCCCGCCGCTGGTCCGCGAAAGAAAAGCCAAATGCGTGGTTCCCACCGGCATGCCCACATCGGACCAAATCTTTGACGGACTTCCCAAACCGGCAGTGTCATTCAGGTAGAGCGTAGAGGTCGAACCAACCATATCTACGTAAATATCGTTGTACGCTTTTATCTGCGCTCCATTGTTGAGCCGCAAATTGCCGCTCACCCTTGTGGTGACGTCCGGAACTTTCGTAGTCGGGCTATACCCGCCGTGCAGATAGGCCCCACCATTCAAAGTCAGATCGCCGCCAACGACCAGATTAAGATCGCCGTCGTAGGTACGAATCCACGAGCCCCCGTCCATCGAAGCGTTGCCAACGATTATTCCGGTAAAGCCTTTGGTAGCCGTAATTTGTGCATTTGAGGGCATGTCGAGTGCAGCCGCCGCAAACTTCACTGTTCCGGAGTTCGAAAGATAGTTGCTGGTGCCAAAGCTCAGAGTACCGCCCGACGCTACAAGAACGTTGCCCGACGTCGTGAAAGACCGGTTCCCGTTCCACGCCAGATTCCCGGTCGCGCCGATGAAAACATCACCATAGCTGCCAGTGCTGATTGTTAGATTGCTGCCCGTAAGTGTGAAGGGGCCTGACGAATAATCGAAGAAAGAAGCAGACGTCCCGGCGCTGGCCGAGTCATTAATCGTGTAGGTACCCGCAGATCCCGTAGCAGCACCTATGCGTACGCCGCCGTAGCTGGAACCCGCAACCACAGTGGCAGTGGTCGCCGTACTGGCCTTGACGTCGGTGCTGATCGCCAGAGACCCCGACGTGCCGCCGTAGCTGGTCAGATTAATGGTATTGCCCGTGACATTGGTGACGCCACTGCCGTTGTCGTCATATATGGCCCCGTAGGCGGTTACATCAACGGTTGTGGCACCCGCTACGCCCACCGATCCGAGATAAATGTTGCCTCCGTAGGGTGATCCGGAAACCGTGGTGACCGTCAGCGGCGAGGCAGCACCCGGGGTCGCGGTGGCGAGATGGAAAGACTGCTTACTGTTGTAATTAATGCTGCTGTTCGCCGTCAGGTTGACTGTATTAACCCGGTTTGCACCCGCGAACTGGAGATTTCCGGCAGTTGCCTGTGCGGTCATGGTTGCGGTATTAATCGCGCTCGCGGCATCCTGAGAGATGTTGCCGGTTGTCGAGGTCATCGATAGCGATCCCGCAGGACCGTTGGTTAACACACCGATCTTGGCGGCAGAACTGCCGCCCGTCATGGTGATGTTGTTAGCCGCTGTGATATTGACGGTCGGTGACCCACTCGCTGAACCAATCAGCGCATAACTGCTTGCGCCGCTACCGCCCACCATGCTTAGCGTGCCGCCAACATTCAGGGTGATGTTCGCCCCGGTTTCCTCGCCTATGACTGCCGCAGCACCCAATCCATACTGACCGGAAGCGCCGCTGGCACCGCCGGTGATGGTCAGATTGCCGGTAGTGGTGATGCTCTGTGACGTCTTGCCCGTTAGAAACGCGCCGCCAAGCGTTGTGCTGTCTCCGCCGCCAGCCAGGGTGATAGAACCGGCATTGACGGTCTGCGTTCCATCAGAATGAATTCCGGCGTCAGAGGTGACGGAATCGTTGACGCTCGAGTTGTAGTAGCCGGTGCCCGTACCCCCGGTGATGCTGATAAGGCCCGTTGTCGTAATCGACTGTGTGCCGCCTTTGCTCTCGATCTGTGCAGAGTTACCTTTGCCACCGCTCCCCCCCTGCACAGTGATTGATGTGGCGCTGATAGTTTGGGCACCATCGCTTTCAATTCGAGCACTATTGAACGTGGCACATGATGTACAGATAAGGGTCGAGCCACTCTTGTAGGCATTCTGCGGGTTGCTGGCCGTGCCGCTACCGCCGGTCAGTGAAATCGCCAGGCTGCCGCTGGTTTTGGTGATGCTCTGGGTGCCTGATGCCTTGATCTCTGCCGAATTGCCACCGTAGGTCGTGGCACTGTTGCTGCCCTGCAGCGTCAGCGTGTTCGCAGTGCCGTTGAAGGTAATGACTTGTGATCCGCCGGAGGATATTTTTGCGTTGCCAACGGTTGAGGTGATATTCAAAATACCATTGGAGCCCGCACCCAATGCAATCGTCTGATTGCCCTGCGACGACAATCCGGCATTCCCCGTTGTTGCATTGATCGTAAGGGACTGGGCGGTGAGATTGAGAGTTCCCCCGGACGAGACATTGGAGTTGGTCAGCGTTACGGCACCTGCGGCAGTAAGCTTCATGGCGCCGGAAGTCGTGCTGATACTGGTACTTGTCGCCTGGATATCACCGGTGCTTCCGGTGGTGGCTGGCGCTACCGTTCCTGAGGTGTAGTTCCAGCCGGCCATCATATTCAAGGCCCCGCTGCCGCTATTGCTCAAACTTCCGCCATTGAAAACGATATGGCCCAACGAGTAAAGGGAGAGCGAATTGCTGTTGCTCCATCCGTAGGAGCCGTTGGCGAAATCGATACCGCCCGCCTGTGAGGTAATTGAGAGCGAGCCCAAGCCCAGTTGGGTCTGGATGGTATTCCATCCAATTGTGGCGCCTACGGTTCCTCCATAAACGGAACCCAGCTCGAAAGGACCGCTCCCGGTAAGCGACTCGTCTGTAAAGGTGGCGTCGCTCAAAACAATGGAAATATCGTCCGGATCAAGCAGAACGGTTCCCGCGCGGCCGCCTGGCGCGCGCACATCCGCCGTGGCTCTAAAGGTTAAATTCGATTTGCCGGAAACCTCCACAAATCCGCCGTCGCCGCCCAAGTCGCCGCCGCGTGCGCTAATGTTTCCGTAGGCGCGGGTCGTGTCATCGGCCCAAACAATCACCGTACCACCATCGCCGACTTTTCCGGCGTCGGCTTTTAGTTCGGCATCGGCACCGAAGTAGGTGATGCTTGCATTCTGGATGTCGGAGTTCTTGCCCTGGTAGTCGCCGCCGACCTTGATGTTGCCGCCGTCACTGCCATCGCTGGTGGCGCTGGCATCGATACTTGCATTGTCCATCACCGCAACACGACTGCCGAGCACTTCGACGCTGCCGCCCTTGGTACCGGTGGTCACGATGCGACCGTTGCCATCGACGTAGGCGTCCTGGCTGGCCTTGAGAAAAATTCGTCCGCCTTCACTGACAACGCTGCTGGCGTTGAGTGTGCCGCTATTCCTAACGATAACGCCGGCAATACCGATGCGACCGGCTTCGGCAGCGATGGTACCTAAGTTGGTCGCGTTACCCTCCGCTCCGGTGATATCGACCTTGACGCCCGGCGTGGCGCTGTCGATCAAACTGACCGTATTGCCAACTGCCAGGATAGTTTCGCCCTGGGGCGTGGTGATGATGCCTTCGTTGCTGACATTACTGCCGATCAGGTAGACGCTACCGCCGGCTGGCGTCTTGATTTCGCCCTGATTGATGACGTCTTTTGCCATACCATCATTGACGAACAAATTGCGGCCGGCGAGAAAATCTTCATTGCGTACGGAAAGTGTCGAAGCAACAAAGCCTGCTGTGTCGATCCGTCCGCCAGGACCGACCATGATACCGGCCGGGTTCACCAGCCAGACCCGCCCGTTTGAACTCAAGGTGCCGTAGATCGCCGTCGGGTCATTCAGTACCCGATTGAGTACGGTGCTGGAAGCCGCAGATTGGGCAAAATGGGTCGTTTCACCGGCCTGAATCGAGAACTTGTCCCAGTTGATGACAGCACCGTTGCTGTTGGTCACCGTCAGGACACTGCCGGCCTGATTGAAAGTTGCCGCGCCATTGACCACAGTCGGATTCACCGGGTTCGAAAAGGCAGGGGCGGAAATAAAGCACGCGGCCACAGCAACTACGCCCAACCGAAGGGGCGTGGACAACTGCGGGCGGCGCTTGAAGGAAGGGTTATTGTTACGCATCTGCAAACTCCAATAGCGGGACAGCCTCCCACGCATCTATTACATATAGTCCAGAACCGACCCGGCTTCCAGGGAGTAAGTCACACTCCCAATGCAACTCCAGTCCTGGCTCAGAAACCAAACGCAAGGGCAAAGTGGCCGCGAATATTGCCTTCAAGCGCAATGTTTGGCGCCCCATTTGGCCAGAGGCCATCCATTACCCGGGCAACATCAAAGCGAGCGCTGACATCCTTTTTGATGTTGTAGCGCACACCGACACCCAGCGACGCAATATTTACCATCTGGTTGACGGACGGATTCAAGTTGGAGCCGCGCGCTGTATCGTAGAAGGCCAGCCATTTGAGATTGCCCTTGAGACCGAGACGCGCCGCGATATCCGGTGAATAGATTTCAAAATTTGCGAAGTAGCCTCGATCGGACGCGACCGCACGCTCCAGAAAACCGCGCACAGCATTGGAACCCGCCAACCCGAGCCGCTCGCCAGCAGGCAATGCATTGTTCGCATACTGACCGCTCGCCGCCGCCCTGAACAGCCAGTCGCTGCCCAATGCTGTGGCATAGCTGCCGCCAAAGCGCAGTGCCGTGAACTCATCCTTGGTGCGATAGCCTGACGCAGCTGAGTATCGATCGTAACCCCCTGCGGCAGGGGCGGCCGGGGAAAAAGTAAAGCGGCTGCCCATCGGAAACAGGTGATGAATCACCCCGATGTTGAAATCAATGGCTTTACCCGGTTTTTGCCACTGCCCGCTATAGGTGGCTGAAACAGGACGAAACGTATGGGGTGTACAACCGGCTGTACCGAAAGCCGTCGGATTGCCGGCAATGGCGCAACGGCTGTTGGTGTACTTGTAGTCGACTCCCATCACCAGCTTGGAACTGTACTCGCCAGCACGCGCAAAAATATGGTTGTAGCGCAGTCCGAATACCTCACCTTTGCCGTTAATCGCAAGACCCCCGCCGAGGTTCGGCGAATTGGTCGGCGAGTCGGTGCTGGAGTTTCCGTAGATTAAGTCGATGCTATCGCCAAGCGAATACAAGGGCAGGCGGTAGCCGATACTGAAAATGTCGACTTTCACACCATTTGCGTCTTGCCACGGCAAAGCACGATTGCCGAGAATTTTCATGCCTCCGGGAGGATCAATTGCGGTCGTGTAAGCCAACGTCAGCACCTGATCGCGGTTACCCACATTAGCATTCTGGTAGGAAACGCCCAGCCGATGCTTGCCGCTGGCCTTGGTACCGGTGTTATCCAGCGTGACGTAGAAACGCCTGGGGTTTTCCTCCGTGACTTCGACCTTGATATCAACCTTGCCCTCGTCTTCGCTCACCCCCAGAGTGACTTCGACCTGCTTGGCCGGGTTTTCATTGCTCAACTGAACATTTTCGGAAAGCTTGCGCATGTTGGGTGCGCTGCCCTCTTTGATATCCGGCAAGCTGGCCCGCACATTGGCTTCGTCGAAATACTTGTTGCCGGTGACTGTGACTTTTCCGACGACGCCTTCGGTGATTTGCAGCTTTACGACGCCGGTAGTGAGCTCCTGCTCCGGTACATAAACCTGTACCGTGCCAAACCCGAGGCGGCGATATTCGTTTTCCAATGCTTCCAGCGCCCTCTGGATGTCGCCATAGACCTTGCCACTGCCGACAAAGGGCGCGACAAGCTGCTCGACCCGCTGTGCTGAAAGGATGGAGTTGCCTTCGACCTGGAACCGCGAAACGTCGAAGCTCGCATCCTGCGCGTTCGCCTCATCCAGCGATAGTACGGCCAACAGTACAGCGGATGCCAGCAATCCGGCAATCGCTTTTGTCATAATTTTTCTCACCTATTTTTCATGCAATGAAGCCGTGAACAAAGACAACCAAATCAGCACGGGAAACTACCATGGTCGCGGACGATCAGCAATCATGATCTAACACTCAAAATTCGACAAGAGTGAACAGGGGTGAAATAGTTGCTGCATAATTGAACTGAGAAGCGTTCTTTTGGTGACATACGAACCAGCAGGATTTTTTTCACTCATAGACTACGCGATGGTTTGCGTTTTTTTGTTTCTTTAAAGGAGAACTTCATGACTGCATTTCTCAAGGTAAATGGTGAAACCGTAGACGTTCGGACCGCACTGCAGTGGCAACTGATCGGTGATGATCAGGGTTTTGCCCAGGAAACGTTGAAAAACGTGGTGGTTCTGCAGAGCGCCGCGAAAGCCGGAATGAAGGCCAGCAAGGAAGATATGCAGGTCGTAGTCGACGAGATGCGCTACGCAATGGGCCTCGAGTCAACAGAGGCCATGAATCAGTGGATGAATGAGCGCGGCCTGGATCTGGCGGCGATGCAGGGCTTTTGCGAAATCACGGCACTGCGCAACAAAATGCGCGCCGGAATTACCGATGCACAGATTCGGGAGCGGTTTGCCGAAATCCAGACCAAGGGCGAGACGGTCGAACTATATGGAATTTTCTGCGACTCCGAGGATACCGCAAAGGAACTGAAGGCCCAGGCCAGCGAAGGCGAGAGCTTTTTGCAGCTTGCCAAAGACAACTCGATCGATCCGGAAACCGGGCGTCAGGGCGGATTCATCGGTGCGACAAGTCGTGGAGAGCTGGCCGGAGAGGTGGAAGCTGCTGCTTTTTCGGGCAAGGAAGGCGACATCATTGGACCATTCAAGACCGATGATGCCTTTGCCATATACATGATAGGCAAGCTCCACAAGCCGACACTCGAGGACGAGGAATTCGGATTGCGCGAAGCGCTCTTCGAGGAATCAATTCACGAACTTGCGGAGAAGGCCGAGGTAGAGCAGCTGATCCTGGGCCTTAAAGTCAATCCATTCGCGGAAGACAAGGAAGGCGACGAATAAGGTTCACCGTTCGGGTGCGCGGCCCTTTTTCCCCCGCGCCTGAGTGGACTGATCTACCGTATGGCCACCGCAGAGTTGCGTGAGCTGCTCGCTGGGAGCGCCCTGTTTGGGGCGCTTCCAGAGGACTTGCTTGATCGCGTCGTCGCCAAGCTGCAATTGGCGACGTTCAAACTCGGCGAGTCGGTCCTGCGTCAAGGCCAGGCCGGCGACTCGTTCTATATTGTCGGCTCGGGCAAAGTCCGGATCGTCGACGAGCGTAGCGAAAACCCCGTCACACTGGCCGTCCTGAAACGAGGTGACAGCTTCGGGGAACAGGCACTGCTTTATGGCAAGGAGGTCTCCGCCACGGTTCGTGCAGCCGGCAATGTCGTCTTGTACGGCCTTGCGGCCGCCGACTTCGGCGCTTTGGTAGATGCCAGTCCGGAGCTGCGCCACCGAATCGACGACGCAAGCACGCGTCAACGTGAGTTCAATTTTCTCAAGACCCAGAATCTGCTCGCAGGGCTGACAACCGCTGAGACGGCGAAGCTAATCGACGCCATAGAAACCGTTTCACTTGAGCCTGGCGCTTACCTTTTTCACGAAGGCGATCCAGGTGACGCGATGTATCTGGTTCGCGACGGCTCGCTGCAAATAGTAAAGGAAAGCCACGGAGACAAGCTGCTCGGCTATAAGCGCGCCGGTGATCTGCTTGGTGAAATGGCGCTACTCCACGACCAGTCGCGCAGTGCCGCCGCGGTAGCGCAGGAGCCGACCGTCGCCCTCAAGTTGAGGCGAGATGCCTATTTGAGCGTTGTCGGCGACAAGAGCAACATCAGTGACCTGCTCGCCGAGCAGGCCAGCCGGCACTTGCTGCAGCAAGAGGCGATCCTCTCCTCCGATACCGAGGAGGATGTGGCTCGCGCCGACGTTGAGTCCTTCATCCGCATCGGCCATATTCGACCGCGCGGCTGGTGGAGCAGGCGACTGCCGCTGGCAATGGTCGAGGATCCACGACTTTCTGGCATAGCCTGCCTGGTAATGATCGCCGAGCGTCTAGGCAGGCCGTTTGCATACCACTCTTTGGTCGAGAGGCAATTGGAGATCGGTCGCGCCGACGATCTGCACTCTCTCGGTCGAAAGGCGGAGTCTGTCGGTTTCCTTAGTCGATTACTGCGTATCGAATTCGGCAAGCTACGAGAAATAGTTCTGCCTGGCGTAACTCAGACTGCGGATGGAGAACTCCTCGTTGTCTACCGCGTCGACAAGCGTGGCGTGCTACTCGCCGACCCACGGCGTGGACTGACCCGGGTGTCGCTAGAGGAGTTTGCCCAGCGATTCAACGGCACGATACTTACGGTAGCCTACGTTCCTGATTTCGGCGCCGCCGGCGTATCGCTGGCGGGTGTTTATCGTCAGTTTCTGCCCCTGATGCAACCCTATTGGGGGATGGTGGCCCGCATTCTGGTGGTGATGTTGATTTTGCAGGGTTTGGGGTTGCTACCCCCGCTATTCACCCAGGTCCTGATCGACAAGGTATTGGTGGTCGGGGACTGGAACATGCTTGGCCTGATGCTCGTCGGGCTGCTGTCAGCAACGCTGATTGGAGGGGTTGGCGGAGCGATAAAGGAATTTCTATCTCTGCACTTGATCCGCAGGTTGTCGGGAACCCTGTTCGTGCGTTTTTTTGCGCACATTCTGGCTCTGCCCATAAGCGCGCTCAACCGATGGGACACCGGTGCGCTACTCACACGCTTCGAGGAAAACGAGAAGTTTCTCGAAACGACCTCCAATGGCGCGATTTCCGTGCTCACCAACTCGGTGGCGATCTTGATCTACCTGCCAGTACTGTTCATGATGAACGTCAAGCTGGCGTTACTGGCGACGGTGTTTCTCATCATTCTGGTTGTTGCCATCGTCGCGGTGACCCCGCGGGTGCGGGCCTACGAACGGATGGAGTTCCAGACAAGCTCGGACAAGGAGTCGCACGTAATCGAGGTGATATCCAGTGTTGAGACGATCAAGTCCCTCGGACAGGAAGTTGAATTCACGCAGAAGGGTCAGGGGTTCTTCAATCGTATGCTCAGCGTGAAAATGCGCTCTGAGCGCTTCGACAACAATTTTGAGATATTCACCGACATTTTGCAGCAGGGCAGCAATCTAGCAATACTCGGCCTCGGCGCAAACATGGTTTTGCAGGGTGAGCTCACGCCGGGGGCTCTGATTGCTTTTGCCGGCATCCTCGGGTTGGTCATGGAGCCTGCCGAAGCGCTAGCCAATTTCTACGACGAATACTTGGAACTGGGGGTCGCACTCAATCGCCTGAACGATGTACTGTCATCACCGCGCGAGCCCGTCAATAGTGATCTGCCTTGCCCTTTACTCAAAGGTGCGATCCATCTCGAGAAGGTTTCCTTTCGATACAGCGCCGAGGGACGAACCATCCTTTCAGACATCAGCCTGAACATTGAGCCCGGCCAAAAGGTTGCCTTCGTGGGCCGCAGCGGTTCGGGCAAGACGACGCTGGTCAGCATGATAAATCGATTGCTGGAGCCCAGCTCTGGAACAGTCACCATCGATGGTGTGGACATATCCAGGGTCGACCTTGTATCGCTCCGTCAGCAGATTGGTGTGGTCGAACAATCGCCACAGCTGTTCGCCGGAACCATTCGCGAGAACATTGCCAAGGCAAATCCGAGCCTGCCCCTTGAAGCGGTCGCTTCGGCGGCGACACTTGCCGGCGTAAATGAGTTTGTTGATCGATTTCCGATGCGTTATGACACTCGGGTCGGCGAGGGAGGGCGTGCGCTGAGCGGGGGTCAAACGCAACGCATGGTGATCGCCCGTGCGCTTGCCGGAAATCCGCGCATTCTGGTCCTTGACGAAGCGACGTCAGCTCTCGATACCGAGTCCGAGCAACTGATCCAGCGCAACTTGGATCGCATCATGCGTGACAGAACGACACTGGTAATTGCCCATCGCTTATCGACGGTGCGCAACGCGGATTTGATCGTTGTACTCGACGCAGGAAAGATCGTCGAAAAGGGCACGCACGACGAATTGATGGACGCGAAAGGTCTGTATTACTACCTTGCAACGCGAACGCGCTGAACGCGGGCAGTATTGGAGAGAACCACAATGGCCGAAGAGAACAAGCCGCTTGAAACCGCAGCCGATGCCGCTCAGTACGAAACGCTGGACCGCCATGCGGAGAACCTGAAAAGTGCCGACTCACGTTCCGAGGTGATCGAGGGTGTTCCGCCGCTGTATATGCGCGGTGGGCTCTATTTACTGGGTGCTGTTACCTTCGTGATGCTGCTGATCGGCTGGTTCGGCAAGGTCCACGTCATCGTTCCCGGCAAGGGGTTGCTTGCTCCGGAAGCGGAGGATGTCGTCCTCGATGCACATCAGGGTGGCTCCTTGAAAACAGTCCACGCTCGACCCGGTGATCTGATGAAAAAGGGGCAAGTCGTCCTTACTTTGGAACAACCGCAGTCGGGAGTTGAGTTATCCACGCTGCAAAATGAACTGCAGATCGAGGAGGACCGTGACCGGAGAAACACTCGTGCAAGAAGCATTGCGCAACGCCTGGCCGCCGATCCACAATCGATCATGAGTACTGCCGCCAGTGAATTCGTCGATGCTGGCCCTGTCGTCGAGCAGATCCAGACACTGCGCCGCACCCGGCAGGCCCTCGACCGCGCCAAAGACGAACTGCGTACCGACTATGTGACGCGAAAGAAAATTGCGGAAGCCCAGATTGCCATCAACAAAGACTCGATCACCAAGCTTGATGAAGTTATCCAAATTACTCAACAGGCGCTCAAGAGTCGCGAGCAGGATCTTGCTTCCAAGCGTATTGAATTACAGCAAATGGAGACATTGATAAAACGTCGTGCGGTGCCGCGCTCGGCCGTAAATCAGGCGCGCGACAGCGTTATTCAGTCGGAAGCAAGCCTGTATGCGGAACGCCAGCGGATTGGCCAGTCTGAACTTGAGCGTGCGCGGCTTGAACACCAGTCGAACGAGTTGCGTAGCGAGCTGGCGCGCCGACGTTCCGAATTCACGAGCAGCCTGACGCAGGCAACTACCGCCTACGATCACGCACTTGTCAATCTGAATGGCGCGATCGCCCAACTCGACCAGGAAATTCTCAAAGGCAGAACCAAAATCTCCGAGCTTCGGAGCAAGACCAGTATGCAGCGCATACACATTGGCGAACTGCAGGTGCGCAGCCCTCAGGACGGAATGCTTACCGAATTAAAGTTCACTACCCCAGGCCAGCTGGTCGAGCGAGGTGCCCGCGTCGGTACTTTTGTCCCATCCGGTGGCAGATTGATAGCGATCGTGTACATCCAGAACAAGGATGTCGCGGCAGTCAAGGCCGGAATAGGAGTAAACGTCAAAGTCGACGCCTATCCCTACCGGCAGTACGGTACTGTCCCTGGCAAAGTGCTGAGCGCATTTCCGATGCCTGACAGGCCGCATTTCAAGGTACGTGTCGCGCTGGAACGGACGACAATAAAGGTTCGTGGCGAGCAAGTCGCGCTCAAGCCGGGACTTGAGGTCAATGCCGACCTGCTTACCGCGCGCAAGCGGATCCTGCAACTGGTGCTGGCGAAGCTGAGCGGCGAAGATTGATAGCACGGACGACCTAGGCATGGCACTCACTCTGATCGAACGACTAAAGGCGCTTCCCGATTTTGCTTCACTGTCTGATGCCGAGCGAGCCACAATTGCGAAGCTCGCCGAGCCTATTCATCTTCCGCGATCGGCGACAGTAGTCGCTCAAGGCGAGCGTCCTGCGGGCCTTTATCACGTGGTCGCAGGAGAAATACGCCTCACGGTCAACTCCGGTGCCGACCGTCAAATCATCGATACCTTGCGCGAGGGCGCCTTTTTCTGCCAGCAGGCGCTCGATGACGCGGAGCCCATGCTCCAGAGTGCGGTTGTCGGTGGCGAGCCGGCCCTGCTGCAATTCATTTCCCGTGACACGTTCGCACGCTTGCTTGTTGAGAACACCGCGCTGGCCGAAAGGATCGGGAAGGCACGGCGCACCGCCGAGGTAACAGGCTTTCTCGCCGGCTGTGCGAGTTTTCGCGATGTGCCGCGCGAGGCGTTGATTGAACTTGCCGACCGCGTGACCTTGCGTGAATTGCGCCAGGGTGATTTGCTCATCGAGCAAGGCGCGCGCGACGATGTGTTGTATATCGTGCGCAAGGGCGAGCTGGTCGTAACCCGGCGCGAAGCGCCCAGTCATCGCATTGCCTTGCTCGGGGAGCGCGACGTCGTTGGCGAAATGGCAGTCCTTTCCGGCGAACAGCGAATAGCCGACGTAACTGCCGATACCGCAGTAACTGTCTATGCACTGCCCGGCGAGGACTTTCGCGGTGTCGCTGCAGCGCATGCCGCGCTCACACAGCGACTGGGCACGCTGATTGAGGAGCGCCGTAGCGCAGTGCTAACCGATCCTGACTCAGTTGTCGTCGCGCCTGCCGATCAGGATGGCGCATCTTCGCATGAACTGACTGCACCACATTCGCCGGCTTCATCCTCCGACACTGCACAGGGCTCGGGTTTCATCAAACTGCTGAAGCGTTTGTGGCCACGCAGCGCCAAACCGCCCGCCATCCGCCAACACAGCGAAATGGACTGCAGCGCGGCCTGCCTGTCGACCGTTTGCCGCTTCTATGGCAAGGAAGTTTCGATCAACACGACCCGCGAGATCGCAAGAGTGCGCCAGGAAGGCGCATCAATGGCCAGCATAATCCGCGCCGCCAGGGAAATGGGTTTTCAGGCCGCGGCCTACGAAAGTACGATTGAACAATTGAGAGAGAAACGCCTGCCGGCAATCGCCAACTGGCGGGGATATCACTGGATAGTAATTCACCAGGTGACTGCCGACCAGGTTCTGATCGCCGATCCGGCAGAAGGTCTGGTCACTTACTCGATAGCCGAGTTTCTCGAAAATTGGGCCAAGTACACCATCTTCCTCGAGCCAACGCCGGCGTTCGACGCCTTTCCCGAGTCGCGCACCTCGCTGCTCACTTTCCTGCCGATCTTCACCCCGTTCAAAAAGACGATCATCGATATATTTGTCGCGTCTTTCCTGCTTCAACTGCTGTCCGTGCTAACCCCACTGTTCTCGAAGTTCGTTATCGACGACATCATCCTGCCGGCGAGCACCCAGTGGCTCACTGCTGCGCTGGTCGTCATGGTAAGCGTTCTCGTCCTGAAGCAGATTCTCACCTTCCTGCGCAACGAGATGGTGTTGCGAGTTTCAATGAAGTGCAATGCCGCGATCATAGGCGCTGTTTATCAGCGGCTGTTGTCGCTGCCAATAGGCTACTTCGAGGCACGCAAGACCGGCGACATAACCAGCCGCCTCGAACAAAACGAAGAAATCACAAATTTCGTCACCGAGGACGGACTGGAGACCTTTCTCAGCCTGTTTTCAGTGGTGGTTTACCTTAGCGTGATGCTTTACTTCAACGTGCTGCTGACGCTCGCCGCGGTGTCGTTCCTGCTCCTAAACATCGTGCTCATCGCCAAGATTTCGCCGAGGATCCGGCAGATCAATCGAGAGACTTTCGTCAAGGAAGCCGACCTGGAAAGCCACTTGATCGAATCACTGCGGGGCGCGCGCACACTGAAGACCATCGGTGCCGACCATCTCGCACGCTGGCAATATGAGAACAATTTTGCCGCCGTGGCGAACATGAAGTTCCGAGAGGCAAAGTTCGCCCAGCTTGCCGGCTTGCTCTCCGGGACACTCGATGCGCTATCCGACGTGGCGGTGCTCTTGCTCGGTGGCGCGTTCGTCATCATGGGCAAGATTTCCCTCGGCGAACTGGTCGCCTTCACCGCATTTGCCAACAGTCTGCAAGAGCCAATCAACAAAGTGGTGGGCAAGTGGGACGAGCTGCAGGAAGTGGTCGTCGCTGTCGAACGGTTGAACGATATCATGGAGAAGAAATCGGAGTTCGGCACCGAGGGGAAGGAGGCGCCGCGCCTGAATCTGCCAAAGCTGCGCGGCCACGTAGAGTTCCGCAATGTTGCCTTCCGTTACAACCCCGACGACCCGAACAATGTCGTGCAAAACGTCAATCTGGTACTACCGCCTGGCAAGAAAGTGGCGTTTGTCGGTGCCAGCGGTTCTGGCAAATCAACACTCATAAAGCTGCTCTACGGGTTTTATCCGGCGTCCAGCGGCAAAATTTTGATCGACGGTTTCGATCTCGCCGAGGCTTCGCTAGAAACACTACGCCACCAGATTGCGATGGTGCCGCAAAAGAGCACCATATATCAGGGTACCGTACGCGACAACATCGCCCTCGCCAATCCCGGGGCCACGCTGGAGCAAGTACAGGAGGCGGCAATCGCCGCCAACGCCCACGATTTCATCGTGCAAATGCCGGGGGGTTATACGGCGCAACTGGAGGAAAGCGGCGCAAATCTTTCCGGCGGACAGCGCCAGAGAATTGCCATCGCGCGCGCTTTCCTGCAGCCTGCGGCGATCCTGGTACTGGACGAGGCGACATCGGCTCTGGACAATGAAACCGAGCGAAACGTCATGGAAAACATCTCTGCCCACTACGGAGACCGCTCGGTGATCATGATTGCTCACCGACTTTCGACCGTGCGAAATGTGGATCTGATCGTGGTGCTTGAGCGTGGGATCATCGTTGAAAGCGGCACCCACGATGATCTGATGGCCAAGCGCGGGGTGTATTACCACCTCTCCGCTCGCCAACTTGAGCAGGATTGAACGCTCTTAAGAATGAAATATTCTTGCAACCGTGAATTAGTGCACAGATTGCCTCATTATTTTTGGTATTCAGCTTGACCGGGCAGGTGCACTAAATTAAGCTTGAACCATCCTGCAACCGAACGGCTACTTTGCTCCAATGACCGCCACTTCACTAAATCCTGCACATGTCATCGTGATCGGTACGCTTCCGAAACGGGAGCGTCCGTTGAATCGCGCTGAGTTGGCTGCCGTGCTCGGTGGGGGCAGTTGGTGGCGGAGTGTTTGGCGTTGTGTTGGCACCCTGCGCATGGCCGTGCGCACTGCTGTAGTTGGTCTGATAGCGTCGTTCGTTCGTTGGCGCAAGCGCGCCGCCTGGCAGCATGCGTTTGCAGCAAGGCACCGGATTTTCCGTTCCTTCTGGCACGCATTCAGGTTTTAAGGGGCCGGAGGATGCTTATGTTGTATTTAGTGAAAGGAAACGAAACCGCGAGGCTCGTTTCCTTTTTGCTTTAAAGGAGTCCGTTCTGCGGGCTAGTGTTTTTCATGACGAAAGGAGAGTGAAATTATGTCTGAGCTAAAACTGCAAGATACAGTTATCGAAATCAGTGACCTGCCGTCGCGCGCCAAATCACTGGATGACGAAGGACAGGACAACGTTTTTGGCGGATTTTTCCGTCGTCGCCCGAAGCGGCGCGCACAGCGCCGGCGCCCTCCCAGCTATGGTAAGCGGCCGCGCGGCAGAGCACGTCGCCGTGTACCAGTCTATGCTTTCCGCCGGGTACGGGTTGGCTGGCGTTTCGTCTGATCGCCCCCGCGCTTGATGCGGCAAAAGGGCATCCGGATGGATGCCCTTTTTTTAACCCTGCTTAACCCTGGATGACTACCGGTCTAACTCAAAACCTTGATCGAGTCGCCGCTTCTTAAATGCGCATGGAATCAACTTCAGCTTACCTGCCCGACAAATGTGCGCGGGTTGAGCCATTGGGGCTGAACCCCACTCGCTTGCTCAAGTCGAGCCATCCGTTAACGTGGTTCGAGTCTGCATCCTGCAAGCTGCCCGCCGCGCGCTTCAACCTCAGAACATTGAGTACGTACTCATAGCGAGCCGCCGAAAGATCCCGTTTTGCCAGATAGAGTTTGTTTTGTGCGGTCAAAACATCTATCGCAGTACGATGCCGTAGCTGGTAGCTCTCCTTCACAGCCTCCACCGCTGATTCATGCGAATGCACCGCGCGCTCCTGCGCACGCACCTTCATAATGTTGGTTGAAACACCGACGTAGGCTTCCCGCGCCTCCCGTTCTACGGTGCGTCTCTCCTTTATGGCCCGCTCGATCGCTTGAGCATGCTGCGCCACGGTTTCGCGTGTGCGTGAGAGGATTTGCCCCCCACGGAACAGAGGGATCGTAAGCTGCAGCGCCACGCTCTCGTTGCCATAATCCGAGGCCCCACCGATACCACCATTTGCAGCTTCGCTGTTCGCCTTGAAAACCAGATCGAGCGATGGCAAGTGCCCTGCCTCAGCTTTGCGAATCTCTTGACGCGCTGCCTCAACATTAAGATTGGCGGCACGCAGCTTGTGGTTCTGATCCAGTGCCGCCTGAGACCAGAGTGCAATGTCGGAAGGAGCGGGCACTATCAATGGAAGTTTTTCGCCAAGTGGCGCCAAGCCCTCCGGATACACCCCGGAAATTGCCGCCAGTTGGTCTCGTGCGCTCGAAAGCGTACTTTCCGCATCGAGAATACGCGCCAGCGCCGTATCAAACGCAGCCTGTGCTTCGTTTACGTCGGTAATCGCTACAAGGCCGAACTCAAGCTGATCCTTGGCCAGTTCGAGCTGCTTTTTGAGCGCCTCGGCCTCGGCTTGTGCCAGACCGAGATCATCGGCTGCGCGCAGTGCCGAAAAATAGCGCTCAGCGAGCCTCACGATTAAATCCTGCCGTGCCGCAGCAAGTTCCGCATCAGCCTGCTGCAGGCGCACGTCGGCCTGGATGCGATTGACGAACAGTTCGGCGCGAAAGATCGGCTGAGTCAGGCTCAGTTCCCAGCGCTTGGTATTGAATGAGGTGTTCGTCTGACCGCCGGTCGCGCTCGGGCCCCTGGGCATGGTCTTGGTTCCGGTGGTGGACGCCTCCAAGTTGAACGTCGGCATAAGTGCGCCGACATTCTGGTTGTACTGCTCCAACAGTGCCTCACGCGAGAATTCCGCCACTCGATAGTCGGGGTCGCGTTGCAGCGCCAGAGCTTGCAGCTCAGTCAGCGTTTCGGCCACCTGCGCCATGCTGAAACCCGGCGCCAAGGCCATGCTGAGCAACGCAAAACGGAAGAAAAGGAAACATTTGCCCATCGATCATCCGCGCTTCCTGGAGGGCGTTGAAGGATAGCGTACAAGCGTCCATTCGTCCAGAAAATGCACAGTCCATGAAGGCCAGAATGTCCCGCACAGACTGCCTATGCGTGGCCGTGCCCGAATCCCGCGACTTGCCCCTCGACCACCGGGAAGCATCCGCCATTCACCCGCAGTTCGACTTCACCAGCTGAAGCTCCGACCGGATTTGCCAGACTACGTCCTGGATCAGTTTTGATCTACATCCTCAATCCCGGGGAATGACTCGCTGTTCATCCGCAGGCGGGTTCTTCAGCGTCAGGTCAAGACGCAGTTTCAAGCTGTCATGCTGTTCCGACCACGGCCGCAGGGTAGGTGGTTTCGATAGCCAGAAACCGGCACCCAAGCCTGTGGCCAAGGCTATAGCGGTTGCGGCGAGCAGGCGCCGAAAGGGTAGATCCTTCGGCCTGACTCCGTTCAGCCCACGCTTATTTTCTTCATTTTTTGTACTAACCGGTTGCGGGATTGGCGTGGCAATTCCCTCTTCCACGGCCGTGCGTTCGTTTTTGGCGGCAATTGCGGCGTGTTCTGCGGCTTGGCGCGCGGCTGCAGCGCGAGCCGCTTCAGCTTCCCGATCCGTGCGTTGCCGGGCTTGCAGCACTGCCCGCTTTTCAGCTTCGATTCTTTCTAACGCTGCTGCCTCCGCCTTTTGCTCGGCGATTAACTGGCGGCTGGCCACTTCGGCGGCATTCCGATCGGCCTCGGCGCGCTTCGCGGCAAGTTGCGCAAGCTCTGCTTCCCTGGTGGCGCGGACGGTCGCCACATTTGCCAGTTCGGTGGCGGCACGCTCCTTACGCTGGGCTTCCGCCAGGGCGCGACGCTCCAATTCGGCTGCTGCCCGCATCTCAGACTCGGCCTGCCGCTCGACGGTCAGGCGCTGAGCTGTCGCAGCCTCAGCTTCAGCGGCAAGACGCTCTGCCTGCGCCTTGCTGACAGCTTGCTCCGCCGCTTGGCGCGCCGCTGACGCACGAGCGGCTTCGGCTTCCTGATCAGAGCGCCTCCGGGCTTCCTGCGCTGCCCGCTTTTCAGTTTCCAGTCGCGCCAAAGCGGCGGTTTCTGCTTCCTGTTCGGCTCGCAGCTGCCGGCCGGCCGCTTCGGCTGCATTTCGGTCGATCTCGGCTCGCTGCGCCGCAAGTCGCGCCAGCTCCTGCTCCTGTTCGACGCGAGCCTGGACAGCGCTGGCACGTTCAGCTGCGGCGACTTCATTTGCCAGAGACTTTTCAAGAGAACGCCTCTCTGCTTCAACGCGCTTTTGCAATTCGGTTTCCGCCAACCGCTCGGCTCGGGCCTCTGCTGCCGCGCGGCTGGCCAGTGACTCGGCGTCTGAATGCTCTTTTAGCGCCGCTTGCGCCTCCTGCTCGGCCTCGATCCGCAAAGCTTCCGCTCTCCCGGCCTCGGCCTCCCGCTGGGCGCGGCGAAGCGCTTCGCGTGCGGCTTCTTTTTCTGCCGCCAGACAAGCCAAAGCGGCCGCTTCGGCGATCTGTTCGGTACGAAGTTTCTCCGTGGCCAGGTCCGCAGCCCGACGCTCCGATTCACTCCGTTCGCGAGCAAGACGATTCAGCTCATCCTGCTTTTTTGCTCGTGCCGCTGCGGCGTTAGCCAGTTCGGCGGCGGCGTTCTCTTTGCGCTGCGCCTCCATCAGAGCCCGCTGTTCGGCCTCGATACGTTTTCGCAGGACTTGTTCAGCCATACGTTCGGCCCGCGCTTGCTGCTCAGCCGCTTCTGTTGCCGCCGATTCCGCTGCTGCGCGACTCAACGCTTGCTCCGTAGCAAACTGCTCGGCCTGCTGCCTGCGTTGTGCGGCCGCTATCTGCTCGGCAGCCGCAGCCTGCTTTGATTCAGCTGCAGCGCGCGCGCGCTCATCCCCGGCGGCTCTCGCAAACGCGCTCGCCTCGGCGGCCCGCTCGGCATCAGTTTGATTTACCGAGGCCTCCGCAGCAGTCGCTGCAAGCGCGCGGCGCTTGCGCTCAGCATCCATCAATCCCGTCAACAATTTGCTCAAAGCCAAGCTCCTGATTCCAGACAGGCTCAGGCCTCCCGGATGCGGCAGGCTAACCCAAACCTGGCCTTCGCCGAAGGTAGAATAGGCCGATGGAAGTATCTCAAACCCGCAGCCAAACCTTGCTCATCCTGACGAGCCTGCCCAACGAAGCGGCTGCACAAGCGTTGGCAACTTCGCTGGTAAACGATCAGTTGGCTGCGTGCGTAAATATTCTGGCCCCTTGTCAGTCGGTATATCGCTGGCAGGGTGAAATCGAAAATGCCGAGGAAGTACCCTTGCTGATCAAGTCCACCGCGGCCGCTTATCCCGCACTGGAAGCCGCGATCCGCGCTCGCCATCCGTATGAACTTCCAGAGATCATCGCGGTCCCAGTTGCATACGGCCTTCCCGAGTATCTGGCATGGGTGAGTGCAGAGACCCAGGCCGCAACCATCGACGGGAAGTCCATTTCATGCTGATTCGCTACTTGTTCCTGCTGTTGCTCGCCTTTGTCAGTCTGGCGCGGGCCGAGGAGCCTATGGCACCAGAGCAGGCTTTCCGCCTTTCGGCGCGCGCGGTGGATGCCAATACCATCGAAGCCCGCTGGCAGATTGCCGACGGCTATTACATGTACCGCGACAAATTCAAGTTTTCGCTTGAAGGCAGAAAACTCGGCGCACCCAAGTTTCCGCCTGGCAAGATGAAGGACGACGAGTTGTTCGGCAAGGTCGAGGTCTACCGCAAGGAAGTCAAAATTTTGCTGCCGGTCGAAGCCACCGGTACGGTGTTGCTTAAAACCATCTCGCAAGGCTGCTGGGATGGTGGAATCTGCTATCCGCCGATCAACCAGCAGGAAAAAGTCGTTCTGCTCGCTTCCACTGGCGCGGCAACAGCAGGTTCTGCTTCGACGTCCATTCCTGCCGCCGTGTCGCCAGCGCCGAGTTTTCAGACCGCCAGCGAGCCAGCGCCAACTGATGAAAGCTCACGCATCGCCGGTTTGTTCAAAGGCAGCAGCACAGCATGGGTAATGCTCAGTTTCTTCGGCTTCGGCCTGCTGCTTTCACTCACACCCTGCATGTTTCCGATGATTCCGATCCTGTCCGGCATCATCGTCAATCATGGACATGCGGTTAGTCATGTGCGCGCTTTCGTGCTGTCGCTGGCTTATGTGCTGGGCATGGCCGCCACCTACGCGGTGATAGGAGTCGCCGCAGGGCTTTCGGGAACATTGTTGTCCGCCGCCTTGCAGAATGTCTGGGTACTGGGTGCATTCGCGATGGTCTTCGTTGTGCTGTCGCTTTCGATGTTCGGTTTCTACGAGTTGCAGTTGCCTGCTGCATTACAGAGCCGTGTATCGGACACCGCCAATCGCCAGGGCGGTTCGCTGCCCGCGATTGCATTGATGGGCGCGCTCTCGGCGCTGATCGTAGGCCCTTGCGTCGCTGCACCGCTGGCCGGTGCATTGCTGTACATCGCACAAACCGGCAATGCCGCGCTTGGTGGCATGGCGCTGTTCATCATGAGCCTGGGCATGGGCGTGCCGCTGTTGCTGGTGGGTGCGTTTTCTCGTTCGCTACTGCCCAAGTCCGGGCCGTGGATGGAAGGCGTCAACAAGTTTTTTGGCGTGCTGATGCTCGCCACCGCGCTGTGGCTGGTGTCGCCGGTTATCCCGCTGTGGCTGCAAATGCTCGGGTGGTCGATGTTGCTGGTGATCCCGGCCATTTACTTGCATGCACTCGACCCCCTGCCGCCTCACGCGCATGGCTGGCAGCGTTTGGGCAAGGGGCTTGGCGTAGTGCTCCTGCTGATCGGCGCCGCAATGCTGATGGGCGTACTGGGCGGGGCCAAGGATCCACTGCAGCCGCTCGGCTTCCTGCGCGGTGGCCAAGCCGCCGAAGCACATGAGACGGCATGGGAAAGAGTCGGCTCGGTCGCACAGCTCGACGCGCGCCTTGTCGCGGCAAAGGCGGCGGGCAAACCGGTGATGCTGGATTTCTATGCCGACTGGTGTGTGAGCTGTAAGGAAATGGAGCGCTTCACCTTTGCCGATTCAAAAGTAGCCGCGCGAATGAAACAGTTCGTGCTGCTGCAAGCCGATGTCACCGCAAATAACGAAGCCGATATCGCATTGCTCAAACGTTTTGGCCTGTTCGGCCCACCGGGCATCATTTTCTGGAATGCTCGGGGAGAGCAGCAGAACGATCTGCGCGTCGTCGGTTTTCAGTCCGCGGATGTTTTTTTGCCTACTCTAGAGCGCGTCTTGCGCTAAGCACAGGAGCCACCATGTTTACCGGGATCATCACCGCCATCGGAAAAATCAGCCGCGTCCAGCCTCTTGAAAAAGGTTTGCGACTTACCGTCAAGGCACCCGGTCTCAAGCTCGCAAATGTTGCGCTGGGGGATTCAATCGCCCACGGTGGTGTTTGCCTGACAGTCATCAAAAAGATGAAAGACAGCTACCAGGTGGATGTCTCTCGCGAAACGCTGGACTGCACCGTCGGTCTCGACGCGCTGGGCGGCGAAGTCAATCTGGAAAAAGCCATGCGCCTGTCCGACTTCATCGGCGGACATCTGGTGTCGGGGCATGTCGATGGTGTCGGCGAAGTGGAGAAGTTCGAGCCGATCGGCGAATCCCATGAGCTGGTGATCAAGGCACCGAAGTCTTTGGCGAAATACATTGCCCGCAAGGGTTCGATCGTTGTCGACGGCGTCTCGCTAACGACCAACAGCGTCAAGGGACGACGCTTCTCGATCAATCTGATCCCGCACACCATCGAGGTGACCACCCTGAAACATCTGCATCCAGGCGCACAGGTCAATCTCGAAATCGACTTGATCGCCCGCTACGTCGAGCGCATGCTCAGCGCAGGCAAAGCGTAAAATGCGCCCCTCCTTTAACCAAAGACTTTCCCCATGAGCATCAGCCCCGTACTGGAAATCGTCGCCGACATGCGTGCTGGACGCATGGTAATCCTGGTTGACGAAGAAGACCGTGAAAACGAGGGTGACCTCGTTCTTGCCGCGGACCACGTAACGCCCGAAGCCATCAATTTCATGGCCAAGTGGGGGCGCGGACTGATCTGCCTGACCCTCACCGAAGAACGTTGTCGCCAGCTTGACCTGCCCCTGATGGTGCGCAACAACAAGGCGCAGCATGGCACCGCCTTCACCATGTCGATTGAAGCCGCGACCGGCGTCACCACCGGTATTTCGGCCCAGGATCGCTCACGTACGGTGCAAGCGGCGGTGGCGAAAAATGCGGCAGCCGAGGACATTGTCCAGCCTGGTCATATTTTTCCGCTAATGGCGCAAAACGGCGGTGTTCTGGTGCGTGCCGGGCACACCGAGGCAGGTTGTGATTTCGCGCAACTGGCCGGCTGCGAACCCGCTTCCGTTATATGCGAAATTCTCAAGGAAGACGGCACCATGGCGCGCCTTCCTGATTTGCTCGAATTCGCCGCCGAGCACAAGCTCAAAATCGGCACTATTCGCGATCTGATTCACTACCGGTCGGAAACCGAAAAACTAATCGAGTGCGTCGCTGACAAGAGCGTCGAATGCACCCAGGGCACATTCCGGTTGCGCGCCTTTGCCGATCGCAGCAGCGGCGATGTGCACCTTGCGATGTCCTGCGGTGAGATCACGGCAACCGAAGAAACCCTGGTCCGTGTGCATGAAGCCGTCTGCGTCCTCGACTTTCTCGATCACGGCAGTCGCGGGCATACCTATAGTGTCGATTTCGCGCTGCGCAAGATTGCCGAACACGGAAGCGGAGTCCTGGTAATGCTGCATCGCGCGGAAACCGGAAACGCTCTGCTGGCGGCACTCACCAATGAAAAATCCGAGAGCCCCGCCATCACCTGGGACCCTCGTATTTATGGTATCGGCGCGCAAATCCTGCGTGAAGTTGGTGTCGGCAAGATGCGATTGATGTCCAGTCCGAGAAAAATGCCGAGCATGGCCGGCTTTGGTCTCGAAATTACCGGCTACTTTTCAGCAGCAGGAGAAAACACCGAATGAGCCTCCACGAACTCGAACCCAGTTTGGCAGGCCAAGGCCTGCGTATTGGCGTGGTACAGAGCCGCTTCAATGAGGATATCGGTGCCGGCCTGCGCTCTGGCTGCCTGGCTGAACTTGATCGCCTGAGTGTGGCTGATACGGACATCACTTTCGCCACGGTGCCTGGCGCACTGGAGTTACCGCTAACATTGCAGGCCATGGCCCAAAGCGGGCGCTTCGATGCACTGGTGGCGCTGGGCGCGGTGATACGCGGCGAGACCTATCATTTCGAGATTGTCTCCAACGAGTCTGCGCGCGGAATTACTGATGTCCAGCTCAACACCGGGATACCGATTGCCAACGCGGTATTGACCACCGAGAATGACGACCAGGCACTGGTACGCATGGTGCAAAAAGGCGGCGAAGCGGCACAGGCAGCCATCGAAATGGCGAATTTGCTGAAGGCTCTCAAGTAGTGAGCGGAATCAAATCACCGCGTCGACGCGCCCGCGAGTTTGTTGTTCAAGGTCTCTACCAGTGGCAGGTCGCCGATCAGGATGCCGCTGCAATTCAAGTACAGGCCGAAGGTGTCGCCGGCTTCGACAAAGCCGACAATGCGCTCTACACAAGTCTGCTGACCGAAACTCGGCAGAACGCTGAACTGCTCAAGCTCGACCTTGCTCCATATATTGACCGGGCCTGGGAAGAAGTCTCGCCCATTGAGCGCTGCATTCTGTTGCTGGGTGCCTGCGAACTGAAGCTGCGCCCTGAAACTCCCTACCGCGTGATCATCAACGAGGCCATCGAGCTGGCAAAGACTTATGGCGGCACCGACGGGCACAAGTTCGTGAATGGCGTACTGGACAAACTGGCGGCAGTACTTCGTTCTGCTGAAATTCAAAAGCGCTGACCACGACGAGCACGGCAATGCGACGAAGACCGTGACAACAGACAATCACCTTGATCTCGCCGTGTCGCTGTGCCCCTGTACTCGCCGTGGCAAAAATGCCTTCTGAATTCGAGCTGATCAACCACTGCTTCAAGCGTCCGACCCGTCACACGGTACTCGGGGTCGGCGACGATGGGGCATTGATTTCCCCGACACCCGGTCAGGAATTGGTGATCTCGACAGACCTGCTGGTCGAAGGCACGCATTTTCTCGCCGACACCAACGCGGAAGATCTGGGCTGGAAAACTCTCGCCGTTAATCTGTCCGATATGGCGGCAATGGGCGCGCAGCCGCGCTGGGCGACGCTTGCCGCCGTATTACCAGCGCCGAGTTTTGACTGGATAGAGGCTTTTTCTCGAGGTCTTTTCGATTGTGCTGACCACTACAACATCGATCTGATCGGGGGCGACACCACCCGTGGGCCGCGTGCGTTTTGCGTGACGATTTTTGGCGAGGCACCGCCGGGTCAGGCCTTGCGCCGCAACGGTGCCAAAGCGGGCGACTCAATCTGGATTTCCGGCCAACCGGGACGCGCCGCGCTTGGGCTGGCACATTTGCAGAGACGCACGACCCTGCGGGAGCCGGATCTTGCACACTGTTTGGCCGCGCTCCACCGGCCGCAACCGCGTATCGAACTCGGGCTGGCCTTGCGTGGTATCGCCAGCGCCGCCATTGATGTTTCCGATGGCTTGCTGGCCGATCTCGGACACATTCTCGAACAGTCAAACCTCACGGCCCGACTCCACATCCCGAACCTGCCGCCCACCGGGCTCGCCCGCGACTGCTGGCTTTCCGGCGGTGACGACTACGAGTTGTTATTCACCGCAGCAGCCGAGTTGGATGGTGCGATGAACGCCCTCGCGAACCGACTCGAACTGGCGCTGACGCGCATCGGCGAAACCGCCGCCGGTACGCCCGGTGAGCTAATCCTGTCCGACGATGACGGCGAGCTCATCACGCCTGCCCGCCGAGGCTACGACCACTTTATGTAATGGCAAAACTCCCACCGCCCCCGCTCAAGTTCCTGCTCCACCATCCCGCGCATTTCATTGCCTGCGGCATGGGTAGCGGGCTTTCGCCGTTCGCGCCAGGCACAGCAGGAACGCTATTCGCGTGGCTAAGCTACCCGCTATTGCGCAGCTTTATTGTCAGCGATCTGTGGCTCGCTGGCTTCCTCCTGCTGGCGTTTGCCGTCGGCGTGGCGGCCTGCCAGATTACCGGTCGCGCCCTTGGGGTGGTCGATCACGGTGCCATCGTCTGGGACGAGATCGTGCCTTTCTGGGCCGTATTGTTGTTCACGCCGCCGGAGTTTCTTTGGCAACTGGCTGCGTTTCTCTGGTTCCGGTTTTACGACATTGTGAAACCGCAGCCGGCAAGGTTTTTTGACACGGAAATCAAGAACGGCTTTGGAGTCATGATGGATGATGTCATTGCTGCGGGTTACACGGTGCTGACGCTTGCCGTGATCAAGGCGGTCTTCGAATCGCTATTGGCTTGACTTTCATGCAGTGATCCGGCACCCCTGATGATGAAACACGTAAAAGGCGAATTGAAGGCCCCCCACCCCCATCCCCGCCCTGGGGCGGGGATGGGGGTCAGCTCGCTTCGCTCGACTATTGCTTGTCGCTCCGAACGAGTTGTTTCATTACGTTAAGCATGGACGCCGATCTCGTCACCTTGTCCGAGTCGATAGCGGCCGCGGCATTGGCCAGTGCCAGCCAACACAAGGTTCTGATCGCGACTGCCGAATCCTGCACGGGAGGCTGGGCCGCACAAGCGATCACTCACACAGCGGGTAGTTCGGAATGGTTTGAACGAGGCTTCGTCACCTACAGCAATGAAGCCAAGATCGAAATGCTCGGGATCCGGCCGGTAACGCTGGAAAAGCACGGTGCCGTGAGCCAGGAAATCGCCGCCGAAATGGCAGAAGGTGCACTGAAATACTCCAACGCCATGATTTCATTATCTATTACAGGAATTGCCGGACCAACGGGTGGCTCACCGGGTAAGCCAGTGGGCACCGTATGCTTTGCCTGGTGTCGGACGGGTGAAAAAGCCACTGCGGATACCGTGATTTTTGCTGGCAACCGTGAGGAAATTCGCCGTCAGGCGGTGATTTACGCCTTGCAGGGCCTGCTAAAACGAATCGGCACAACTTGAGAAATAGCGGTGGCGCAAAAACTGTGCCATCCATGCCATAATCGAATCAACTTTTGAGGAACGCACTAAATGGACGACAACAAGAGCAAAGCACTGCAAGCCGCCCTGGCACAGATCGAAAAGCAGTTTGGCAAGGGCTCCATAATGAAAATGGGCGAGGGTCTCGCCATTGACGACATTCAGACGGTTTCCACCGGATCACTTGGGCTGGATATTGCTTTAGGCATAGGCGGCCTGCCCCGTGGCCGAGTCGTCGAAATTTACGGGCCGGAATCCTCCGGCAAGACTACGCTGTGTTTGCACATTGTCGCCGAGATCCAGAAAGCCGGCGGCGTGGCTGCCTTTATCGACGCGGAGAATGCGCTTGATCCAGGTTATGCGGCAAAGCTTGGCGTCAACGTGCCCGACCTGCTGATCTCGCAACCCGATACCGGCGAACAAGGCCTGGAAATCACCGACATGCTGGTGCGCTCCGGTGGCGTCGATTGCATCGTGATCGATTCAGTCGCCGCATTGACACCTCGTGCGGAAATCGAGGGTGACATGGGCGACCAACTGCCGGGCCTGCAGGCGCGGCTGATGTCGCAAGCTTTGCGCAAGCTCACGTCGAACATCAAACGCACCAACACCCTGGTGATTTTCATCAACCAGATACGCATGAAGATCGGCGTCATGTTCGGTAGCCCGGAAACCACCACCGGCGGCAACGCGCTCAAGTTTTACGCGTCGGTACGCATGGACATCCGCCGCACCGGCGCCATCAAGAAAGGCGACGAAGTCATCGGCAACGAGACCAAGGTCAAGGTGGTCAAGAACAAAGTGGCCCCGCCTTTCCGCGAGACACGCTTCGACATCCTGTACGGCGAAGGTATTTCCCGCCAGGGTGAGATCGTCGAACTTGGCGTCGAGCACAAGATTGTTGAAAAATCGGGTGCGTGGTACGCCTACAAGGGCGAAAAAATCGGCCAGGGCAAAGACAACGCCCGCGAGTTTCTGCGCGAACACCCCGAAATCGCCGTGGAAATAGAAAACCGGGTGCGCGAAGCGGTCGGCGTGGCCGCTCTTGATACCGTCGAACCGGCAAAAGGCGGCTGACCGCGAGATACATGGCGATCGGAGCGAGGCCGGAGCTTTGTTGAACCACGCCACGACCACTCATGCATTACATGCCTTCTCCTTGCGTTACCGGAATCCTGCTGGGCGAGTCGTCAGCAGCACTTCATGCCGCGAAGGAATGTTTCCCTCCCGCGCACACAACAGCATCGGTCAACTCCATGGCAAATGAACTGCGCCAGAAGGCGATCCGACTGCTGGCCCGTCGCGAGCACACCCAGGCTGAACTGGCGCGCAAGCTGTCAGCCCTTGGCACTCAGGACGAAATCGACGCCGTGCTCGCCGAGTTACAAGCCTCCCACCTTCAATCCGATAGCCGCGCGGCAGAAAATTATGTTCGCAGCCAGGCCGCCCGCCTGGGTACCTCGCGTCTGCGCCAGAATCTGAAAATGCGCGGCGTGGCAAGTGATCTGATCGAAGCCCAACTGGCACAGGGTGCAATCACCGACGAGCAGGAACGCGCGCGCGAGGTCTGGCGCAAAAAGTTCTCCGCCGCGCCGACAGATGCTCGCGAATGGGCGCGTCAAGCGCGCTTCTTGCAGGGGCGCGGGTTTGCCAGCGACATTATCCGCCGCGTGCTCAAGGAAGCGCTGGAGGAAGATCAGTGACGGCCACGCTTTCGGCGCACAACCTGCGCAAAAAGTATCAGTCGCGCACGGTAGTGACCGATGTGTCGTTCGATGTTGCCGCGGGCGAGGTCGTCGGTCTGCTTGGCCCCAACGGCGCGGGCAAAACCACCTGCTTTTATATGGTTGTCGGCCTGGTCGCCGCTGACGGCGGCGAAATTCGCGTTGAAAACAGCGGCGAACATCAGCGCCTGACTCACATGCCGATACATCAGCGTGCCAAGCTGGGGCTTTCCTATTTGCCGCAAGAGAACTCGGTTTTCAGGAAACTCACGGTCGCCGAGAACGTGCGTGCGGTGCTTGAACTGCAAGGCCTGGACGAAGACGCGATGGACGAGCGTGAGGAAATTCTGCTGCAGGAACTGCACATCACCCACATCCGCAAGAATCTGGCGGCATCGCTTTCGGGCGGCGAACGCCGACGCGTCGAAATTGCCCGCGCGCTGGCGACCAGCCCGCGTTTCATCCTGCTCGACGAGCCGTTTGCCGGTGTCGATCCGATTGCGGTTATCGACATCCAGAAAATCATCCGCTTTCTCAAGGAAAGCGGTATCGGCGTGCTGATCACCGATCACAACGTGCGTGAAACCCTGGGCATTTGTGATCGCGCCACCATTATCAACGCCGGAGAAGTGCTTGCCGCTGGACACCCGGCCGAGATAGTCGATAATGAAAGTGTGCGCCGGGTTTATCTTGGCGAGCATTTCAGAATGTAATTACGCAATGAGGCAAGGACTCCAGCTCCGGCTTTCGCAGCATCTGGCACTGACGCCGCAATTGCAGCAGTCGATCAGGCTCTTGCAACTATCGACACTGGAACTGAACGCGGAAATCGACCAGGCACTGCAGGACAATCCCCTACTGGAAAGGGATGAGCCGGGCGAGCCGACATTCAATCTGGCAGCCGACGCGCCAGCGACACCCCAGACGGTCACCCCGACCGAAAACGAAGAACGCCAGGAGCCACGAGGTGGCGACGATGAAGGCTGGGGCATGGATTTCTCCGGCAGCAGCGGCCAGCGCGATCCCAACGACGACGATCTTGACAGCGGCGAGACCCAGGCAGCCTCGACTTCATTGCGCGAACACCTGGGAACACAGATTGCAATGACCCAGTTGCCCGATCGCGAGCGGGCGCTGGTTGGCTTCCTGATCGAGGCCCTGAACGACGATGGCTATCTGACACAGCCGCTGGATGAGCTGATCGACCTGCTGGTCAACGATGATGATGACGCACGCGAAGCCCTGCTGGAGGAGCTTTGTATCGCCCTGTGCCATTTGCAGAATCTTGATCCGCCGGGCATTGGCGCACGCAGCGCGCAAGAATGTTTGTCGCTGCAACTGAAATGTCTGGCTGACTCGGAGACGCGCGCACGTGCATTGATCATCGTTGGCGAGCACCTTGACCATCTGGCTGCCCACGATTTTGCTCGCATCAAGAAATCACTCGGCTGCGATGACGACGAACTGCGCGAGGCGCAACGCCTGATCCTTTCGCTGAATCCGCGTCCCGGAGCCCAGTTTGCAGCTATCGATACCCGCTATGTGGTGCCCGATGTTTCGGTAAAGAAGGTTCGCGATCAGTGGGTCGTCAGCCTCAACCGAGAAGCCATGCCGCGTCTGCGCATCAACCGGATGTACGCCGACATCCTGCATCGCCACCGCGGCGGCAACGGTTCTTCGGGCGGGCTCGCCAGCCAGTTGCAGGAAGCCAAATGGCTGATCAAGAACGTGCAGCAGCGATTCGACACTATTCTGCGTGTTTCGCAGGCCATCGTGGATCGGCAGCGGGCGTTTTTCGATCACGGCGAGGTGGCGATGCGCCCCCTGACTTTGCGCGAGATCGCGGAAACCGTCCAGCTCCACGAATCAACCATATCGCGCGTAACGACCCAGAAGTATCTGGCTAGTCCGCGCGGCATCTTTGAGCTCAAATATTTTTTCGGCAGCCACGTCGCCACAGATACCGGCGGCGCGGCATCCTCAACCGCAATACGGGCGCTGATCAAGCAACTGGTCAGTGCCGAGGACGGCAAAAAACCGCTCTCGGATTCCCGTCTTGCGGACATCCTCGGCGAGCAGGGCATCGTCGTGGCACGTCGCACAGTTGCGAAGTACCGCGAGTTGCTCGGCATTCCGCCGGTCAACCTCAGAAAAGTTTTCTGAGAACATACTTCTGACAAGGAGACATCATGAACCTCAACATCACCGGGCATCACATTGAAGTTACCCCGGCTATCCGTGACTACACCACGGGAAAACTGGATCGAGTGTTGCGCCACTTTGATCAGGTAACCAGTGCGCACGTTATCCTGTCAGTTGAAAAGCTGCAGCAAAAAGCAGAGGTAACCCTTCACGTGAAGGGCAAAGACATCTTTGCCGACGCAATCGATGCCGATCTGTATGCGGCCATCGACTTGCTGGTCGACAAACTTGATCGCCAAGTTCTCAAACACAAGGGTAAGGTATCCAACCACGCCCACGACAAGCGCCTTCCTATTGAATAGACAGGCGTTTACAGCACATGGGACGAGCGGCCGCGTTAGCGGTATACTGCGCGCCGCCGCTATCGCCCCGTTCATTCCCAGAGCTTCCTCCTCCATGAATCAGATCGCCAGCCTGCTGCCACTCGATAATGTGGTGGCAAATCTTGATGCCAGTAGCAAAAAACGTGTTTTTGAGCAAGCGGGCATTCTTTTTGAAAACCATCAGGGCGTTGCCCGCAGCGCCGTTTACGACGCCCTGTTTGCGCGTGAGAAGCTGGGTTCGACCGGCCTGGGTCAGGGAATAGCAATTCCACATGGCCGCATCAAAGGCCTCAAGACGCCCATAGGTGCTTTTGTCCGGCTTGAAGCACCCGTTCAGTTCGATGCACCGGATGGAAAGTTGGTCGGGCTGGTTTTTGTTCTTCTGGTACCAGAGGCAGCAAACGAGCAGCATCTGCAACTGCTTTCCGAACTGGCCCAGATGTTCTCCGACCCCAGCTTCCGCGAACAGCTCGCCACCGCCTCAACCGCTGCGGCGCTGCATGGCTTATTCACAAATTGGCACGCAAGCTAGTCGTTTCCCAGCTTTTCGAACGCAATCGCGAGCGACTTCAGCTCGTGTGGGTCAGCGGTGCAATGACGCGGGAAATCTGCACCATAGAACAGAATGTAGCCTCCCCAGCCGACTTGATCGGCCACCTCAACCTGATGCATCCCGAACGTGTACAGGTAGTCGGTGAGCCGGAAATGGCCTGGTCGGCCCGGCAAACACCGGACAAACTGGCCCATCACATGCAGGAAATCTTTTCCGCGCAACCACCGGCGCTGATCGTCGCTGACGGCTGCATCATCAGTCCGGAAATTCTCAAGGGCTGCGAAGACTCCGGAACACCATTGCTGCAAACGCCGCGAACCTCGGCTTTTGTTATCGATACCCTGCGCTCCTTCGTTTCGCGACAACTTGCCGAAACGGGAACATTGCACGGCGTCTTCATGGATGTTCTGGGCATGGGTGTCCTGATAACCGGTGATTCGGGTGTCGGCAAGAGCGAACTGGGCCTCGAGCTGATTTCGCGTGGACATGGTCTGGTGGCTGACGACGTCGTCGACATCTCCCGCATCGGTTCCGATACCCTCGAAGGACGCTGCCCGGAAATGCTTAAGGATTTTCTTGAAGTACGCGGCCTGGGTCTGCTCAATATCCGTACCGTATTTGGCGAAACCGCTTGCCGCCGCAAAATGCGCCTGAAACTCATCGTGCATTTGCAAAAGCCGACCCCAGGCGTCCCCGAAGCTGCACGCTTGCCGCTGGACGCACAAACCGAAAACATACTCGGTGTGCCGATCCGGCGCGTCACCATTCCGGTTGCCGCCGGCCGAAATCTTGCCGTGTTGCTCGAGGCTGCCGTGCGTGCCACGGTGCTGAAATTACGCGGAATCGACAGCATGCAGGAATTTGTTGACCGTCAGGAAGCCGCCCTCAGAGCCAACAGCGGACAAGACCTGCTCAATTAACAAGTAACGCGAAGCCGCTCCCCGGCTGGCAAGCAAATCACGTAGCGTCCATGGAAAGCCGACCACCCTGTAGTCGGCATTTTTTTGTTGCCGAGCCCTTTTGCAACTCGCCCGACCCCTATGCAACGATTTGCAATGCAACTCGTTGCATAGTATGCTTGCGCGCATGTCGCTCGATCATGCCCTGCTGGTTTCCCTGCTCGAAAAGCCCAGTTCCGGCTATGAACTGGCGCGCCGATTCGACCGCTCCATCGGCTATTTCTGGCACGCCACCCACCAGCAGATTTACCGCGTGCTGGCGCGCATGGAGGAAGCGGGCTGGATCACTGCCGAAGTGCAGACCGGTGACACAGCGCCAGACCGAAAGGAATTTTCGGTCACGAAATCGGGCAGTGCCGAACTGGCGCGCTGGATGCGTGAACCCGTCGAACCGGAAGGCACACGCGATACCCTTTTCGTCAAACTGCGGGGTGCCGCCTTTGGTGATCCCGGCGCCCTGATACCCGAACTTGAACACCACCGCGCCACTCACGCCAATCGCTTGACTGCCTATCGCGTCATTGAAGCCCGCGATTTCGCTGGTGAGCTGGATCCACAGCGCGCCTTGCAATACATGGTCCTGAAAAGCGGCTTGCGCTTCGAACAGGGCTGGCTGGAGTGGTGCGAGGAGGCCCTGGGCCTGCTGCACAGTCTTAAACAAAACCAACGAACGAGGAAAACACCATGAGCAACGCCTACCCGCACCTGCTGGCCCCGTTGGACCTAGGCTTCACCACACTGAAGAACCGCGTCCTGATGGGCTCGATGCATACCGGCCTGGAAGACATCGGCAACAGTCACGACCGCATGGCCGCGTTTTATGCTGCGCGCGCCAAGGGCGGCGTTGGCCTCATCGTCACCGGCGGCTTTGCCCCCAACCAGGACAGTATCGTGATGCAGGGTGCGTCGATTCTCGACAATGAAACCGAGGCCGAAAAACATCGCGTCATCACCGAGGCGGTGCACGCTCACGGCGGCAAGATCTGCGTGCAGATTCTGCATACCGGGCGCTATGCCTATACCAAACGCCCGGTTGCTCCTTCGGCGCTGAAGGCGCCGATCAATCCGTCGACACCACACGCGCTGACCGAGGAAGAAATTCTCAAGACCATCGCCGACTACGCGCAATGCGCCGCGATGTGCCAGTTTGCCAATTATGACGGCGTCGAGATCATGGGTTCCGAGGGCTATCTGATCAACGAATTCCTCGCGCCGCAGACCAATCACCGCGACGACCGCTGGGGTGGCAGTCTGGAAAACCGCATGCGCTTCGGTCTCGAAGTGATCCGTGCTGTGCGAGCGAAAGTGGGCGCCAATTTCATCATCATCTTCCGCCTCTCGATGCTCGATCTGGTCGAGGGTGGCAGCACCTGGGAAGAGGTGGTGACCATGGCCAAGGAAGTCGAAAAGGCCGGTGCCACAATAATCAACACCGGCGTTGGCTGGCACGAGGCGCGCATCCCGACCATCTACACCGCCGTGCCGCGCGCGGCCTATACCTGGGTCACCCAACGCATGATGGGCGAGGTGAAAATTCCGCTGATTACCACCAACCGCATCAACGATCCGCAAGTGGCTGAAGACGTGATTGCCCGCGGTGACGCCGACATGGTATCGATGGCGCGACCCTTCCTCGCCGACGCCGACTTCGTCAACAAGGCCGCCGCTGGCCGCGCCGACGCGATCAACACCTGCATCGCCTGCAACCAGGCCTGTCTAGATCACATCTTCTCGCGCCAGTTGTGTTCCTGTCTGGTCAATCCTTTCGCCTGTCACGAACTCGATGTCGAGGTCACACCCAGCGACGCGCCGAAGAAAGTCGCTGTGGTTGGCGCCGGCCCGGCCGGTCTCGCCGCTGCGACGCAACTGGCCGAGCGCGGCCATCAGGTCAGCCTGTTCGATGCCGCCGCCGAAGTCGGTGGTCAGTTCAATCTGGCGCGGCGCATTCCGGGCAAGGAAGAATTCGGTGAGACGCTGCGCTATTTCCGCACCCGACTGAAAGAATTGAAGGTGGATGTGCAGCTCAATCGCCGTGTGAATGTTGACAACTGCAGCGCCGACTTTTCCGGCTACGACCATGTCGTCGTCGCTACCGGCATCCTGCCGCGCACGCCAGACATCCCTGGCATTGATCACCCGAAAGTAACGAGCTACATCGATCTCATCGAAGGCCGCAAGCAAGCCGGCAAGAAAGTCGCCGTCATCGGCGCCGGCGGCATCGGCTTCGACGTTGCGGAATTCCTGACGCATGCCGGTGATCATGGCGATCCGATCGACGCCTACCGCAAGGAATGGGGTATCGATCCGACGTACACCGAAGTTCGCGGCGGCCTGGCCACACCACAGATGCCGGAAACCCCGCGCGAAGTCTGGCTACTGCAACGCAAGGCCACCAAGGTTGGCGATGGCTTGGCCAAGACCACCGGCTGGGCGCGCCGCCTGCTGCTGCAAAAGCGCGGTGTGCATTTTCAGGGCGGAGTCGAATACCTGAAGATTGATGATGCCGGCCTGCACATCGCGATCGATGGCAAACCGCAGGTGCTCGACGTAGATACCGTCGTCATCTGTGCCGGACAGGAGCCACGCCGCGAACTGGTGCCCGGACTGGAAGCCGCCGGCATCGAATACACCCTGGTCGGTGGCGCCGATGTCGCGGTCGAACTCGATGCCAAACGCGCAATCTGGCAAGCGACGGAATTCGCTGTCGAGTATTGAATCTGGAAAGGCGGTTAACCACGGCGACACGGTGAAAAAACAAATTCCTGCCAATGGATATCGATCAAACTCAATGATGAGCCTTCGTAAAATGTGTCATGGCTTTTGTTTTCGCCGTGCCGCCGTGCCGCCGTGGTTCAAATGATTTTCCCAGATTGGAACCACAGCCAAGGTCCGCCCCCAACGCACTTCTCCAGAAAGAAAACATGAAAACAAATCTCCCCGGCAACTCATTGCAACTGCAATCGCTCATCAAGCAAAGTGGCGAACTGGAACTCTCACTTGTCAGCATTCCCCTGCCCGAACCCAAAGCCGATCAGGTTCTGGTGCGCATGGAAGCGGCGCCCATGAACCCCTCCGATCTTGGCCTGCTGTTTGGCGCGGCCGACGTGAACACGGCAAAACAATCAGGCGATGCGTCACGCCCGGTGGTTACTGCCACGGTGCCGGCTGGCGCCATGAAGGCCATGGCGGCGCGGGTGGATATCCCCATGCCGGTCGGCAACGAAGGCGCCGGCCTGGTGGTGGCCGCCGGCTCGTCCGCGGCGGCGCAGGCATTGATCGGCAAACGCGTCGCGATCCTCGGCGGCGCCATGTTTGCGCAGTACCGCTGCATGGCCGCGGACCAGTGTCTGGTCCTGCCTGCGGATGCAACATCGGCCGACGGCGCTTCGTGCTTCGTCAATCCGCTTACCGCACTGGGCATGGTCGAAACCATGCGCCGCGAAGGGCACACGGCATTGGTGCACACCGCCGCAGCCTCCAACCTGGGCCAGATGCTCAATCGCATCTGCCTCAAGGACGGCATTGCCCTGGTCAACATCGTGCGCAAGCCGGAACAGGAAGCGCTGCTCAAGGGGATGGGTGCACAGTACGTTTGCAACAGCGGTTCGCCCACTTTCATGGCCGATCTGACCGAGGCACTGGCCGCGACGGGAGCGACCATCGCATTCGACGCCATCGGCGGCGGCAAGCTGCCGGGGCAAATCCTCACCTGCATGGAGGCAGCGATCAATCGCTCGGCCAAGGAATACAGTCGTTATGGCTCGAACACGCACAAGCAGGTCTATCTGTACGGCATGCTTGACCCCAGCCCGACCGAACTCGTCCGCAATTTCGGCTTTGCCTGGGGCATGGGCGGCTGGCTGCTGTTCCCGTTCCTGCAGAAGCTGGGACCGACGGGTATTCAGGCACTGAAAGATCGCGTGGCAGCCGAACTCAAAACCACCTTCAAAAGCCACTATTCGAAAGAAGTGTCGATGGCCGAAGCACTTCAGTTGAGCTCGATCGCCATCTATGGCAAACGCGCCACAGGTGAAAAATATCTGATTAATCCCGGCCTGGATGTAGTGGCCGACTGAAGTTCGGGTAATCGGGCACAACCGCGAAGCTCACGCCAGAAAATCACCCCACGCCCCCGGCGCATTTACTGGCAACGGTTCGTAGCCGGGCATGGCGATCAGGCGCTGGCGAAAGGTGTTGCCTTGCAGGCGCGCCAGAAACTGTCTGCCTTCCGGGCTGTCGGCCACGTTTCGGCGCAGGGCAAAGCCGTAGCGCTCCCAGACCACGGGCACAAAACCGAGGTCGTAACGCGCGGCCGCTGCCTCGATGCCGAAACCCACATCGGCCTGGCCAGCCGCCACCGTGGCGGCAATCGCCTCGTGAGTGAATTCTTCGTGCGCATAGCCATCTATGCTTTCCGGACGCAACCCATTGGCCGCCAGCAACTGGTCGATCAGGCTGCGCGTACCGGACCCGCGCTGCCGATTCACCATGCGCAGGCCACGCTTCGAGGCATCGGCCAGGGTCTGCAACTGGTGCGGATTGCCGCGCGCCACGATCAAGCCCTGCGAGCGTCGCATCAACGGCAGGCAGACATGCAGCTTTGGCCTGAGCCAGCGCGTCAGCCAAAGCGCCAACTGCTCGCCGGTCCAGCTTTCCGGTACGTGAAAGCCCGCCACATCGGCTTCGTCGCGCCCCAGCCCCGCCAGCGCATCTTCACTGCCGCGCCAGAACACATCGAAACTGATACGGCGACCATGTTCGACCCAGTCCGCCAGCGCCAGATCGTGGCTGGCCGCCAGCCGCAGGCGCTCCGGCGTCGCCCGCACCACGGGTACCAGTAAATCCTCCAGGCGCTTTTGCCACGGCGCATGCACGACATCCAGCGCTTCGCGCGCCGACGCATCAAGTTTCACCAGGGCATCGCCGAATTCGGTGAGCCGGGTGCCGCGTCCGCGTTCCATGCTCACCAAGGCCGCGCCCAGAGCCCGCTCGCAATCGCGCAGCAAGCCCCAGGCCGAGCGGTAGGACATTCCGGCCTGCCTGGCCGCCTTGCCCAGCGCACCGTCCGTCGCCAGGGCGGTCAGCAAGGAGAGCAGGCGCCGTGTATCGACATCCGCCAGCAGTGGGCCGAAATCCCATGTCCAGCGCAAGCTGGGAAGCGAACGAACTGAACCGGCTGGTGTTGTTGCAGGTTTTGGCATATTTGGTCCTTGAAGGCTATAGCTTACTCTTGCCGGCCCATATGTAGCAGCTTGCATAGATGAAGCACGCCGAATAGCGCCGTCCGATGCCCGAATTCAACGACCCCTTTCTCACTGCCTGGGCTCTGGTCGCCGGTGCCGACCCTCGCCTGGCCGGGATTGTCCTGCTCAGCCTTGAAGTCAGCATGGGCGCCACCTTGATCGCCTGTGTGGCAGGCATGCCGATCGGCGCCCTGCTGGCTGTCGGCCGCTTTCCCGGCCGCCGCGTGCTGATCGTATTGTTCAACGGCCTGATGGGCCTGCCGCCGGTGGTGGTGGGTCTGCTGGTCTACCTGCTCTTGTCGCGCGCCGGCCCCCTCGGCCAATGGGGCTTGCTGTTCTCGCCTGCCGCCATGGTGATTGCGCAGGCCGTGCTGGTGACGCCGATCGTCGCCGCCCTGACCCGGCAAACCGTCGCCGATGAGTGGACCGAATACCGCGAGCAGCTGCGCTCGCTCGGCGCCAGTCGTAGCCGCGCTGCAGCCACCCTGTTGTGGGACGGCCGCTTTTCCTTGTCGACAGCGGCACTCGCCGGTTTCGGCCGGGCCATTGCCGAAGTCGGCGCGGTGATGATCGTCGGCGGCAACATCGACGGCGTAACGCGCGTGATGACCACCACCATCGCACTCGAAACCAGCAAGGGCGATCTGCCGCTGGCGCTGGCACTGGGCTTCATCCTGATTTCCGTGGTGCTCTCGATCAATGCCGTCGCCTATGCGCTGCGCGGCTGGGCTCAAAGGCGGTGGGGGTGAGGCCGGGGTTGCGCGGAGCACTGCTCCGTGCCGGCCGAACCGGTTGGCTGTGCAAAGCCAACCGTGGGAATAGGCCGGGCTTGCACGAAAAAGTCGGCGATGGTGAGACGGCTCCCGCATGACGGCCTGGCTATCCATCGAAGGCCTGAGCCTGGTCGAAGGCGGCACGCGCATCATCGACGGCGTCTCGCTGCAACTTGGCGCACAGCGCAGCGTGGTGCTAGGCCCCAACGGCGCCGGCAAGAGCACCCTGCTGCGCCTGATTCACGGTTTGCTACACCCCAGCACCGGCACGCTGAGCTGGTTGCAGCCGCTGTCGCAGGCCATGGTGTTCCAGCGCCCGGTGATGCTGCGCACCACCGCGCTGGCCAACGTGGTCTACGGCCTCAAGCTCAAGGGTTACCCGGCGCAGGAAAGAGAGCGGCGCGCCCGCGCGGCGCTGGCCCGGGTCGGACTCGAAACCCTGGCAAAACGCCCGGCGCGCCTGCTCTCGGGCGGCGAACAGCAGCGCGTGGCGCTGGCCCGGGTCTGGGCGCTGGAACCCGAACTGCTGATTCTCGACGAACCCACCGCCAGTCTCGATCCGGCCAGCAGCCGAGAGGTCGAACGCATCATCAAGGACATCGCCGCCGCCGGCACGCGCATTCTGATGACCACCCACAATCTCGGTCAGGCACGCCGCCTGGCCGAGGAAATCGTCTTCATCGACGGCGGTCGAGTCACCGAACAAACACCCGTCACCGAATTTTTTCAATCGCCGCGCACCGATGCAGCTCAAGACTTTCTCGAGGAGGAAACACCATGAAGCTCCACTGTCATTTCATCGCCGCGCTGAGCAGCATCGCACTGCTTGTCGCACCGGCCCAGGCCGAGGACCGCTACATCACCGTCGCCTCGACCACCTCCACCGAGCAATCCGGCCTGTTCAAGCATCTGTTGCCGCTGTTTGAAAAAGACGCCGGGATCAAGGTCCGTGTCATTGCCCAGGGTACCGGCCAGGCCTTGGATACCGGCCGGCGCGGCGACGCCGACGTGCTCTTTGTGCATAACAAGGTGGCTGAGGAAAAATTCGTCGCCGAAGGCTACGGCGTCAAACGTCAGGAAGTCATGTACAACGACTTCGTCGTGATCGGTCCGAAAAACGACCCGGCCAAGGCCAAGGGCAAGGACATCCGCGAAGGCCTGCGCCATATCGAGGCCGCCAAAGCGCCCTTCGTCTCGCGCGGCGACAAGAGCGGCACCCACGCCGCCGAGCTGCGCTACTGGAAAGCGGCCGGTATCGACATCGATTCGAAAAAAGGTGCCTGGTATCGCGACACCGGCTCCGGTATGGGCCCCTCGCTCAACACCGCTTCGTCGATGAATGCCTACATCCTGTCGGATCGCGCCACCTGGCTCAACTTCAAGAATCGCGGTGAGCTCGGCATCGTCGTTGAAGGCGACAAGCGGCTGTTCAACCAGTATGGCGTGATCATGGTCAACCCGACCAAACATCCCCATGTGAAAGTCGCCGATGGCCAGAAGTTCGTCGACTGGCTGGTGTCGGATGCCGGCCAGAAAGGCATTGCCGACTACAAGATCGGCGGCGAGCAGTTGTTTTTTCCGAACGCAGCACGCTGATGACGAAAACGGGAGCTATTGCCCGTCGGTAGCTCCCGGCGGAACGCTTCTCGCTGGCGCCGACAAATCGGTGAGAAGCTCATGAACACGTGGCCCGGCTTGTCCTGCGAGAGTTGGATTTTGCAACCACATCTGGATGAAAAACTCTCGCATTTGCTCGGACTGAGCCAGCCGCGCGAGCATCAGCTCCTGAGGAATTGTGACCGGCATCCGGGCGAAATCAGTCATTTGGGTCCTCGCCACGCCTGATCTTTTCCAACGCCTCGATATCCAGCCGGTCCTTGGGTCGGTTCGCCGCACGCTTCATCACCAGCATATCGTCGATTGAGGCAATCGGTACCTGCCTGCCGAACAAGTCACCGACAATCGCGTTGGACCGCAGCGTCTCAAACGACACCTCCGGCCGCATGATCACATCCACGACTGCGCCACCTGCCTGCGGCTCACGCAAGGAACACGCCACCATGCCCTTCTCCCGATGCCACTTTTCGATCTGGTCTGCATTCCGCAGCGAATCGATAGGCACCGGGGTGCCCGGCGTCAACCCGTGCCGCTTGGCGACATTGATGAACCGCGCCAGGTTGTCATCGTTCATCGCCAGTACCAGATCAATATCGAAGGTACTGCGCATGTAGCCGTGCAATTGAACGGCCAAGCCGCCCACCAGCACGTACTGAACCGGCTCGTCCGTCAGCGACTGAAGCAGTTCGATAATCTTCATGGCACGAATGATCGCATGCTTGGGCCTTCAAGCCGAGAAATGAAACAAACCACCCAAATGCACTACGGCGAACTAGTGATGATGGTGTTGCGTCCGGCATCCTTGGCCTGATACAGCGCCTTATCGGCGCGGTGCAGCAGCGCTTCGCCGCTTTCGCCCTTGCGATGGCAGGCGATGCCGGCGGACAGGGTCACGGAAAATTCCGGCGCTATGGTGGGCCAGGTTTTTGCGGCCAGCACGTTGCGGATTCGCTCCATCGCGCCCAGTGCCAACTCGGGCGCGGAGCCGACCAGAATCATCATGAATTCCTCGCCGCCGTAACGGCCGAACACATCCGTGGTGCGCATGGTTTCGTGCACCGTTGCAGCGAGCGTGCGCAAGACCTCATCGCCCGCCGCGTGGCCATAGGTATCGTTGACCCGCTTGAAATGATCGAGGTCGATCATGGCGACGCTGAGCGACACGCCGCTGCGCTCGGCATGGGCGCGTTCGCGCTCAAGCGCTGCCATCAACGAGCGGCGATTGAGGGCGCCGGTGAGTTCGTCCCGGCTCGCCAATATCTCGACCTGCACCAGCGATTCGGCCAGTTTGCGTCGACCGCTGGCCAATTGCGCCCGCATCCGGTTCGCGGTGACGCTCAGCAGCAGACAGCGACCCAGAATCAGTGAGAAATACAACCATACCAGCGTCAATTGGAAGTCGCTGGCGATGGGAATGCCGATGCGAGCTTGGGCAACGTAGAAGACCGCCGCAGTGCCTGCAATGCCCAGCGTCCACACCACGATCGAATCGCGCAAGGTCAGCCAGATCATGCCGAAGGCGAATACGGTGAACAGGTTGGCTAGAAACGGAAACGCAATTTGCGGCGCAGCAAGCACCACCCCAAGCTGCAACGCGATGGCATAAATCACCAGCGGCTCAACCAGACTCGGGTCTTTGGCTTTCAGGTTCAGGCCGCTGGCGGTCGCGATATGCGCTCCCGCACTGACGGCGGCGGCACCGACGCCGTAGCCCAGCGCCAC
>JAIPCF010000113.1 GCA_021738385.1 Sulfuritalea sp. | reverse complement strand
AGTACAAGGCACAGAGCCTGATCCAGCATGTGCAACGCGGCTGGAGTTTTCTCGACGGCCGCTTCAAGGAGTTCATCGACATCCTGCCCGCGCAGCAACAGCTCAGTGAAGACTGGTATCAGGGTACCGCCGACGCGGTATTTCAGAATCTCGACCCGATCCGGCGCAGCACGCCAAAATACGTGCTGGTGCTATCCGGCGACCACGTCTACAAAATGAACTATGGACGCATGTTGTCGGAGCACGTGCACCGGCAGGCCGATCTGAGCGTGGCCTGCATTGACGTGCCGCTGGCGGAAGCCAGCAGTTTTGGCGTCATGCACGTAGGGGACAATCAACGCATTTCAGATTTTTTCGAGAAGCCCGCCAACCCGCCATCCATGCCCGGCCAACCCGACAGGGCGCTGGCCAACATGGGCGTGTATATTTTCAACGCCGATTTTCTTTATGAACAATTGATTCGCGATCATGACGAGCCGGAATCTTCACATGATTTCGGCAAGAACATCATCCCTCATTGCCTGGGGCGCTACCGCGTATTTGCCCACAATTTCGCCAATTCCTGCGTCGGCATGGACAGCTCGAATATTCCCTACTGGCGCGACGCGGGCACCATCGACGCCTACTGGGAAGCCAACATGGAGCTGACCAAAATTACGCCCGAGCTCAACCTGTACGACGACGACTGGCCGATCTGGACCCATCAGGAACAACTGCCGCCGGCCAAATTCGTTTTCGACGATGAAGGGCGCCGCGGCATGGCGGTTGATTCTCTGGTTTCAGGAGGTGACGTCATCAGTGGCGCGGTGGTGCGCAAGTCACTGTTGTTCTCGCGCGTCAATGTGCATAGCTACGCGCAAATTGAAGAGTCGGTAATCCTGCCGGATGTGGATATCGGACGCTATGCAAAATTGCGTCGGGTGGTGCTGGACAAGCATTGCCGCATTCCTGAAGGCATGACCATTGGCTACGATGCCGCCGCTGATCGCCAGCGCTTCCACGTCAGCGAAAAAGGCATTACGCTGGTGACGCCGGAAATGCTCGGTCAGCAAGCCCACTACATCCGATAGTTGCACATTCACTGCGCAAATGAGAACAATCGACCTGGTATTTCTCTGGCACATGCACCAGCCGGACTATCGCGATCACGGCGCGGTAGCCGATCCGGCTGCAGCGCAAAAAGTCGGCGCTGGCAACACGGCTCCGCAAGCCCTCAATCAAAGCAATGCGGCGACAGGCGAGTTCATCCTGCCCTGGGTGTATCTGCATGCCATGAAGGATTACGTCGACATGGCGGCGCACCTGGAGCGTCATCCGCAAATACGCTGCGTGGTCAACCTGGTACCGGTGCTGCTCGATCAAATCGAGGATTACGTGCAACAGTTTGCCAGCGGCGAGTTTCGCGATCCGCTGCTGCGTGTTCTGGCCACGCCCGATCTGGAAACCCTCAGCGAAGCCGATCGGCGCATGCTGCTGACCACCTGTTTTCGCAGCAACCACACCACGATGCTGGAACCCTTTCCCCAATACGAGCGCCTGCACGACCTCTATCAGCTACTCACCCACAAAAAGAAACCGGCCTACCGTTATCTCTCCGCGAGCTATTTCTCCGATCTCGTCACTTGGTACCACCTGGCGTGGACCGGCGAGACGGAACGCCGCCGCGATCCGCTTTTGGCTGCGCTGATGAGCCAGGGGGAAGCTTACGACGCCAACGATCGACGCAAGCTGCTGGAAAGCATAGGCAAAGCGATCACCGGCCTGATTCCTCGCTGGCAGGCGCTTGCCGCACGCGGCCAGGTCGAACTCTCGTCGACACCACAAACCCATCCGCTGGCACCGTTAATGCTCGATTTCGGCGTCGCGCGCGAAAGCGTGCCCGATGCGCCACTACCGTTTTCCGCCGCCTATCCCGGTGGTCGTACTCGCGTCGTCCGCCACATCGAGGACGCCCGCGCCAGTCACGCCAAACGTTTTGGCGCGGAGCCGGTCGGCATGTGGCCGGCCGAAGGTGCCGTCTCCACCGACTTCGTCAAGCACCTGGCAACTGCCGGCTGTCACTGGCTTGCCAGTGGCGAGGGCGTGCTCAACAATAGTCTCAAGGCCAGCGGCATTGCGGACCCGCGCGCCGCCTACCATCCCTGGAGACTGGAGCAGGCGCCGGGGCTGACGCTGTTTTTCCGCGATGAACGGCTCTCTGACCTGATTGGCTTCGACTACGCCAAATGGCATGGTCGAGACGCCGCCAAGCATCTCGTGCTACAACTGGAAGCCATCCTCGACAGTTCGAGTGAAGACGAAACGCCCCTCGTCAGCATCATTCTTGACGGTGAGAACGCCTGGGAACACTACCCCTATAACGGGTACTACTTTTTTGACGATCTCTACGAACTGCTAGCCAATCATCCCAACATCAACACCACCACGTACGCCGAAATCCTGGCGCGCGACCTCCCGCCACCGACTTCGGTACTACCCAAACTGATCGCTGGCAGCTGGGTTTATGGAACGCTATCGACCTGGATAGGCGACGAAGCAAAAAACCGCGCCTGGGATTTGTTGTGCGAAGCCAAGCTGAGTTGCGACCGCGTTGTTTCCAGTGGCCGGCTTGATGCTGAACAGACCTCAGCCGTCGAGGAGCAATTGGCAATTTGCGAGAGCTCCGACTGGTTCTGGTGGTTTGGCGATTACAACCCGTCGAGTGCCGTCGCCAACTTCGACAGTCTGTACCGACGCAATCTGGCGCGACTGTATCAACTGCTGCAACTGGCACCCCCTCCCCAGCTCGAGATTCCAATTTGCTCCGGATCGACCACCGCCGAAAACGGCTCCATGCGCCGCGCCACCCCCTCAACTCACTAAAAAGCTGAATGTCCATCACGCTTCTGTTCGGGGTTCATGCCCACCAGCCCGTCGGTAATTTTCCGCAAGTCATCGACGACGCCCATATCCGCTGCTACGGCATGTTCCTGCGCGTTATGGAGAATTACCCGGAATTCCGCTTCAGCGTTCACTTTTCCGGCTGGCTACTGGATGTGCTGCTTGAGCGCTTTCCGGAAGACATGGCGCGCCTGAAGGCAATGACTCAGCGCGGTCAGGTTGAATGGTTCGGTTCGGGCGACTGCGAACCGGTACTGGCCGCAATTCCGCATCGTGATCGGGTCACACAAATCGCTACGCTGTCCGACAAGATCGAGAAATATTTTGGTGCGCGCCCGAGCGGCGCCTGGCTAACCGAGCGAGTCTGGGAGTCGTCGGTGGTGCCGGCACTGGTGGAAACCGGTATTCGCTATGTGGCGGTCGATGACTACCACTTTCTGTGTGCCGGCGAGGATGGCGCAAAACTCGACAGCTTCTTCACCACGGAAGAAGACGGGAAAAGCCTCGACTTGTTTCCGATTTCCGAAGCGGCGCGCTACCGCCTGCCATTTTCAAAAGCCGAAGACGCAGTGGCCTGGCTTGAGGATCTTGCGCGCCAGGGTCATCACGCCGCAATTTACTTCGATGACATCGAGAAGTTCGGCATCTGGCCCGAAACCTATGAATGGGTGTTCGAAAAGGGCTGGCTAAAGCAGTTCGTTGAGGGTGTTTTGCGATCCGAACTGATCCGCACCGACAGCTTCACCAACTATCATGCCCGGCAAAAAACCCGCGGCATTGTCTATTTGCCCACCACCTCTTACATCGAAATGAACGAGTGGACGCTTCCCGCCGAACGCTCGCAAAAATTGCACGCGTTGATTCAGGCGGAAAAAGCCGCGGGCCGATTCGAGGCGCACAAGCCGTTTTTGCGCGGCGGCATCTGGCGCAATTTCATGTCGCGTTACACCGAGGCCAACTGGATGCACAAGCGCATGCTTGGAGCGTCGCAGCGCCTGGCGACGCTGGCGCCGGCGCAGCGCAGCGCAGCCATGCAGGAACATCTGCACCGGGCGCAAGCCAACGACGCATACTGGCACGGGCTTTTTGGCGGGCTCTATCTACCGCACCTGCGCCGCGCCGTCTGGAGCAACCTGCTCGCGCTGGAAGCTGCGCTGACAGCGGTGGTACCGACAGCCGACTGCGAAAAATTCGATATTGATTACGACGGTCATCTTGAGTTGATATTGCGCGACGGCGATTTGCAGGCCTTTGTGCGCGACGATGGTGACGCCGCATTGGTCGAGTTATCCAGTCTCAAGCTGATGCATAACTTCGGCGACACGTTAAGGGCCTACCCGGAGGTTTACCACGCCAAGATCGATCAGGCTCAAACGGAACACCTGGCCGATGGCGGCATCGCCTCCGCCCATGACCGTGTTGCTTTCCTGCAGCCGATTCAACCGCAAGACGCTGCACCGGATGAACGTCCACGTGGAATGTTTATGGAGCGCCTGGGCAATATCGAAGGCGTGTTGCGCCCGCTCGATTGCTATGTGTCCGACTCCGAGCCGGGACGCTGGATTGCCCAAGTTGAAAAATTCCGCATCGAGAAAACCTATCGTCTCGATGCCGATGGATTAAGTGTCGGTTTTCGCGTCCTCGGTGCTGGTCTGCCTGCCATGATCGAAACCGAACTCAATCTTGCATTACCCAGCTGCGATGGCTACGGCGGTCGCTATGTACTGGCCGATGGCAGTATTCCCGGTGGCTTCGGGCAAGAGCAGGCATTTGAAAACATGCGGAAGATCACACTCGAGGACAGCGAGCTGGGCGGCGCTTTGATAATTTCCGCCACGCGGCCGATGCGCTTCGAAGCCGCGCCGCATCGAACCGTTTCGCAGTCCGAAGCAGGCTTCGAAAAAATCATGCAAGCTGTCTGCATCAAACTGTCCTGGACTCCTTTGGTCGGCGCCGACCAGCGCATTTTGCTCAAGGTGGTCACCGCATCGTAGAATCAAACGCTCACGCTTTTCAACTAATCGACTCCAAATACCATGCCCGGCACCCGCTACCAACTTGAAGTCAATCCCGAGATTCCGCCACGTCTGGCGCGTCTCGACGAGCTTGCCAACAACCTCTGGTATAGCTGGGACAGACCCACCCGCTCGCTGTTCGCACGCCTGAGCGCCGGTCTCTGGAAGGCCGTTCATCACAGCCCCAAGGCCTTTCTCAAACGCATCGATCAAAAGCGAATCAACGACGCCGCCGACGACCCGGTATTCCTCGGAACAATGAATCGGGTATTGTCCGCCTTCGATTCCTACCAGTCGGAACCCAGGCTGGAGCTGCCAGGCAAGCCGCCTTTGCAGTCGAACGATCTGATTGCCTATTTCTGCGCCGAGTTCGGCTTTCATGAAAGCTTGCCGATTTACTCAGGCGGCCTGGGAATTCTTGCCGGCGACCATTGCAAAGGCGCTTCCGATTTGCGTCTGCCTTTCGTCGCCGTCGGTCTGCTCTATCGACAAGGTTACTTCCGCCAGACCATCGACCGCGAAGGACACCAGACCGCGCATTACGGCGACAACGATTTCGACGACATGCCGATCGAACCGGTGCGCGCAGAGGATGGGCAGGATGTGCGCGTCAGCGTGGGCTTTCCCGGGCGTACCGTTTGGGTCAAGGTTTGGCGTGCGCGGGTCGGCAAGAACAGCCTCTATCTGCTCGATACCGATCTTGATGAAAACACCGAGGCGGACCGCGGTATCGCACACCAGCTTTATGGCGGCGACCGGCAAACTCGCATCGAGCAGGAGATCATTCTCGGCATCGGTGGCGTGCGAGCGCTTTCGGCGCTCGGGTTGGCACCTACCGTCTGGCACATCAACGAAGGCCATGCCGCCTTCCTGGTGCTGGAGCGCATCCGTAATCTGGTCGCCCTGAACCTGCCCTTTTCGGCCGCGCTGGAAGCGGCTTCAGCCAGCACTGTATTTACCACCCATACCCCGGTGCCAGCCGGGCACGATCACTTCACCGACGACATGACCATGCACTACCTCGGTGAGTTCTGCAACGACATTGGTCTGAAACGGGAAACTCTGCTGGCCATGGGGCGTGTCGGCGACGGCGTCGGTGGCAATGATTTCAACATGACGGCGCTGGCCTTGCGCGGCTCGCGCTACCACAACGGCGTATCGCGTATTCATGGCGAGGTTTCCTCCCGCATCTGCGCCAACATGTGGCCGCAGATTACCGCGGCCGAAAACCCGATGGACTACGTCACCAACTCGGTGCACGTGCCAACCTTTCTCGCCACGGATTGGTACGAAACCTTCGACCGCCATCTTGGGCTCGGCTGGCAGCACCGACTGTGCGATCAGGGTTGCTGGAACGGCGTACACCGCATTCCGGACCAGATCTTCTGGAGCATCCGCCAGTCGCTCAAGGCGCAGCTATTGCATCTGGTGCACAGCCGCGTGCGCCAGCAGCATTTGCGCAATCAGGGTTCCGAGGCTCACCTGGATCGTGTCCTGCAATATGCCGATCCGACCAACCCGACCGTGCTGACCATCGGTTTTGCCCGCCGCTTTGCCACCTACAAGCGCGCCGCGCTGCTGTTCAATAATCTCGACTGGTTGCGTGAAATCATCAGCGACGAGCAGCGACCCGTCGTCTTTATTTTTGCCGGCAAGGCCCACCCGGCAGATGAACCCGGACGGCAACTGATCCGCCAGATTTCCGAACTCTCGCAGAAGCGCGAATTCGAAGGCCACATCCTGCTGGTTGAAGGCTACGACTTGCACCTGGCCCGCCGCATGGTGGCCGGGGTCGATGTCTGGCTCAACAACCCGATCTACCCATTGGAAGCCTCGGGCACTTCCGGCATCAAAGCGGCAATTAACGGCGGCATCAATTTGTCGGTACTCGATGGCTGGTGGGGAGAAGGTTACGACGGCAAGAACGGCTGGGCCATCAAGCCGGCCGCCGAAGGTCTGGATGCGGCCCAGCGTGACAACGACGAAGGACGCACGCTGTACGAACTACTCCAGGACAGCGTGATCCCGATGTACTACCGCAGTACGTCACTGGGCTATTCCCCGGAATGGGTGGCGATGGCCAAACAATCCATCGCCTCGATCATGCCGCGCTTCAACATGCAGCGCATGCTGACCGACTATGCCGAAAAATTCTATTCGCCGGCCGCCGAGCAGTGGCGTCGCTATTCGAGCGACGACTACTCGGGAGCACGGCGTGTCGCTGAATGGAAAAAGCGCATCCGGGCTGCCTGGCCGAGCATCAGGCTGCGCCGGATCGATCAGGGTGTCGCCCGCGTACGCTATGGCGAAGCGCTGCATTTTTCGATTGCTGTCCAGCTCGACGGACTGACACCCGACGACCTGACGGTGGAAATGGTGTTTACCCGGCCCGGCGAGCCGACCACGGAACGCGCGCGGCGCTACGAACTGCAACACGAGCGTGCTTTGGAAAACGGCGAGCACCTGTTCTCGCTCGATCTGACGCCCGACCAGTGCGGCAAGATGGAATACCGGGTGCGGGCGTTTCCCACGCACCCCTTGCTGACCCATCCGTTCGAGATGGGGATGACACTCTGGCTTTGAGCGGGTGACCATGAACCCAGCCACCCAAAAGATATGGCAGACACTGAACCACTCTGCTGCAGCCGTGCGCGGCACACAACTGCGAGATCTATTTGCTGCCGACGCGCAGCGCTTTTCGCGGTTTTCCATGCGCTGGAACGGCTGGCTGCTCGACTACTCCAAGCAGCGCGTCAGCGCGAAAACCATGACGCAACTCCAGGCGTTGTGGCAGGCCGCCGATGTTCCGGGCTGGATTTCCCGCATGCGCAACGGCGACGCAATCAACCACACCGAGGGCCGCGCCGCCTTGCACATTGCCTTGCGCCAACCGGCCGGCAAGGGGCCAATCCTGCACGACGGTCGCGACGTCATGCCGGCGGTGCTGGCCGAACTCGACAAGATGCAAAGCTTTGCCGCGCAGATACATGGCCGCCATTGGCGCGGCGCCACCGGCGAGCCCATCAGCGACATCGTCAACATCGGCATCGGCGGCTCGGATCTGGGACCGCGCATGGCGACCCAGGCGTTGGCCGCGTATAGCCATACCGGGTTGAACGTTCATTACGTTGCCAATCTGGATGGCGCTGATCTGGCAACCGTGCTCGCAAAGCTGCAGCCCCGCACCACGCTATTCATCATCGCCAGCAAAACCTTCACCACCCAGGAGACGATGCAAAACGCCGCATCGGCGCGCCACTGGCTGATCCAGGCGCTGGGCGAAGCCGCGGTGTCCCTGCATTTCGTTGCCGTATCGACCAATCTGAAGGAAGTTGCCAAATTCGGCATCGACCCGGACAACGCCTTCGGGTTCTGGGACTGGGTCGGCGGGCGCTACTCGCTGTGGTCGGCCATCGGCTTGCCTGTGGCACTGGCGGTCGGCTTTGATAATTTCCGCCAACTGCTAGCCGGCGCTCACGCCATGGATGAGCACTTTTTTTCCGCGCCGGTGGCGGAGAATCTGCCGGGCCTGCTCGCCCTGCTCGAAATCTGGAACTGCAATTTCCTCGGCGCCGAATCGCGCGCCTTGCTGCCGTATAGCCAATCGCTGGGATTGCTGCCGCGCTATTTGCAACAACTGGAAATGGAGTCCAACGGCAAACAGGTGGACAGACAAGGCGCAGCGCTCGCTTTCTCGACCGCTCCGGTTCTTTGGGGCGAAGCCGGCACCAACGGACAGCATGCGTTCTACCAACTGATTCACCAGGGCGGCCGTCTGTTGCCCTGTGAGTTCATCGTTTGCAAAGAGGCCGACTTCGCCTTGCCGGGCCACCACGAAAAACTTCTGGCCAATTGCTTTGCGCAAAGCGAAGCGCTGATGCGCGGCAAGACACTGGCTGAAACCACCGCCGAACTCACCGCGAGCGGAATGCCGGCCGACAAGGTAGCCGCACTGGCGCCCTACCGAAGCTTTCCCGGCAACCAGCCCTCGACCACGCTCTTGCTGCCGCGCCTCGACCCATTCAACCTGGGCGCGCTGCTGGCGCTCTATGAGCACAAGGTTTTTGTCGAGAGCATCATCTGGGACATCAATCCCTTTGACCAGTGGGGCGTCGAGTACGGCAAACAATTGGCCAATCGATTGCTGCCGGTCATCGAAGGTAGCGATAACGGAGAACACCTCGACAGTTCCACTGCGGGGCTGGTTGCAGCCTGTCGTACCTGAATTTGACGCCGCACTCAGTGCCTGAAATCAGGCACCAGTAGAATCAGGCCACTTCCCAATTCATTTTTTTGCAAGCGATGAAAGTGCTTTTCGTTACCTCGGAGCTTGCTCCCTGGGTTAAAACCGGCGGCCTCGGTGACGTTTCGAGCGCACTGCCGGTTGCTTTGCGCGGCCTTGGCCTGGATGTTCGTGTGCTGATTCCGGCCTACCCGGGAATCCTGAAAAACTTTCCTGACGCCGCTGAGGTCGCGCGGCCCCACTGGCTGGGCGGCGCACTGCCCACCGCCTCGCTCAAGGAAGTCTCTACCGCCGACGGAATCAACCTGCTGCTGCTTGATTACCCGCCCTACTATGACCGTCCCGGCAGCCCGTATCTGGACCCCGACGGCAACGACTGGCCAGACAACCACCTTCGCTTCGGCTTGCTGTCGCGGGTCGCCGCCTGGCTCGGATCCGATGCCAGCACGATGGACTGGAAACCCGAAATTATTCATTGCAATGACTGGCAATCCGGACTGGCTGCCGCTTACCTGCACTACCTGCCGGGAGGGAAGGCAAAATCGCTGTTCACTCTGCACAACCTGGCCTACCAGGGGGTGTTCGGTTACGAAACACTGTTTGAGCTTGGCCTGCCGCAAGAAGCCTGGCGCTTCGACGGCATCGAGTACCACGGCAAGCTTTCGTTTCTCAAGGCCGGATTGCAGCACTCCACCGCGATTTCCACGGTGAGCCCGAACTATGCTCATGAAATACAGACCGACGACCTGGGCATGGGCATGGCCGACCTGCTGCGCTACCGCAGCGAACATCTCTCGGGCATTCTCAACGGAATCGACACCCGTATCTGGGACCCGGAATCCGACCACTATCTGCAGCAACACTACAGCGCACGAAATCCGAATGCCAAGGCGGCAAACAAGGCCGCCCTGCAACTTCAGCTGGGTCTAGCGCCGCGCAAGGATATTCCTCTGCTCGCGGTGATCAGCCGACTGGCGGAACAGAAGGGACTTGATTTGCTGTTGTCCCTCGGCGCAAAAATCATGAACCTGCCGGCCCAGCTTGTCGTACTCGGCTCGGGTAATGTCGAACTGGAGCAAGGCTTTCTGGCACTCGCGCGCCAGTTTCCGGATCTTTGCTCGGTGAGCATTGGCTTCGATGAGGCGCTCGCCCATCGCATCGACGCCGGCGCCGACATATTTGTCATGCCGTCTCGCTTCGAGCCTTGCGGGCTGAACCAGTTGTACAGCATGCGCTATGGCACGATACCCGTAGTGCGTGGAACCGGCGGACTGGCCGATACCGTGATTGACGCGGCGGACGAAAAAAACGGAAACGGTTTTGTCTTCGGCCCGGCCAGCAGCGAAGCGCTGCTGGAAGCGCTGCAACGCGCCACAACAGCCTGGAGCGACCCAACGCTCTGGCGCCGCCTGCAAAAGCACGGCATGGCCCGCGATTCGAGTTGGGACAAGGCGGCAAGACAATATGCCGAGCTCTACCAGAAGCTTTAGCCTGGAAAAATAAAATGCCGAAACCCGTGCTGACCCTGATTGCCGCCCTCGCCAGAAACCGTGTGATCGGGATAGACAATCGACTGCCCTGGCGACTGCCGGCTGATCTCAAGCATTTCAAGACACTGACGCTCGGACACACGGTCATCATGGGCCGCAAAACCTGGGAGTCATTGCCGGACAGTTTCCGTCCGCTGCCCGGTCGCCAGAACATCGTGATCACCCGCGATGCCAACTACCGCGCCGAAGGCGCCACCGTGGCCCACTCGCTGCCCGCCGCCGTATCTGCTGCCAGCAGCGACGAAGCCTTTGTGATTGGTGGCGCCGAGTTATATGCCTCGGCACTGAGCCAGGCCGACTGCCTGCAACTGACCGAGATCGACGCCGACTTTGAAGGCGACACATTTTTCCCCGAGATCGACTTCCAGCAATGGCGTGAATCGTCGCGCCAGACGCATAGCGACGAAGCCGGTTTCGACTATGCCTTCGTCTGCTACCTGCGCCGCTGAGTTACCGCACGCCGTAGCACCAGCGCCGACTTTTCGGGCGGCGGAAGATGGCCGTGGATTTGGCTGACGCCTGAAGCCGGTAAGGACGAACCGTTCAGCGGGTTGGGAATGAGCTTCCGGTGATCGGCCATTGCCGCCGTTTGCCTCGGGTCAGGTGAATGGCCGTTGTCCGGCCTTGGATTCAACCGGTCGATGCAACACACTAAGAACTGCGTAAGCAGAAGGAGTGTTGCAGATGAAATATAGAACGCGAATCTATTACACGGAAAGCCAGAAGGCGCAGATGTGGGAGCGCTGGCAGAAAGGTGAGTC
>JAIPCF010000112.1 GCA_021738385.1 Sulfuritalea sp. | reverse complement strand
CGCAGGCGCTGGACCAAACCTTCAACCATGATCCGTCTCCTGAACCCAAGGCAATTCGTGACAGGCGTTCAGCCTTGACAAAAAGCTGACGTGTTTCCGCCATCCGCTAACAAGGCGTGGCACGAGCGTGTGATCAGATTGGGGTTTCATGAGAGAGGGCCGATTGAATACGTTAAGGGGCGATTACGCGAGGATAGCCGAAATAGAACGAAGAAGCGTCCAATTTCCGTGCTTTTCAAAGGCGGCGGAACAGTCGGGTTGCGTCAAGGCATCAACTGCGAAAAATCGTCGATCGCCGGATAGTCGCCGGTATCCTTTTCCGGGCGTTGCGTATCGGGCCGCTTGACGGCTACCAAATGGGCAATTCCGTAGATTTTTGCGCTGTCGAGCACCGGCAGACTGTCATCCACCAGCACGGTGCGCGCAGGGTCAAACGGTTCGATCTCGGCCAAGCGCTGCCAAAAGGCCTGCTCCTCTTTCGCCGCACCCAGCGCATGCGAGCTGACAATGGCGTCGAAGCGCGGTGTCAGGCCGGTTCTCGCCATTTTCAGGGTCACGCTTTTGTGATGGGCGTTGGTCGCCAGCACCACGCGCCGGCCGCTGGCGCGCACGGCATCAAGGAAAGCCGGCACATGCGGATGAATGTCGATCAAGTGCGCCACTTCTTCCTTGAAGCGCATGATGTCCAGCTCCAGCGCCGTTTCCCAGAAATCCACCGAGTACCATTCCAGCGTCCCGGCGCGGCCGTGGTAGCGCGCCATCAATTCCTCGCGTCCGGCCTCGGGCGACATGCCGCGGGCCTCGGCATAGCGTTGCGGCAAATGGGTTTGCCAGAAATGGTTATCGAAGTTCAAGTCGAGCAAAGTGCCGTCCATGTCGAGCAGCACGGTATCGATTCGCGACCATTCCAGCATTGGCGTTTCAGCCAGCGTCATCACGGACGAAGGTAGGACCAGCCCTCTTCCTGCAGACGCATGATCTCGACATAGCCTGCCCTGGCGTAACTGATGCCGTCGATCATGTCGTCCTTGCTCAGTTGGAGCGCCTTCATCGTGTTCTGGCAGGCAACGAACCGGACACCGGCTGCCATCGCATCCAGCACCCGGTTGGCAGTCAGCGCATCGGCCTTGAGCATGTCCAATGCGCCGCCAATGACGACTACCGCGACATCCACCTTGCCGAGCTCTTCCTGCACATTGTTGATGTTGGCAAAGACCGTGTTCCACTTGTGCGAGTCGTTTTCATTGAGCTGGATTACTACGCGATGGCGGACGTTTGATGCAGAAGCGGCCACATTCGTATTTGCCGCGCAAGCCTCGGCGGAAGCCAGCGGAAGCAGAGCGAACAAGCCAAGCAGTGTGACAAAAATTCGTTTCATATCGGTTATCCTCGAACGCAAATCACTGGTGACCACTGTGCCACAGATTCTTTATGGAAAAAATAGATAGTGTAGTTATCGGCGCCGGTGTGGTTGGCCTTGCCGTGGCCAGAAAGCTCGCCGCCAGTGGCTATGAAGTGCTGGTTCTGGAGGCCGAAACCGCCTTTGGTACCGGCATCAGCGCGCGCAACAGCGAAGTGATCCATGCCGGTATCTACTATCCCGCGAATTGGCTCAAGGCACAACTCTGCGTTGCCGGCCGCCGCATGCTCTACGACTACTGCGCCGAGCGCGGGATCAGCCATCAGCGCTGTGGAAAGCTTATTGTAGCTACCGGCGATGACTCCGAAAGCCAACTCGCGAGCATTGCCGCGGGCGCCAGAGACAACGGCGTCGATGACCTTGAACTGCTCAGTCGCGAGCAGGCCCGGCGACTCGAACCCGCCCTGGAATGCGCGGGGGCGCTGCTTTCGCCCTCCACCGGAATTGTCGATAGCCACGCCTTGATGCTGTCACTGCTGGGCGATGCCGAACGGGATGGCGCCGTGCTCGCGGTGAACAGCCCGGTGGTCGGCGGCGAGATTGTGAAAGACGGCATCGTCCTGACAATTGCCAGCGATGAAGGTGATCGAGGCGAGCACATGCAGATTCACGCCAATACCGTGGTCAATAGTGCCGGCCTCGGCGCGCAAGAAATCGCCCACGCGCTAAGCGGGCTGGATCCGGCCTCGGTGCCGCCACTGCACTATGCCAAAGGCAATTACTACGCACTGACCGGCCGTGCGCCCTTCAGCCGTTTGATTTATCCGGTACCGCAGCCGGGGGGGCTTGGCGTGCATCTCACGCTTGATCTCGGCGGCCAGGCGCGTTTCGGCCCGGATGTCGAGTGGCTCGACAATCTGGACTACGTCGTCGATCCTGCGCGCGCCGACTCCTTCTATGCTGAAGTGCGACGCTACTGGCCGCAACTCGCCGACGGCGCATTGGCACCCGCCTATGCCGGAATCCGCCCCAAGCTTCATGCCGCGGGAGAAGCGGGCCGGGACTTCCATATCTCGGGTCCGGATGCACACGGCGTACCCGGGCTGGTCTGCCTATACGGCATCGAGTCGCCCGGCCTGACGTCCTGCCTCGCGCTGGCCGACCATGTTGCCGGTCTGCTCTGAGCCTGGGGAAGAATATTCACCACGGCGACACGGCGAAAAACCAAGACAGGAAAGAACTGAGCACCGCTCGGACAATGGGGGAATTGTCTCGCCCAACTCTTTTCTGTTCTCGCCGTGTCGCCGTGTCGCCGTGGTCAGCGATCTTTAAAATCAACGCCCCTTGAATTGCGGCGAACGTTTTTCAAGAAAGGCCGCCAGACCCTCCGCATAGTCTTCCGAGTCGAGGAAGGCGAATGAAGCGCGTTTTTCGTCATCGCTCAACGGCTGCCCTTCCATCAATCGGGCAATCCACTGTTTGTGCCAGCGCGCCACCAGCGGGGCGCCGGCAGCGATGCGTGCCGCCGTGGCTTGCGCTTCCAGCCAGACATCTTCATCGGCCACCACGCGCGTAACCAGGCCCTTGGCATAAGCCTCGGCGGCGCTGAGCAGACGTCCTTCGATCAGAATTTCCTTGGCCACTGCCGGCCCGGCGAGCTTCAAAAAGCCCGCCAGTTCGCCGGGATACATGGAAAACCCCAGCTTCATGATCGGCGCGCCGAACTTGGCGCCCTCACCTGCAATACGCAAATCGCAGGCGCTGGCAATTTCCAGCCCGCCGCCGACACACGGGCCCATGATTGCCGCCACCGTTGGCAGCGGGCAGTTTTCGATAGCCGCCAGCGCCTCGCCCACCACCTCGTGATAGGCCAGCGCACCATCGACATCGGCGCGCGCACTCTTGAACTCCTCGAGATCGCCGCCCGCCGCAAACACCGCGCCTTCACCGCGCAGGATGATGCAACGCAAAACCTTGTCGTCACCCAGCCCGCGCATGGTTTCGCACAGCCCGCGCCACATCGCCGCGTTCAGCGCATTGAGCTTTTCCGGATTGAAGAGCGTGACGATAGCGATATGACCGTCACGCTTGCAGAGAATGTTTGGGGTCATGGTCAGGTCTTTCCTGCTGGGATAATCAACCGTGCATCTGCCTGCAATAACTTTCGTGGGCGAAGCACAGCGCAATACCCGCCAACACCAGGGTGCCGAATATCAGCATGAAGCCCGCCTGATAAGCTGCGGCATCGTACAGCCGGGCGCCGTTTTCGATGGTGCCGTTCCAGCGCAGATCAAGCATCCAGCCCACCGCCGGTTGCAGGAACATGCCGCCCATCAGTGGCCCCATGTTGCACACGCCCGAGGCCGTGCCCACCAGCCGCAGCGGCACCGATTCCTTGGCCCAGGCAAAACCGATAATGATGTTGCCCGAGGCAAAACCGGTGGGAATCAACAAAGCCACCAGCACCCAAAGCGGCAGCGGCAAAAAGATGATCGCCGCCCAGCCCAGCAAGGCCACGCCCGAAGCAATCAGGTACAAGGGTTTGCGCCGGCCCGCGCGTTCCGACCAGCTACCCAGCAGCGGCCCGCCCAATGCCCACGAAACCAGCAGCGTCGATGTGATCGCCGCCGCCATCTTCGGGTCCAGCCCATGCACCTGGCGCAGATAGGGCACGCCCCACAAGCCGGCGAAGGTCAGCACCGCCCCGGTAAAACCGATCGGCACCGCCATCAGGATCCAGACATTGCGGTAGGACAGAACTTCCATCAAGCCGCGCAGCACCGGGGTCGCATCCTTTTCATGATGGGCACCCTGAAAGTGGCTGGCGTAGCCGCGCTCACTGGGATCGTCACGCACCCGCAGCCAAGTGGCTACGCACAGCAGGGCCGTCAGCGCCGCCGTCAGGGCCATCACCGGGCGCCAACCGAACAGTTCGACCACATAGCGCAGCGGGACGCCCGCCACCACGCCGCCCACCACGCCCATCAGCAGCGCCATGCCCGAGGCCAGCGCGTACTGCTGCGGCGAGAACCAGTGGCTGGCCAGCTTGAGCATGGAAACAAAGGCCACCGCCACCGAGGCGCCGATCAGCAGCCGGCCGATGCCCGCCCAGTAGATGTCCGGCGCAAATGCGAACAAGGCCGTGCCCAGCGCCGCCACGCCTGCGCCGGCGGTGAGCAGGCGACGCGGCCCCCAGCGGTCGGCAATCATCCCGGTCGGGATCTGCATCACCACATAGGAATAGAAATAGAAGGCCGAAAGATTGCCCAGCGCCGCGCCGCCGATCGTGAACTCGGTCATCAGCCGGTCGGTGATGACAGCCGGCGCCACGCGTTGATAAAAGCCGATCAGATAGAGCATGGCGCCCAGACCCCAAACCGACCACGCAAGGACGGCTGGCGGAAAGTCTTTAGTACTGTTCACGCCGGAAATGTCTCCGCCCACCACAGCCGCGCCTTCAGGCCCCAGGTCGTGGCGTAGCCCACCACGCGAAAACGAATCTTGCCATTGCCATCCACTACGAAGTGCGTCGGCACGCCGCGCACGTTCCAGGCCATTGCCTGCGCGCCGCTGGCATCAACCAGAGCGGGTACTGCCAGGCCGCGCTCCCGCAGGTGCTTGCTCACCGACGCGGCTTCGCCCGATTGCATCGCCACCGAATACACCGGCCAGTCTTCGGCCACGGCTTCGATATTGCCTTCTTCGGCCTTGCAAACCGGACACCAGACTGACCAGAACACCACCAGTCCCGCCCGTGCGTCACTGGCTGCCGTATCGCCAGCGCCGAGTTTTCGTGCCAGATCCACCGTGGCGCCATCGTTACGCATCCCTTGCAACGGCGGTGCCTCGCCAAGCGGCAGACCGTGGTTCTGCCAAAGCGTAATTCCGACGAGTGCGGAAACAATCAGGGCGCCCTCAAGCGCCCAGCGCTTCCAGCGTTTTTCCAGCAGCAAATTTCGGAATCGGAATGGAAATCTCATCGGCGAATAGTAGCCGACGCAAGCGAGGGCATGGCCCGAGGAGTTATCGATTGCTTGTGGCGAGCTTGATGCTGAAGCCGACAAGGGCGATGCCGGCGAGCCGTGTCGCAATTTTTCGCGCCGACGGAAAGCCGCGCAAGCGACCTGCCACAGCATTGCCCAGCAGCACCAGCCCGGCTTGATAGACAAAACTGAGGATGGTGACGTGGGCCATCATGACCAGCAGCGTGACACTCGACGAATCCGGGCGCAAAAACAGCGGAAAGAAGGCCACAAAAAACAACACGACCTTAGGGTTGGTCAGGCTCACAGCGCAGGCCTGACGAAAATACACAGCCGCCGACTTGACCGCTTCCGGCCTGCTCGCCTCGTCGCCCACCGGTGCGCGCAACAGCTGCAATCCAATCCAGCACAGATACGCCGCGCCGAACCACTGCAGTCCCTGAAACACCATCGGGTTGGCATTCAGTACCGCGGCAAGGCCGGCCACGGCGGCAACCATGAACAGAAAGTCGCCCAGCAGCGTGCCCAGCACCGCGCCAAAACCCGCAGCAACGCCATTACGCGCGGTGGCGTTGAGAATGGCCAGCGTTCCCGGTCCCGGAACGATCTGAAACACAATGACAGCGGCAATAAAACTCGGGTAGTTCTGAATCTCGAACACGGTGCAGCCTCCTGACGATGTCGGTTGCCCTGATCCACCTGCGTACATGAGGTGCAATCCATCCTTCAGCAACCCCGACCATTTTGCCTTGTTTCGTAATCCTCCAGCTTAACCAGCAGCAATTCTCGATCATCTCTCGCAACCTGTCTCCAGTCCCGGCCCGTTAGTGCGCCTTCAAGCGCCCACAGCAGATTCAGGCTGCGCGTACCCCCGCTGGACTTTACTGCCGCATAGGCCGCAACCGAGCCCATCGCCCGCAGTTCGCTCTCGGACTTGATGCCGGCTGCCTCCAGCATTCGAGAAGAGGCTGGGCCGAGATTTCTCATTCTATGAAACATGGGTTTCCTTGCTGCGTTCATTGACCATACATCGCACATTTTGTACCAACGGCTTGCCAGGGGCTGGAACTGCAGACAGAGCGAAGAGTCGTTCTGGCTCTGCCGACCTCCAGGTTGAGGGCGCCGGAATAGACGTCGAAGTGAACCGAAACGAGCGCTATCGGTGCAGCATAGCGAGACGCTGCCACTGCGCTCGAAAACTCGGCGCTGGCGATACGGCGACAATTTGGCAGCCGACGTGCCAGCTCAGGAATGCAAGGCCGGCTTGCTTCCTCTGATTCTCGGCGTCCTTGTCTGGGTCCCAATCAAAGCGAGTTTTGGCCATGGACGCTGATTAGCATTAGCCCATACAAAAAGCCATACGTCGATATGGATAGCTCTAGAGTTCCCTGGAGCGACGAGTTGGACGACTGGGCGATACTGGACACCTAACGCCCAATGTTGTACAGTAAGCTGTACATCTTAGGAGCCGCCCATGGACGCCATTACTTACACCACTGTTCGTGCAAACCTCGCCAGCGCAATGGATAGGGTTTGTAATGACCATGAAGCTTTGATTATTACGCGCAACGGCGAACAGTCCGTTGTGATGCTCTCGCTTGAAGATTTCAAAGCGCTTGAGGAAACAGCTTATCTGTTGCGCACGCCCGCCACCGCCAAGCGACTTCTCTCTGCCGTTGCACAACTGAACGCAGGCAAGGGCGTCGAGCGGAAACTGGCAAAGTGAAGCTGATTTTCGCAAACGAGGCATGGGAAGACTACCTGTATTGGCAAAAGCAAGACAAGCGAATGGTGGAGCGGATCAATAAGCTGATTCGGGAGACGCAACGCGAACCATTCGCCGGTGTGGGCAAGCCGGAGCCACTGAAGCACGCGTTATCGGGCTTTTGGTCGCGCAGAATTACTGATGAGCATCGCATGGTGTATCGCGTCGTTAATGATGCGCTAGAAATCGCGCAACTTCGGTTCCACTACTGACCTGAGACGCCCAACGTTTGAAATCACAGGCGCTGCGCGGCTTCATCGCGCAGCGTCCGGTGGAATGATGGGTTCGGCCACGCGTGTGAATAGAGCAATGGCCTACGCCGGAGAATGATTCTTGAGCCACTCGCGCAAGGCGGCATCCACGCGGGTTTGCCAGCCCTCGCCACTTTCGCGGAATTGCTCGACCACTTCTCGCGACAACCGAATGGTGATGCGCTCTTTGGTCGGTGTCTTCTGAGGGCCACGAACAGCTAGTTTCTTCCTAAGCGACAGTGGCAATACCTCAGCGGCTGGCTTGAACTTCGCCATATCCTCGGCCGTCAGTTCGCGAACCTCGCCGTCAGTATCAATCAAGGGTTTGCGGCTTGCCATATCTATTCACCTCTCTCGTATTTGCCTTACGGAAGCTGATTACCCGAATGCCCGTCTGGGTCTCGGTAAAGCACAGCACGTGCAACCGGCAATCCAGATAGCACAGCGCGATGTAACGAGTTTCGCCATATGCCTTACGGGTGTCAGGAAACACCAGCGCAGTATTGAAATCGACTTCTGCTGCTCGTTCGAACGAGAGTTGACGCTCTTTGATATTTCTCTCGTTCTTGATCGGGTCGAAGTCAACTTTCATGCGCTAGATTGTATGTACAAATAAATGGCGCGTCAAGGTTTATTGTATGCACAAACACACCCTGCGATTCTCCGCAACAGTCAGTCCCATCGACAGAATGGGGCTGGCGTTGTCTTGACAAGTGCAGCATGTTAAATACACTGTATGTATGATTCGATTTGAGTGGAATTCTGCCAAGGCGACGGCAAACCTCAGGAAGCATCCAGTTTCTTTCGAAGAAGCGCAGTCGGTTTTCCATGATGAATTCGCTGTCCAGTTCTTCGATGAAGCGCATTCCGTGAATGAAGAGCGCTTTCTGTTGCTCGGTATGAGTGTCGGTGCACGATTGCTGCTGGTTTGTCATTGCGAACGTGAAGCCGGAAACATCATTCGAATCATTTCAGCACGCAAAGCCACCCCACGCGAAAGCGCTTTCTATGGAAGCGAGAAATAATGAAGAACGAATACGACCTGTCCCGGATGAAATCGCGCCGGAATCCCTATGCCTCCAAACTCAAAAAGCCCGTCACGATGCGTTTGTCTGAAGATGTCGTCGCCTATTTCAAGGGCATGGCGGCAGAGTCCGGGGTGCCATACCAGACACTGATCAATCTTTACCTGCGCGACTGCGTTACCCAGCATCGTCAAGTGCAGATCGACTGGCCCGCGAAGTAAGCCCGGCATAGGCACATGAGATTCCCTTACCCGCTTGTACCCTGCTGATTGATGCCGTCCTGGCTCGCCGCGCTGCTCACCCGGCGCATGCTGATCTGCGTGTTCACCGGTTTCTCGTCCGGGCTGCCGCTGTATCTGCTGCTGAACCTGGTGCCGGCCTGGCTGCGCTCGGAAGGGGTCGATCTCAAGACCATCGGATTGTTCGCGCTGATCCAGTTTCCCTACACCTGGAAGTTTCTCTGGTCGCCGCTGCTCGACCGTTATGTGCCTCCGTTGGGCCGCCGCCGCGGCTGGATGCTGATCACCCAGATCGGCCTCCTGATCTGCATCGCGTCGCTGGGCCTGCTGGTGCCGGGCACGGACATCGTGCCGGTGCTCTGGCTGACGGTAGGCATCGCTTTTCTTTCGGGCACGCAAGATATTGCGCTCGACGCCTATCGCCGCGAGATTCTCAGCGAGGCCGAGCTCGGGCTGGGCAACTCGGTGCATGTCAATGCCTATCGCATTGCCGGGCTGGTGCCGGGTTCGCTCTCGCTGATCCTGGCCGACCGACTGCCCTGGCTGCAGGTGTTCGTGATCACCGCACTGTTCATGCTGCCGGGCATGGCTCTCGCCTTGTTCGCGCGCGAGCCGGCGGTGGCAGGGCGACCGAAGACGCTGCGCGAAGCGGTAACCGAACCCTTTCACGAGTTCATCAACCGCGCCGGGCTCAAGGCCGCGCTGATGATCCTGGCCTTCATTTTTCTTTACAAGCTCGGCGACTCGATGTCGACCGCGCTGGCCACACCCTTTTATCTCGACATGGGCTTCGCCAAATCGCAGATCGGCATCGTGGCGAAAAACGCCGGGCTCTGGCCAGCGGTGATCGGCGGCATGATCGGTGGCCTGTGGATGCTCAAGCTGGGCATTAACCGCGCTCTGTGGTTGTTCGGCGTGGTGCAACTGGTGTCGATTTTCGGCTTCGCCTGGCTGGCATGGCTCGGCCCCAACCAGACGGTGGGCGCGCTCGAACTGGCGCAACTGGCGCTGGTGATCGGCTTCGAGGCGCTGGGCGTGGGCCTTGGCACGGCGGCCTTTGTCGCCTTCATCGCGCGCTCGACCCATCCCCTGTATACGGCCACGCAACTCTCCCTGTTCACCAGTCTCGCGGCGGTGCCGCGCACTTTCGTCAATGCCACCACCGGCTATCTGGTCGAAGCCATGGGTTGGCTGCCGTTCTTCTTCCTGTGCGCCGCGCTCGCCGTGCCGGGCATGCTGCTGCTGTTCTGGGTAGCTCCCTGGAACGGGAAACCGGCGCTGAAGCTTTCCTGAAAATTACCTCGGTCTCAAGCGACGAAGCCTGAGGCAGGGGAGCCAGGGGACATTTTGGCAAGCCGGCCGGGGATGCAATTTCTGCGGTTTCAGTCGTGAACATTGGATGCGTTTCTTGCACCATCAGACCCGCAAATGCACGTGACCCAAATCAGCAAGTGATGCCAACGGCGTGGCGTGGTGTCAAAACAACAGGCGTCAACTTGCTGCAATTAATTTGAGGCTTCACTCAACTTTTCTGCAGCTTCGACGTTATATCCTCTGAAGCGCACGGTTTCAAAACGGAGGCCGAAATGTTATTGGTAATGGACATGAGTACAGGCAATTTCATCGAGGATGAATTCGGAGCATTCGAGGACGAAGTCCTGAATGCCGAGTGGACTCCTGCCAGCCCGGAGCTTCAGCTCGGGCTGCAGACCGTTCAGCAGCGCGCGAAGACAGCGAAAGAAGTCGACGCCGAGGCATTTCTTGCCGCGATGTATCGCAACCAACGGTGAGCATCGGTCCTATCCGCTGACGCCTGTTGTTATCATCGGGCGCTTTACCTGACGGAAGCGCACGATGAGTTCCATTGCCACGCCTGCTGTCGCAGTCTCTTTTCCCCCAAACGTATCTCCCGCCACCCCATTTCCGACACTGGAGCAATCCAGTCGTGGCGACTTCCCGCACTACCTTGCCATTGCCACCCGCTGGATGGACAACGACGTCTATGGCCATGTCAATAACGTTGTCTATTACAGCTATTTCGATACCGTCATCAACGAGTATCTGATCCGCGAAGGCGGCCTGGATATCCATGGCGGAAGCGTGGTCGGCTACTGCGTCGAATCGCAGTGCCGCTATCTGGCGCCTTTGGCCTTTCCCGAAACCATCGATTCCGGGCTGCGCGTCGCCCATTTGGGCAAGTCATCAGTTCGCTATGAAATCGCCTTGTTCCGCCAGGGCGAAACGGCGCCCGCCGCCACTGGCTATTTTGTGCATGTGTTTGTCGGCCGCGAAGACGTCAAGCCAACGCCTATTCCGTCGCGCATTCGTGCCTGTCTGGAGGCATTGCGCGGCTGACTTGACGTGGGCGGCAAACTCGGCGGCCTATGAAATAGGGGCCCTGGATAGTCAGGCGACAATCCAGCGCACCTGACTGGGGTTCAGCGCTTGCACTACGACCCCTTCTTCTGGCCATATTTCCACGCGTTCACCGGCTCCCAGAAAATAGTCGTCAATGTCGCCTTCGCGGGTAAGCCAGAGGCTTCCCGAGAGGCATTCCAGCATCAGTCTCGATTCCGGCAGGCTGAGGATCTGGTCCTTGCGCAGGGCGTGTTCGGTGGCTGGCGCAGATTCGTGATGCATTCCTTTAAGGAATTCTGTAGCATCTGCCACGGGTGCGTGTGAGCTCCAGGCCTGCATCATGGATCTTCTGTTGTGGCGCGCCAGGCAAACGATGGAAGAACTAGAAATGGCTTGTGTGGGCATGATATGAACTCCGTGTTGGCTTGCGATGGATGCAGTATTGGCTTTTGCGATAGATTCGACCAGCGATAATGGGGCGTGTAATAGATGAGTAAATGGAATGCGTAAAGACAGCCTGCCGCCGCTTGAAGCGCTGCGTGCGTTTGATGCGGCTGCGCGCCACCTGAGCTTCACCCGCGCTGCCGAGGAGTTGTTCGTCACCCAGTCGGCGGTGAGTAAACAGGTGATTGCCCTGGAGTCGGCGCTGGCGACACGGCTGTTTGTGCGCAAGACGCGGGCGC
>JAIPCF010000111.1 GCA_021738385.1 Sulfuritalea sp. | reverse complement strand
GGCGGCACGGCGAATATCATGATTGTGTTCTGGTCCTTGACCTTTGCCGTGCCGCCGTGTCGCCGTGGTTAAAGCTCTTGCCGCTCATCAGCCACGCCGGGATCAGCGCCAGACAGTAAACGAAAGCAATCAGAAAGAAACCTTCCTGCATGGGTTGCAGACCATGCACGGCATTCAACTGGCGCTCTCGCCCTTCGAGAAACAACGCCAGCAGCGTGACGCCGAGCGCTCCACCGAGTTGGCGAAAGAAATTGATCGAGGCCGAACCGGCCGCTTCCGTTCCGTAAGGCAACAGACGCAGAGCGCCGGCATTCAGGCCTGGAATGATAAGGCCCAGGCCGACACGTCCTATGGCTACCCACAGGGCAAGCAGCCAGAAGCCCGTTAGCCGAGAAGAAAAACCCATGAGGATGGCCGACAGCGCAAAGAAGGCCAGCCCTGCCATCGCTACCCGATTTGATGGAAACCGATCCGCCAGCCGACCGGAAAGCAAGAGCACAATGGCCAGCACCGCACCACCCGGCAGCAGCATCAGGCCGGCTTCATAGGCCGAGAAGCCGGCGCCGATCTGGGCGAAGATCGGCGCCAGATAGGTTGATCCATAAATGCCGACACCGTAAGCCAGCGCAACCATTACCGCCGCGGCAAAACCCGCCTCGCGGAAGATTTGGAAATCCAGCAGGGGATGCAATGTGCTGCGCTCCCACACGACAAAGGCCACCGCCAGTGCAATGCCCAGCCCGACACTCGCGGAGCCCAGCGTCGGTTCGCGGATTAACGCCGCCAGACCACCAAGCAAGGCGCACAACGCCGCCACCACCAACACCAGCCCGATGACATCGAAGGGTTTCTTGTGCGCCCCAGGCAGAGGCTGGCCGGCGATGACAAAGCGCGGTGCCATGGCAATGGCAGCAAGGCAAAGTGGAACGGTAACCAGAAACACCGCCCGCCAGCCAAACTGATCGACCAGCAGACCGCCCGCCACCGGGCCTACGGCAGGAGACAGCACAATGCCCAAACCATAAGCGCCCATCGCACGCCCACGCTCCTGCGGCGGAAAGACGTCGATGATGACCAACATCGCCAGCGGCTGGATCAGGCCGGCGATGCTGCCCTGCCCGATACGGCACAAGGCCAGCAATTCAAAGCGGCTGCTCAGCGTGGCGAGTACCGAAAACATCACCAGCAACGCAAGCGCACCCATAAAGCTGCGGCGTACGCCGAAGCGCTGCATTGCCCAGGTCGCCACCAGCATCGAGGCGGTGGTGGCGGCGAGAAAACCGGTGGAAAGGATCTGTACCTGATCATGGCCGACATGAAAGACGCGAATAATGTCCGGCAGGGCGACATTGACCACGGTGGCTTCCATGATCGCCGAGACAGTACCGAGCATCACCGTTAGCACCGCCCACCAGCGGTATGCAGGCCCGTGGCGGTCGAACATTGCTGCCACTTCCTGCTGCCGTGCTTCGATTTCGGCGCTCATGAACTTTGCCAGGTGGCCCGTTTTACTAATAGAAGTTCCGGATAGTGGCACAGCTTGGAAAACACCGTCAAGCCACTGGCACTCCGTGGATACGTTGCGAAGCGTCCCGTTTTTATATCTATTGCCCGGAATCATTGACATTCTTGTTCAGTAAAGGAAGAATCGACCTTTGAACTTTTTTCAGAATATTAGTCTGCTATGCAGAACACTATCCAGCTACCTGAATTGGACGAACGCCGTCCACCTCTCAACCCCGGAGCACTTCGAATGAGCATCGACACCATCGGCACCTGGCATCAACTTGTACGTGACCGGAACATCGAAGGACTGGACAATCTGCTTGCCGATGAGGTGGTTTTCCACTCGCCGGTCGTGCATACACCTCAAGTGGGCAAGGCGATCACCAAGCAATACCTTGCCGCGGCATTCCATGTTTTCTTCAACCCATCATTTGCCTATGTGCGAGAAATTTCAGGCAAACGGGATGCCCTGCTCGAGTTTCAGGTCGATATCGACGGCATCAAAGTCAATGGCGCGGACCTGATCAAATGGGACGAGGACGGCCGAATAGTCGATTTCAAGGTAATGATCCGCCCCCTGAAGGCCATCAATCTGATCGCCGAAAAAATGGGCGAGATGCTCGCGGCCAAACGATAGTCATCGTGAACAAGCCCTGGCCAATTCGACAAATCAATCATTTAAACCAATGAACCCACATGGACCTGAATTTCAGCCCTGAAGAAAGCGCCTTTCGCGAAGAAGTCCGCCAATTCGTCAAAGACAAACTGCCCTCGCACATTCGCGACAAGGTAATGAACGGTGAGTCTCTGACGCGCGACGACCATGTGCTCTGGCAAAAAACCTTGCACGTGCGCGGCTGGGGCGGCCCAGGTTGGCCAAAGGAGTTTGGCGGCCCCGGCTGGACCCCGACCGAGTCCTACATTTTTGACGAGGAATGCGCCAAGGGCTGCGCACCGCGGCTGATCTCCTTTGGCCTCAAGATGATCGCTCCGGTGCTAATGGCCTTTGGCAGCCCGGCGCAGCAGCAGCGCTTTCTGCCAAAGATCATGTCGGCCGAGGAGTGGTGGTGCCAGGGCTATTCGGAACCCGGCGCCGGATCTGATCTCGCCTCAGTGAAAACAAGAGCAGTGCGGGAAGGCGATTACTACATTGTCAATGGACAGAAAACCTGGACCACGCTGGGCCAGCATGCCGACTGGATCTTTTGCCTGGTCCGCACCGATCCGGAGGTCAAGGCACAGCGCGGCATTTCCTTCCTGCTGATCGATATGAAAACGCCGGGCGTCAGTGTGCGCCCGATCATCACGCTGGATGGCGCCCATGAGGTCAACGAAGTCTGGCTGGAAGATGTCAAAGTACCCATCGAAAACCTGATTGGTGAAGAAAACAAGGGCTGGACCTATGCCAAATTCCTGCTCGGCCATGAACGTACCAACATTGCCGGCATAGGCATCGCCAAACGCGAATTGGCGCGCCTGAAGCGTATCGCCGAAGCCGAAGGAAAACTGGACGAGCCTTTGTTCGCCGCCCGGTTGGCGCAAGTCGAGATCGACCTGATGGCACTGGAGATCACCAATCTGCGCGTACTGTCGGCTGAACATGCGAAAAAAGCGCCGGGGCCGGAAGCCTCTTTGCTCAAGATCAAGGGCACCGAGATTCAGCAGAACATTGCTGAATTGATGATGCAGGCCGCAGGCCCCTATGCCCTGCCGTACAAGCAGCCCGATGTCGGCCCCGACTACGCGACCCATCTCGGTACTGGCTACTGCAACCTGCGCAAGCTGTCGATCTTCGGCGGCTCCAACGAAATACAAAAGAACATCATCTCGCAGATGATCCTTGGACTTTAAGGTTCGCCAATGAATACCACCTTTCCCCCATCCCCTTTCCCAAGGAAAGGGGTGACTCTGGTTCAGCCGCCAGGCGGCTTCCACATTCCTTACGCGATGCCGCCTTGGGGCGGCCCGTCAGCGCCATGAATTTCGATTACGACGAAGATCAGCGCGCACTGGCCGATACCGTGCAGCGCTTTGTGGCGAAGGACTACGGCTTCGAAAAACGCAACGCGATTCTCGGTTCTAACGCCGGCTGGAGCCGCGAAGTCTGGCAGGGACTGGCCGATCTCGGTGTGCTGGCCCTCAACATTGACGATGAACATGGCGGACTTGGCTACGGTCCGGTGGAAACCGGGCTGGTAATGCGCGCTTTTGGAGCCGGGCTGTTGCTGGAACCGTATTTGGCAAGCGCGGTGATCGCTCCGGCGTTGATACGCCGTTGCCTGCCCGCGAAGCGGAATTCCAGGCATGCAGAGCCCGCCAGCGCCGAGTTTTGTTTCGAGTGGCTACCGCGTATTGCTGCGGGAGAAAGCATCGTGGTGCTGGCGCACACCGATGCGCGAGGCGAAACAGTCACTGAAACCAAGGGGCGGCTTTCCGGTCGCAAGGCGGTTGTTGCGCATGGCGCCTGCGCCGATCTGCTGCTGGTTTCGGCGCGACTGGCTGACAGCAGTATCGGGCTCTTTGCCGTGGCACCGGACGCTTCAGGAGTGACGCTGCGTGATTACCCGACCCTCGATGGACAACATGCCGCGGATATTGTGCTTACCGATGTTGCCGCCGTAAAACTCGGCGCTGGCGAGACGGCAACCAAAGCCATCGATGCGGCGCTGGACATCGGCCTGGCCGCGCTTTGTGCTGAAGCCGTCGGCATCATGGAAGCAACCGTCGCCGCAACCACTGAATACCTCAAGACCCGCCAGCAGTTCGGCCAACCCATCGGGCGTTTTCAGGCATTGCAACACCGCATGGCGGACATGCTGATGCACCAGGAGCAGGCGCGTTCGATGAGCTATCTTGCCGCCTTGCATTGCACCGATGAAAACCAGACCGCTCGCCAGCGAGCACTGTCGGCCGCCAAGGTGACTGTCGGCCAGGCCTGTCGCTTCGTCGCCCAAAACGCGGTGCAACTGCACGGCGGCATGGGGATGACGGAAGAATTGATCGTCAGTCACTGGTTCAAGCGCCTGACCACCATTGAAATGCTGTTTGGCGATACCGACTATCACCTGCAACGCTTCACCGCATTGTCACAACCGGTCGCGCGCGCGGCATGACGGCAGCGCTGATTTTCGGCCAGCTGGAACGTTCCGCCGCCGAGATCGACGAGCGTGCCGTACGTTTGGCCGGCGGCCTTGCCTGCCTAGGTGTGGACGATGGCGACGTCGTCGCGGTCATGCTGAAGAACGATCCGGCCTATGTAGACATCATTCAGGGTTGCCGCATCGCCGGTGCCTACTATTGTCAGATCAACTGGCACTTCAAGCGCGAAGAAGCCGGCTTTATCCTCACCGACTCCGGTGCCAAGGTGCTGTTCGTGCAGTCGGGCTTTCTGGCGGAAATTGCCGGTGCCGTTCCGCCGCAAGTGAAAGTGATCGTCGTCCATCAGGCACATGCCAATGCCGACGAGTTCGAAGCCTGGCTGGCGGCGCAGCCCGCCTACAACGGCCAGCCACGTACCCCGCGCGGCCACATGGCCTACACCTCGGGCACCACCGGGCGCCCCAAAGGCGTGCGCCGCGTGCCGCTGACACCCGACCAACAGGTACTGGCGACACAACTCACGAAAGAGGTGCTGGGGATTTATCCCGGCGTGCGCAGCCTGATTTCGGCGCCGCTGTATCACAGCGCACCCAGCTCATTTGCCCAGCAATCGTTGTTGATGGGATCACTGCTGGTGCTCGAACAGAAATTCGATGCCGAAGCCACGCTGGCCCTGATCGAACGCCATCGCATCGATACGGCCTATCTGGTTCCCGTGATGTACGTACGCCTGCTGCGCCTGCCGCAGGAGGTGCGCAGTCGCTACGATCTTTCCTCTTTAACCTTCGTTGCTTCAACCGGCTCGCCCTGCGCGCCCGATGTAAAGAAAGCAATGATCGACTGGCTGGGGCCGGTGATCTACGAAAGCTACGCATCAAGTGAAACCGGCTATATCACCGTGATGCGTCCGCAAGATGCCCTGCGCAAGAGCGGCAGCGCCGGCAGTGCTGCCGGAGGCGCAAAGATACGCATACTCGACGAAATGGGCGCCGAATTGCCCGCCGGTGAAATCGGCACTATCTACGTGCACCAGCCGGCCTATTCCGATTTCACCTACCACGGCAATGACGCCGCCCGCCGCGCCGTCGAGCGCGACGGCCTGGTCAGCGTCGGCGACATGGGCTATCTGGACGAGGATGGCTTTCTGTTCATCTGCGATCGCGCCTCGGACATGGTGATTTCCGGTGGCGTAAACATCTATCCGGCCGAGATCGAACATGTGCTGATCACCCTGCCCGGCGTTGCTGATTGCGCCGTGATCGGCGTCCCCGATGAAGAGTACGGCGAGTCGCTGGCGGCACAGGTAGTGGCCGAAGCCGGTGCAACGCTGGATGCGGAAACCCTGCGCCTGGCGTTGAATGAGCGCATTGCCAGCTACAAGGTTCCGCGCTGCATCGACATCGTGTCGGCGCTGCCGCGCGACGACAACGGCAAGCTGCAGAAGCGCAAGATCCGCGATGCCTACTGGAGCGGCCGTGAACGGTTGGTCTGAACCCGTGAGCCCTCATCCCTTCGACACCGCCATCACGCTCGACAACGAAGCACCAAACCGCTGGCTCGGCCGCACCAGTGAGGACTACTGGAACATGGTCAGCCCCTTTGGTGGCGTTACCGCGGCGGCAATGATGCAGGCGATGCTGCACGATCCGGAACGGCGCGGCAGCCCTTTGTCATTCACGCTCAACTTCATCGCGCCCATTGAGGCCGGGGACTATGCGATTGAAACCGAACTGGTGCGAGCCAATCGCAGCAGCCAGCATTGGGCGATCCGTTTGTTGCAAAAGCAGCGTGTGCTGGCGCAGGCCATCGCCATCTGTGCCCTGCGCCGCGAAACATGGAGCCACGTTGAAGCCGCCTGCCCCGCGGTACCAACCGCCGATCAATGCCCGGCTGCCCCACCGCGCCGTGCCACAGGCTTTCTTCAGCGCTACGAATTTCGTCTGGTGCGCGGCAAACCGTTCGCGGAAAACCCCGACAGCCTCAGCCAGGCCTGGGTTTCAGATGTGCCTCCGCGCCCGCTGGACTACGCGTCGCTGACCGCGTTGTGCGACAGTTTTCTGCCGCGCATCTTCCTGCGCCGGCCCGAATTCGTGCCGATCGGTACGGTATCGATCAACATCTATTTTCACGCCAGCGAGGAAGTACTGACCCGCCACGGCGCCGCTCCCGTATTGACCGTCGCCCAGGCCCAGGCTTTCAGCGACGGCCACTTTGATCACCATGGCCACGTCTGGAGTCGGGATGGCGAACTGCTCGCCACTACCCAGCAACTGGTCTGGTACAAGGAATGAAACTGAACAACAGCGTGAACCACAGAGACACAGAGGCACAGAGAAAGGCGAATGGGCTTCAATCAGTCCGGAATTGCTCGTTTTTGGTCTTTCTCTGTGCCTCTGTGTCTCTGTGGTAAAGAATTTGAATTGAACTACGTCAAAGGAGCATAACCATGACCCAGCAAGCCCGCGCCGTCGTCTGCCGAGAAATCGGCCAGCCCGTCGTTGTCGAAACCGTCAGCGTCGATCCGCCGCAACACGGCGAAGTGATGATCAAGCTCGCTGCCTGCGGCGTCTGTCACAGCGACCTGTCGGCCACCAACGGCACCATTCCCTTCCCGCCACCGGTGGTGCTCGGTCACGAAGGCGCCGGCGAAATCGTGGCCGTGGGTGAAGGCGTCAGCGGCTTCGCCGGGTTTGCAATAGGCGATCACGTCGTCAGCTCGTTCGTCAGCATGTGCGGCAAGTGCCGCTACTGCCAGACCGGTCGCCCGCAACTGTGCGACCAGGCCGCCAAGGCCGGCTATACCCTGCCCGACGGCACCACCCGCTTCAAGGATGCCGCCGGCAAGCCGATGAACATCTTTTCCGGCTGCGGCGTGATGGCCGAATACGCCACCCTGCACGTCGACAACGTGGTCAGGATCGATGCCGCCGTGCCACTCGACAAAGCCGCGCTGATCGGCTGCGGCGTGATGACCGGTGTCGGTGCCGCGGTGAATACGGCGAAGGTGGAAGCCGGCTCGGCGGCCGTAGTCTTCGGCTGCGGCGGGGTCGGCCTCAATGCCATCCAGGGCTGCGCGATTGCCGGCGCGCGCATCATCGTTGCTGTCGATACCTCGGATGCCAAGCTGGAGATGGCCAAACAGTTTGGTGCCACGCATACGGTGAATGCCACGAACGAAGAAAACATCGTCAAGGCGCTGAAAAAACTGACCGAAGGCGGCGCCGATTACGCCTTCGAATGTGTCGGCCTCGGCACCATCGCGGCGCAGGCCTATGGCTGCCTGCGCAAGGGTGGTACGGCGGTGGTGGTGGGAGTGGCCGGGCCGAAGGATACGACGACAATTCGCACATCGAGCCTGACCTTTGAAGAAAAGACGCTCAAAGGCAGCTACTTCGGCTCGGCGCGTCCGCAGCAGGACTTCCCGCGGCTGATCGGTCTCTATCGCAGTGGCCGGCTCAAGCTCGACGAACTGATCACCCGCACTTACAGCATCGAGGAAGCACCACAGGCGTTCGCCGATCTCGCCGAGGGGCGCAACGCGCGCGGCGTGATACTGTTCTGACCTCATTGATCCGATCCGAAAGCCCACCTTGAAACCCAGAAAACTCCACACGCTTCACCGCCCGGCAAAAAAACAGAATGGCCATCCGCCACTGGTGTTCGTGCATGGAGGTTATGTTCATGGGGGCTGCTGGGACATGAACTTTTTGCCGCACTTCAGCAAGCTGGGTTACAACTGCCACGCCATCGATTTGTCCGGCCATGGAAAAAGCGAAGGCCACGACGATCTGGACAGTTTCGATATCGATCATTACGCCGCGGATGTCGGACAACTGGTCGCCGAGCTGCCCGCGCCTCCGGTTCTGATCGGACATTCGATGGGTGCGCTGGTGGTGCAGCGCTATCTTGAAAAAGGCAAGGCGGCGGCAGTAATCATGATGTCGCCTGTACCACCAACTGGACTTTCTGGTTGCAGTATCCAACTGGCAATAAAGCAGCCGGATTTCATCAGGGAGGCGGCCTACGCCGTGCGTGGCAAATACACTGCAAACACGGAACGCGTGATGCGCGAAGTGTATTTCTCTCCCGACACCACCCGCGAGCAGTTCGAAGCCTTCAAACCCCTGCTGCAGCCGGAATCCGACGGCGCAGTGACGGAGATGATGGCGCTGGCCTGGCGCAACCCGTTGCGCCGCGCGAAGATTCCGGCGCTGGTCATGGGCGGCGAACTAGACGCACTGTTCCCCTCCAATCAGCTCTACTTCACCGCCTCGGGCTGGAATGCTGAAACCTGCGTGATACCCCGTGCCGGACACATGCTGATGATGGAGCCGCAATGGACGGACGCCGCGGCGAAAATCGATAACTGGCTGGGCCGCAAGCTCTAGCGTGATCCGCCAAGCTGGAAAGCGCCGTAAATACGTGGCGAGTGGCCGGAGCGCCTGAGGCTGTCACGCGCGGTCAACCAGGCACGGCCCAGATCACCCTTGGCAGCTTCGCGATGAAACGTCTCCATAAATGCCAGCGTGCCGGCATCGTCGACCGGCCACAAACTCGACAGCACCGCCCTTGTGCCGCCCAGATATAAACTGCGGGGAATCCCCAGTAAATCGTCGCCCGCTTCTGCATGACCGACACCGGTCTCGCATGCTGAAAGCACTACGACACGGGCCGGTAGCGGCTTTTCGAACAAGTTGGCCGCTGTCAAAGGCGACGCGCCTGCAAGATAGATCGCCGAGCGCAGCGGATTGGTGCCAAAAAACTTGCCATGCGTTGCCAGATGCAGCACATCCACACCGCTGCCGACCGCGGCACGCAATTCGGCCTCTGTCGCGGTGGCACCAATGATGGCTTTGGTGCCGTAGAGCGAGGCGACGCGCGCCGCCTCGACCCGCGCTCCCGGCAATTGTTCGGCCTTGCCGCGAAAATCCGGATCGCCGACGACCACGGCAGTCCTTGGGGCACCAACCCTCTCTCCCGTGACACGCCCCGGCCAGGAACCCGTCGGAACCACCACGACCGGGACATCCGTCGCGGTAATGCCCCAGGGTACGGAATGAATCAATCCGCTGGGAACGATCAAGACCGCGCCATACCCTTGCCATGAAGCGACGTCGAAGACCTGTGACAGGCGCTTGCCAATCGCCGCTTGAGTCGCCGCGTCATCGGCGGCAAGCGCGACGCCAAGCGCCGACATATCTTTGCCAAGTTGCGTCGCAGACACGGAGAACCGCTTCAGCCATGCCTTGTCGCGACTGATCATCAGCGCACGCAATTTATCTTCTGCGCGCGCAGGTAAAAAATAGATCAGCAGTTCATCTGTCTTCAAGGCACCACGTACCTGCCCCAGATCGGCTGAACCAAGCCCCCGGGCTTCTGCCAAGGCAGGATCGCGCCGGCGAAGGCGCTCGACCACGGCTGCACGCTCGCGTACAAGTGGATCAAGTTGGGCCGCAAGAATACCCATCGCTCTTGTTTTTCCGGGTACTGCTGCGTTAGCCACTGAGGAACTGGCGCCGCTTCCGTTTTCAATCGCGGTGACCATCACCCGAGCCTTGTCGTCAATGGCTCGAATCGCCTCGATATCAGGATCGCCGGAGGCAATTTTGACGGTGGCAAGCATATCGACGAACGCGCGCGCCCTACCCCGCTCGAGATCCTGGTAGAGCTGGGCCGGATCATTGCGATCGAAATCGAGTTGTGCAAGACGGTAGGTAATGTCGTCCTTGCCGACACCGAAACGCCTTTTTTCCCGGTCTGATCCAATCAAGCCGGTGATGCGGTCGACCGCACTTTGCGCATTGCGCAAAGAAGACTCTGCCTCGTCCTTGCGACCGATGCTGAATAATGCCTCGCCAGCCATTGCCTCGACACGCCAGACGAAATCAACCAGGCCGGAGTTCGAAGCCTGCCCTGCCGCAAGTTGAGCAACTCTGCGGGCATCCTCGACGCGACCACCGCGCAGCAGTCCCATCGCCCTGAGTGCGGAAATATGTACCGGGCCGTGGGCATAGTTCATCGCCGCAAAATATGACTGCGCCGCTGTGAAGAAAGACTCGGCGACTCGATCCTCGCTGCCGGTCGCCAGATGAGAGGCTCCGAGGAAGGCCAGATTCACGGCGCGCCCCATATAAAGCTCCAGCGTGAGGCGTCCCATTGCCGACCCGTACAGCGGGTGACCCGACACGTAGAACAAATCTGCCATATGCCGCTCGGTTTCCTCGGCCCAAGCCAGCGCCACTTCATGCTGGCCCGTGAAGGTGAGAATGAAGGACATTCCGAGTAGTGCACGGGTACGCGCCTCGACGGTAAGCGCCAGGTCAATCTGATTGGATGGCGGGCCGGAATAGCTGGTGGGAAAGGTCCAGCCACCAAGCGCCTCTAGTACCGACAGATAATCGGCCATTGCGCGCTTGTATTCGCCCAGCCGCGCTCGCGCGTCACCGCGCAAGGCCCGCGCAACGAGATCGCTGCCGCGCAGAACGATCTCGCGCGTACGAACAACATCCGATTCGGTTTCGGCTTCCGCCGCGCGCCCTGCGAGATTCAGTAAATGCGTGCGATGGGCCGCCAGATACCAGGACATCAAAGGATCTTTCGCCGTGCGCTCGGCTTCCAGTGTTTTGACCACGGCATCGTCCAGACGTCCACTGGCTTGAAGCGCGGCAACCTGCTCCAGTTCCGGGGTAAGGACAATTCCGTAGATGGTGCGCTCACCGGCAAGTAGCGGCGGCTCCTTGAAATCGGCCGCGAGTGGTTGCGGCGCCGACAGCGGTTTTCTGGCCAGGGAAGGCTTCGCCGAAACACTCGTCTCGGCCAAAACCTTGACCATCGGCACCGCCACCGGAGCAGCGCAACCAGCAATCAATACACACAGCAGCGCCAGAATCAGTTGTCTGCCTGCCACGCCAGAACATCCGCCACACATGGTCTTCTCTCCCCAAAGAATTAGGGCAAGTGTAACCCGGTCGCGCTTGCTATTGACTCGGCACGATAATGCTTGAAATATTGGCAGTCATCCCCAGATATGTTGTATGGAAAAAGACGATGCGAGATATTCGACCCTGGCGCAATTGCACGAGCGACGTAAGCAAGTCGTGCGGTTGCACCGCAAAG
>JAIPCF010000110.1 GCA_021738385.1 Sulfuritalea sp. | reverse complement strand
ACTGGGCACCTGACCGGTAGCCAGAACAACAAGATCGGTATCGATAGACGTTTCTTCATCGAGAATCAGGTCGCGGAAGCTGACCTTGCAGCCGTCGCCGCTGCTGGCAACACCGGTCGCCTTGCCCTTGGTGAACAGCACGCCCTTTTCCTGGGCGCTGCGATAGAAGTCCTCGCCCATGCCGGGTACACGCAGGTCCTGGTACACGATCACGGTGTCGATATCAGGGTTGGCGTCCTTGAAATATATGGCCTGCTTGATGCTGGTGGCGCAGCAGTGGCCGGAACAGTACGGCAGATGCGTTCCCGACTCGTCGCGTTGCCCGGCGCATTGCAGGAAGGTAACGGACTTGATTTCCTTGCCGTCGGCGCGCTTGATGGCCTTGCCGTCGGCAGCGATGGCCATGGCTTCCAGCCCGGCCTGATCGACGACGTTGGCCTGACCGCCGCCGAGTTCCGGCAGTTTGGCAATATCGTAGCCAGTGAAGCCGGTGGCCTGGACGATGGAGCCGACAATTTCATCTTTCACCGCGCCGCTTTCCTGGGCGATCTTGACCGTGAAGCGACCCGGTGCGCCGCCGGTTTCGGCGAGACTGGAATTCAGATGCACGGTGATCAGCGGATGCGAACCGACTTTGGCGGCTAACTCAGCCAAGCCGGTATCCTGCGGCTCTGCATAGGGCGCCTTGAAGGGCGCGCGCTTCCACAGTTTGGCCGCCCAGCCGCCCAATTGCGCCTGCTTCTCGACCAGCAGTGTTTCGTAGCCCGCTTCGGCGGCCTCATAGGCGGCCGTCATACCGGACATGCCGCCACCGACGACGAGAACGCGCTTGCTTTGCGCCTTGTCCGGATTGCCGGCGGGCAGTTTCATTTTCTTGAGTTCGGCGCAGCCCATGCGCACATAGTCGTCGGCCATTTCCTGGCGCACTTCGTCGTGCGCCTCACCTTCGGCAACCACCCACAGCACGCCTTCACGCAGATTGGCGCGCGACATGGCGACGGTGGGAAAATGAAATGCCTCGGTTTTGGAGCGGCGCGAGCAGGCGGCAATGCAGACATGGGTGACGGCTTCGTTGGCGATGTCGTCATTGATCATCTGTACGCCTTCGGCATTGCACAGGAAGGGATGGCTCTTGACCACCTGCATCTTGCCTTCCTTGGTCGCAATCTTTTCCAGTGTCTTGATGTCGAGCGTCTCGCCGAGGCCGCAGCCGGAACAGATGTATGCGGCAAATTTGTTGTCAGCCATCGCTTAACCCTCCACCGCGGCTGTTTTGTGAATCACTTTGATCGCCCGCAGTGCAGCCGCCGTGGCACTTTGCACTGAACGATTGACGTCGAGCGGGCTGCTGGCCGCACCGGCACCAAACATGCCTTCATTTTCGGCGCCACCTTTGCAACCTTCCATGAAGCCCGAGGAATCAATCAGCATGTCATCGGGCAGCTTGATACCGTTGGCCTCAGGTTCCATGCCCACCGCCAGCACGACAAGATCGTGCGTCGTCGCGTAGCGGTGATAGCCCTCGGTGTTCACCCCATGCAGTACCGGGTTGGCTTCCTTGTCCTGGACGATCTTGGCGACCTTGGATTTGACGAAGCTGACGGTCGCGTCCTTTTGCACCATCTGGTAAAAGTCCTCGAAACGGTCGATGGCGCGGATGTCGATGTAATACACCGTTGATTTACCTTCCTCACCGAAGGCTTCACGCACATACTGGGTTTGCTTCAACGAGGCCATGCAGCAAATGCGCGAGCAGTGGCGCAGGTGGTTCTCGTCGCGCGAGCCGGCACACTGGATGAAGGCGATGTCTTTGGCCTCCTTGCCATCCGACGGTCGTAATATCTTGCCGCCCGTCGGTCCATGGGGATCAGCCAGGCGCTCGAATTCTAGGCTGGTGATCACATTGGCAAATCGATCGTAACCGTAGGGTTGAATCTTTGCCGCATCGTAGGGCTTCCAGCCGGTGGCCCAGATTACGGCGCCGACCTTGATTTCAACAGTCTCTTCTTTCATGTCCAGATCAATTGCACCGAACTTGCACGCGGCTTTGGCCTTTTCGCCGTCGGCAGCGCCGGCGATCGAGGGATCGAGTACGAAGCGCTGCGGATACGCCATGGCATGCGGCAGGTAAGCGGCTTTGGTTTTCGCCAGTCCGTATTCGAATGGATTGTCGATCTCGGCGCTGACCGCTTTGGCGCAATTACCGCAGGCCGTGCAGCTTTCCGTGATGTAGCGTGGCGAAACTTTCAGCGTTACCGTGTAATCTCCACGCCGGCCTGTTACCGCAAGTACCTCGGTCATGGTCATGACGCGGACGCTGCGGTTGCCTTTGATACGGCGCAAGTTGATTTCCATCCCGCAGGTGGGGTGGCACATCTTGGGAAAGTAGCGGTAGAGCAGGGCGGTACGGCCACCCAGCGTCGGTGTTTTTTCCACCAGAATGACCTGCTTGCCGCATTCGGCTGCCTCGAGCGCGGCAGTCATGCCGCTGATGCCGCCGCCCACGACCAGAATGGCCTGGCTGGTTGCTATTGAAGCCGTCACATTGCGCTCCCGGGAGTATGTTTTAGTGTGCCCCGAATTTTATAAGCAGAGGCTAATTCAGGCTGTGCAATCTTCCAATGTTCGAATAGAAAAGCTGAATGCAGTTTAGTGCGCAATCACAAGGTTTGGGAAATGGAAATCCGATGTCCAGCTTGCGCGGAAGCGCTCCCAGATAGAAAGTGCTCGAAGTTTCCCTCGTCGTTTGAATCAACTAGTTTACGGAGAAATAGCTCAATGTCATTAACCATGCCAGACTGGTCAAAGCCCTCGCGGCAGAAGGTAAGATAACAACGCTGGGTCAGCGAATTGCTGGCGAAACAAGGAGACAGCTTGATGAAAGAACTTGCCGACCGTTTCGGTCTCGCATTTCTGGCAGAACCGTGGATGCCGAAACTGCTGATTGCCATAACCGTTACCGCGGTATTGAATTTTGCCGCGAGCTGGTTGCTGGGCAAGGCAGCGCGCGTGGCGGAACGAACCTCGAATGCCTGGGATGACATTCTTATCCGGTCCGCCAAACAATCCTTACCGGCACTTATCTGGGTGGTCGGCATTGCGGCGGCGGCGGGCATTGTGCGGCGACACGTCGACGATCCGCTATTCGACATGGTGGGGCCATTGCGCGATGTCGGTGTGGTGGTTTGCCTGGGATGGTTCATTTTTAGGTTGATCAGGCTCGCCGGCAACCGTTACATAGAGGTACGGGTGGAGAAGGGTGAGGAGGTAGACAAGACAACGGTTGACGCGCTTTCCAAACTTGGTCGATTGTCCGTGGTCATCGTCATGACCCTGATGATCATGCAGACCTTGGGCTTTAGCGTATCTGGCGTATTGGCTGCCGGCGGTATTGGAGGCATAGCAGTGGGTTTTGCCGCCAAGGATCTACTCGCCAATTTTTTTGGTGGTTTGACCATCTACATGGACCGACCGTTCAGTGTCGGCGAGTGGATACGCTCGCCGGACAAGCAGATCGAAGGCACCGTCGAAGCCATCAGTTGGCGCCATACACGCATCCGGGCTTTCAACAAGAACCCGATCTATGTGCCGAACGCGGTATTTACCACCATCGTGGTGGAAAATCCCTCGCGCATGAGTCATCGTCGCATCAAGGAAACGATTGGCATCCGATATGAAGATATAGCCAAAATGGCGCCCATCGTTGCCGAGGTGAAAGGCATGCTCCAGGCGCATCCAGAGATTGATGCCACGCAGACACTGATTGTCAATTTCAATGAGTTCGCAGACTCATCGGTGAACTTCTTCATCTACACATTCACTAAAACCAAGGAATGGGTGCACTATCACCAGGTGAAACAGGATGTGTTGCTGAAGGTGGCAGACATCATCGCCCATCATGGCGCCGAAATTGCTTTCCCGACGCGGACTTTACACATTGAAGGGCAGGCGTCGATGCAATAGCAACGGCCGCTCGGGCTGGCAATAGTCAGCTGTGCTGCGATTCGAGTCGCCGGCGGAGCGAAGAATTTAGTTCGCTGGTGGTAGTTTGCGAATCTCGAAGCTCATGGTTTCCAGGTCGCCAAGTATCCAGGTTGCTGCTGGAGCACCAAGACCGGCGACCGTACCGGGATTGATCAGCCAGGTGAAACCACCCTTGACGTTGGTTTGCTGTTTGACAAGGGCTTCGTGGCTGTGACCACAACAGACCAGGTCATAGTCGCCGGTGCAGGCCATACCGTGACCCAGATGCGGATAGTGCGTCAGAAAAATGCGTCGACCGCCAAGCTCGATGATCGCGTCCTGACCGTGATAATTCAGCAGGCCATCGGAGTGGCATGCCATACGGGCGATGGAAACCGGGTCACCGAGATTGTTGCCATGTATCGCGTGGATCGGCAGGCCAAGCTTTAGTGAAGCTTTTAGCGTGTTGCCGCCGATGATGTCGCCACAGTGGATTACCGCTGCGGCACCTTCGGCGCGGGCTGCGGTAACTGCGGCAGCCATTTGCGGGCCGCGGTCGTGGCTGTCTGAAAGGATGCAGATCTTCATGGCGAGTTGCCCGGTGTCAGGCCAAAAACCTTGTCGAGCTGCAGTTCGCGAATCAGCGCATCCGCCGCCACCTGACCATGCTCCCGCGCCACCTCGGCGAGTATCAGTCGGGTGCTATTGCGGTTGTATCCGCCGCCGAAACTGACCTGGATGCCGAGCAGTTGTCGAGCCCTCTCCAGCGTCATATCACGATGGGGCCGTGATAATCGTCGTCCTGTTCCGGTATCTTGTCACCCAGTGTTTCGGTCAGCGATGAGGAGCGGGTGCTGTGATGATCGGCTTGCAGTTGCAACAAGTTGGTGACGCAATCGCCCAAATTGTCGTAGACGTCCCGGCCGGTGCCGAACTGCTCGTTTGCCGAGTAAAAGAACTGGCAGCGGAAGCGCTGATCCGCCAGCTTGCTGACGATGAATTCGGCGCCAAGTTCGTTCCAGTAGAGTGAAGGGCACGTGGTCAATTGTTCACTCTCGGGGTCGAGTTGCAATTCGACATCGGCGGCCTGCATGGGAACCAGGCGGCTGTAACGCTCGAGCAAAATCTGGTTGACCAGTTGCCACTCGGCATCGGTGAAATCGGGAATATCCATGGCTTTACGCTTCCAGGCGGTGACCAGTGACTGTCGGGGAGAGTACTCTACAGCGCAGAGGCAGGCAGGGGCAATCACCGTTGCTTATCCAAAAATAGAAATTATCCCCTGTACCCATCACATGCTTATTGTCACAATATAAATAATTGCTAATACACCAAATCAACCCTGCCAAGGCCTCAATGCAAGCTGTCACACTATCAGACTCTTCGCTTCAGGAAGTCAAGACCACCACCTGCTACATGTGCGCCTGCCGCTGCGGCATTCGGGTGCATATGCGGGGCGGCGTGGTGCGCTACATCGACGGCAATCCGGATCATCCGCTGAACAAGGGCGTAATCTGCGCCAAGGGGTCGTCCGGCATCATGAAGCAGTATTCGCCAGCCAGATTGCTCAAGCCGCTCAAGCGCAAGGCCGGGGCCGAGCGCGGCGCCGGGGAGTTCGAAGAAATCGAGTGGGAAGAAGTCTTCGCCACGCTGGCCGAACGCCTGGGCAAGATTCGCGCGACCGATCCCAAAAAATTTGCATTATTTACCGGTCGCGACCAGATGCAGGCCTTGACCGGCATGTTCGCGCGCCAGTTCGGCACACCCAACTATGCTGCCCACGGCGGCTTCTGCTCGGTGAACATGGCTGCGGGCATGATCTACACCATCGGTGGCTCGTTCTGGGAGTTCGGCGGACCCGATCTCGATCGTGCCAAATTGTTTGTCATGATCGGCACCGCCGAGGATCATCATTCCAATCCGCTCAAGATCGCATTGTCGAAATTCAAGCGCGACGGCGGCCGCTTCATCTCCATCAACCCGGTGCGTACGGGTTATTCGGCGATTGCCGACGAATGGGTGCCGATCCGTCCCGGCACTGACGGCGCGTTGTTGCTGGCCATCATCCACGAGATCATTGCTACCGGCTTGTATGACAGAGAATTCCTGGTCAAGTACAGCAACGCCGGACAACTGGTGAATGTCGCCGAGGCCAACGACGAGTTCGGCTTTTTCGTGCGCACCGAAGTTCCGACCGAGGAAGCCTGCTACGAACCGCAAGACAAGCTCTGGTGGGATCGCAATACCGACCGACCGGTGGTGACGCATCAGGCCGGTGCCGACCCTTTCCTTCTCGGCGAGTTCATCCTGCCTGACGGTACGCCGGTCAAACCAGCGTTTCAGCTTCTGCAGGAGCGCGTCACGGACTACACGCCCGATTGGGCCAGCCAGATCACCGGCATTTCGGCTGAAACCATTCGTCAGTTGGCGCATGAAATGGGCGTCACCGCACGCGATCAGAAGATCGAACTGCCGATTGCCTGGACCGACTCCTGGGATGTCGAGCACGATACGGTGACCGGCAACCCGGTGGCCTTCCACGCCATGCGTGGTCTTGCGGCGCACAGCAACGGCTTTCAGACCATACGTGCTCTGGCGATCCTGATGTCACTGCTGGGCACCATCGACCGCCCCGGCGGCTTCCGGCACAAGGCACCGTTCCCGCGTCCGATTCCCCCCTGCGCCCGTACTCCGAACGATCCGCGCGCCGTGCAGCCAAACCAACCGCTCGACGGCATGGCGCTGGGGTGGCCGTCCGACCCGGATGACCTGTTTGTCAATGACGATGGCTCGCCGGTGCGTATCGACAAAGCCTTCTCGTGGGAGTACCCACTCTCGGTGCACGGCTTGATGCACAACGCCATCACCAATGCCTGGCGCGGCGATCCCTACAAGATAGACACCCTGCTGATCTTCATGGCTAACATGTCATGGAACTCGACCATGAACACGGTCGAAGTGCGGCAGATGCTGAACGACAAGGAGACCGAGGGACCCAATGCGGGCGAATTCAAGATTCCCTTCTTGGTCGTCTGCGACGCCTTTCATTCGGAAATGACGGCTTTCGCCGATCTGATCCTGCCGGACACGACCTACCTCGAACGGCATGACGTGATGTCCATGCTTGACCGGCCGATTTCGGAATTCGACGGGCCGGTAGATTCAGTGCGCATTCCCGTGGTGCCGGTGTCGGGCGATTGCAAGCCCTTCCAGGAAGTGCTGATTGAACTGGGCACGCGCCTGAAACTGCCGGCATTTGTCACCAAGGCGGGGGAGCGCAAGTTTCGCGACTATCCGGATTTCGTCGTCAATTGGGAAACCGAGCCGGGCTCCGGCATCGGTTTTCTGGCCGGCTGGCGCGGCAAGGGCGGCGAGAAATTCCTGCGCGGCGAGCCCAACCCGAAGCAGTGGGAAATGTACGAGAAGAACAATTGCGTATTCCATTACGAACTGCCCAAGTCCTACCAGTACATGCGCAACTGGAACAAGGGGTATCTCGAATGGTCCCAGCGCAACCGCATCACGCGCTACGCCGAGCCGATCCTGATCCACCTGTACTCGGAAGTGCTGCAGCGCTTCCGCAGTGCTGCCCAGGGCAAAGGTTTGACGCGCAAACCGCCCGAGCCTTTGAAAAAACGTATCGACACCTATTTCGATCCGCTGCCCTTCTACTATGAGCCGCTTGAAGGGCAGGTCACCGACCGGCACAAGTACCCGCTGGCGGCGGTGACACAACGGCCGATGGCGATGTACCACTCCTGGGATTCGCAGAACGCCTGGCTGCGCCAGATTCACACCCACAACTATCTGTTCGTCAATACCCGCACCGCGCTGCAGCAGGGGATTGCCGACGGTGACTGGATCTGGGTCGAGTCGCAATGGGGCAAGGTGCGTTGCATGGCGCGTCATTCCGAGGCAGTCGAACCCGGTACGGTATGGACCTGGAACGCCATCGGCAAGGCGGCGGGGGCGTGGAATCTGACGCCCGACGCCAATGAATCGCAGAAGGGCTTTTTGCTCAATCACCTGATTTCGGAAGAGTTGCCGGCGGGCGGGTCATCACGGATTTCCAACTCGGACCCGATCACCGGCCAGGCAGCATGGTACGACGTGCGGGTGAGGATTTATAAAGTCGGCGCTGGCGAGACGGCAACGACCTCCCCTCAATTCGAGGTGATGAAGCCTTATCCGGGCATGAAGACTCGCAGCAGCATCCTGGCGTTTCTCGGAGTCAAGCCGAAATGACCCAACTCGCCATCATGGAGCGCTCGCGATGACCCAGCTCGCGTTGGTCATCGATCTCAATGTCTGCGTTGGCTGTCAGGCCTGCGTGACATCCTGCAAGGAATGGAATACTTCGGGCAGCGCCGGACCCATGGTTGATCAGAACCCGTATGGCGCCGATCCAACCGGAACCTTCTTCAATCGGGTGCAGACCTTCGAAGTGGGCGAGTTTCCCAATACCGAGACGGTGCACTTTCCCAAGTCCTGTCTGCATTGCGAGGACCCACCTTGCGTACCGGTGTGCCCGACGGGGGCTTCCTACAAGCGCAAGGAGGACGGTATCGTTCTTGTCGACTACGACAAATGTATCGGCTGCAAGTATTGCTCCTGGGCCTGCCCCTACGGCGCGCGCGAGCTCGACGAGCAGCAGCAGGTAATGAAGAAGTGCACTTTGTGCGTTGATCGGATCTACGACATGTCGATGAACGAAGAAGACCGCAAGCCGTCCTGCGTCAAGGCCTGCCCGACCTCGGCGCGTCTGTATGGCGATATCCATGATTCGGAGTCGGATGTGTCGATCGCCATCCGCGAGGCTGGCGGTTATGCGCTGATGCCGGAATGGGGCACCCACCCGGCGAATCATTACCTGCCGCGGCGCAAGACCCGGATCAAGATTCACGAGGACGAACTCGAGCGTGCCGACAATCCGCTCAAGGTCGATCGCAAGTTGCCCAAGCCGGCCACCAACGAGCCGACCCTGGACGATTTCACTACCTGGTAAGCGGACACCCAACCGACATGCATCCTGCTTTTTCTGTCATTTTTCTGACCACTTTGATCGGCGCCGCCCAGGGGCTCTTTCTCGCGTTATTCACCGTGCAGTCCTATGCCGCATTCAAACTGTTGCCGGCACCGGACGCCCATGCGTTCTATGGTCAGGGAAGTGTTCTGGCGGTTACCCTGCTAGTGCTTGGCTTGGGCGCGTCCTTCTTTCACCTCGGGCATCCGGAACGCGCCTGGCGCTCCGCCGCCATGTGGCGAACGTCCTGGCTGTCGCGCGAGGTGATCGTCTTGCCAGCCTTCATGGGAATCGTCTTCCTTTACGGTCTGGCGCATTGGCTGGACTGGCACCCGGTGCTGATGACGTTGCCCGGCGGTCTGCCGGTCGACCCCAGTGCTATTTTGGGCGTTGCAGGAACGCTGCTGGCCTTCGCTCTGTTCGTGTGCACGGGAATGATTTACGCCTGCCTGAAGTTTCTCGCCGAATGGCATTCGCCGCTGACGGTCATCAATTACGTTTTGCTCGGTGGTGCTTCGGGCTTTACGCTTGCCGCGGCATTTGCCACGGCAGCGGCACCGGAACTGGTCAGTTTCCTGGCCGGCTGGGCGGTGATCATCACTGCTCTCGGGCTGATCAGCCGGGCAGCTTCGCTCTACCGTAATGCCCGCCTGAAACCGAAATCAACCCTGCAGACGGCCATCGGCATCAAACATCCGAAAATTGTGCAGAAGACTCAGGGATTCATGGGCGGCAGTTTCAATACCCGGGAGTTCTTTCACGGGAAGCCAATTGCGGTGCTGCGAGGTATCAAGTGGTTCTTCCTGATTGCGGTGTTTCCGCTACCGCTGCTTTTGCTGCTGATAGGTATGCAAGGCAACAGCGGGGGGTTGGTTGCCGCCTTTGTGGTGCAGTACCTTGGCTTGTTGGCCGAGCGCTGGTTTTTCTTCGCTCAGGCAAACCATCCGCAGAATTTGTATTACCAGTCGATTGCATAAACCCTGTTGTTATGCAGGAGTTTTGAGTATATTATCGAACGCTTAAGTACCTAATCCATATTAGTTTCTAGTCCAATACCACGAGAGAGGAAAGAGAAATGAACTTTGACAAGGAACTCGATGCCCGCGGTCTCAATTGCCCGCTTCCCATTCTGCGCGCCAAAAAATCATTGGCTGAACTCCAATCGGGTCAAGTATTACGCATCATCGCCACCGATCCCGGTTCGGTAAAGGATTTCGCAGCGTTTGCAAAGCAAACAGGCAATGAGCTTCTGGCCAGTGCGGAAAACAACAAGGAATTTGAATTTTTCATGAAGCGCAAATAGACCAAAGCTTCCCGTTAAAGACAGCTTGCTGAAGAGCTGTTGTTCTCTGGAAATGCAAGACGTGATCTGCTTCTTCAAAACCCCGCGCCGATTTTTTCTTCGGCGTGGAGCGCGTTAATGAGGTGGTTTGAATGCCGATGAACCACTGATCGCTCCAAGGATAGTTGCTGGTATCTATAGGGGTAATCACTGATAGCTATAGGGGTATAGAGAGAATCATCTGGCTGCTGCACTGCGATTTGTTTAATCATCAAACCTGTCGGTCATTCTGACCAGGAGAACACTCATGGGCGCTACTCCCGAAATCGCCAATATCGAAGAGCTTGTTAATCGTCGTTTGGAAGAACTGCTACCGCAGAAGATTGAGGAAGCATTGCGCCAACGCGAAGAGTCGAAAACGCCATCAATGGCAATCATCGCCACCAAAGGAACTCTGGACTGGGCTTATCCGCCCTTTATTCTTGCGTCGACAGCGGCTGCCTTGGGCTGGGATGTGCAGATATTTTTTACTTTCTATGGCCTGAATCTGCTAAAGAAGGATGTTTCCGACCTGAAAGTGAGCCCGCTCGGCAACCCGGGCATGCCGATGAAAATGCCTTTCGGTCCCGAGTGGTTCAAGGGTATCAACTGGAACATTCCCAACATCGTTCAGGCTGGTGTGCCGGGTTTCGAGAATGTCGCGACCATGCTGATGCAACAGACCATCAAGAACAATGGAGTGGCCAGTATTGAGGAACTGCGTGGGTTGTCGCAGGAAGCCGATGTCAAATTCATCGCCTGCCAGATGACTGTCGATCTGTTTGGTTTCAAGCACGATGACTTCATTTCGGGCCTCGACTTTGCCGGTGCCGCGACATTCCTGCCCGAAGCTCAGAAGGCAGACGTTACTTTGTTCATGTAGCAGCAAGAAGCGGTGTATTAGTGCGCCACCAAGCGATTAGTTGCGACAAAAAGATTAGTTTATTTGTATATTCAAATGTTTAATGCATGAAAAATTGTTCAACCGTCAGGGGAGATATCGGAATGAAACTGAAAAAAATCGCAGCACTTTTGGTCGCCATCGGTGTCTCTGCACCTGCATTTGCGACTAACGGCTATTTTTCGCATGGCTACGGCATCAAGGCAAAAAGTATGGGAGGTGTAGGAATAGCGCTACCGCAAGACTCGCTGGCGGCAGCCACCAATCCAGCAGGGATGTCGATGGTTGGTGATCGCATGGATTTTGGACTGGACCTATTTTCACCGATCAGAACGTCCCGGTGGGGGGGTACGGCTACGGCAGGCCCCACGATTAACAATGCCTATCAGACAGTCTCAGTGAACACTGACTACAAGAGTGGCAAAAACTTGTTTGCTGTTCCCGAATTCGGCTACACCAAAATGCTCGGCTGGGATATGGCGGTGGGCATTGATGTGTATGGCAATGGTGGAATGAATACCGATTACGGAAAAAT
>JAIPCF010000109.1 GCA_021738385.1 Sulfuritalea sp. | reverse complement strand
TACCTGATACGGAGAAACTACCAGCGTAAAAAGTAAAAGCCCCGGTTAGAGAACCCGATACGCTGGCGCTGTACTCATTGAACGATACATTTACGCTACCGGAGGCTGTATTGCTTCCGTCAGAGTACGTGACATTGCAGCTTCCGCTACCAGTCAGACCGCCTCCGCTTGCCTGAGTGACGCTGCCGGTATTGCAATCACCGACACTGACCGTACCCGATGCCGCGACCGATCCAGAAACGCACAGTAGAAATGCCACAACCCAAAATCGCGCTAACATATTTCTCACTGTCATCTCCCAAAAAGAATGAGCGACCAAGTGCTTGACCGAAATTTTTTTGCGTATGATCTGCCTCGAGTTTCTCGATTGTCCTTGACCGTCATCGCGATGTATCACTTGACTCCGATAATGCGACGTAGATAATACTACTGTTTCCTGCTCTCGCGCACATTTCTCACGGCTTTCTTGTATAGCGACACAAGCAGCGACGCTTCAAGATTCTTTGGCTGCGCCCGCTGCAATTCACCCAACAGCGCTTCCACCCTGTCCAGCTCGCGCATCTCAAAGAGTCCCGACAGCAAATACATTTCCGGTCCCAGGTCTCCGCTCTGCGCGGTGTTTTTCAGCTCCCGGTACGTGGCATCCAGTTTGGCGATGGCATCGTCACTGGCAATCGCACGCAAGCGCGTGACCCCGCCGCGACCCTGGCTGTCCAGCGACGGCGTTCGCGCGAGTTGTTTGACCATTACCAAAGGCAGCATTTTGATCTGAGGCGTCGGTAAATCCTCGGCTCTGCCCTCGGCCACGGCCATTTTTAAACGCCCCGGGCCGGACCAAGTTTCCTGACGTCCGGTTTTGAAGTACACCACTTGCAGACGGCTGGTGTCTTCCAGCGCCAGCTGGTCGCCGCTCTTCAGTTTGACGAAGGCTTCCAGCGGTACCTGGGTCGATCCGTCCAGCCGCGCAATTTTTCCCTGCACGGACATGACCAGGGCCACCTCAGCGGCCTGGACCTGACCGAAACCAAGGAGCACCAAACCGATAAACAGAAACCTTGATGACATGAGGACCTCACTTGACTGTGACGATCTCGAGGGCGTCCACGGGCGCTATACGACCCTTGACCGTCAGGCGATGGTGGGAGCCGGTTTTGAATTCGCTCCCGGCTAGCGAAACAGTATCACGGCTGGCCAGAATATGTGCGCCGGTTTCCTTGGTCTGACCTTCGAGACGCGAAGCAATATTCACCGTGTCGCCGATCGCGGTGTACTCCATGCGCGTCGACGAGCCGATATTGCCGATCACCGCCTCGCCACTATGCACACCGATACCGATATTAAATTCAGGTAAATCGCGATCGGGAAACCGCGCCACGACCCAGGTGCGAAAATCCACTGCCACGGCGCGTAGCGCAATAGCCGCACGTAGAGCGCGGCGAGCGTGATCCGGCTGCTCCAGCGGTGCGCCAAATTCGGCCATGATGGCATCGCCAATGAACTTGTCGATGGTTGCGCCCTCGGCCAGCAACACAGCGCAGGCGCGCTCGAAGTAGGTATTGAGCAGCTCTACCACTTCGCGCGCGCTGAGCTTTTCCGAAAACGTGGTGAAGTTGCGGATATCCGAAAACAGCACGCTGATCTGCCGCGTCTGGCCACCCAGTTCGGGTAGTTCCGAAGAGGCCAGTAGTGCCGTCACCACTTGCGGGGAAACATAGCGGCCAAACATCTGGCCAATGCGCTTGCGTTCGCGCTCTTCGCGCGTCAGGCGCAACAGCGAAAGACAAATCAGCACCACCAGCATGCCGGCTTGCAGGTGCGCCACTGGAAACAGCAGGTTCTGCTTGAACAGCAGATAGGCGGCAAACGCCGCGAGCTGCATTGCCAGAATCACCAATACCACCGAGCGCATGGCCGACAGGCGCAAGCCCAGATAAGCCAATGCGCCGAGTGCGGCGGCGAAACTCAGCAGGCGGGCAGCGGCAGGAACTTCTTCGATGAAGTTTCCGGCCAGCAAAGTCTCGATCACATTGGCCTGTATCTCGGGGCCCGGCATCAGTACATTGGCACCGCCAAGACTGGTTGAGTAGGGCGTCGGATGCAGGTCGTTCATGCTGGCATAGCCGGCGCCGATCACCACCACCTTGCCAGCCAGTGCGCGGATATCAGGATCGTTTGCAGCGTTGGGCGCCAGCAGCTTGCCAAACGACAGGGCGCGGAAGCTGCCCGGAGGGCCGGCGAACGCTATCGGAACGGTACGCTGCGGACCCAGTTCGCGCCCACCGAAGCGCCAGATACCGGCTCGACTGTCCTGCCCTGTTGCCGTCAGTGCGGCGAGTGCACCGAAGCTCAGAAATGGCAGCCCCTCTTTTTGCGCGAAATCCCTTGGTGCCTCGATCAGCGAAAAGCGACGCACTGCACCGTCGGCGTCCGAGGGCAGATTGGCCAGACCGACGTGACCCGCCAGATCAAGATCGGGCAGGGCCAGCAGGTAGTCCGGGCTGGGCAGGGTGAAATCATTCACCGTATTGCCAGCGCCGACTTTGAAGGCGGCCAGCAGCACTCCCCCTTTGTTGATCTGTTGACGGAAAGGTTGATCATAGTTGCGCGACGCCTCGCGCCCGAGCAGGCCCATCTTCTCGATCCAGCGCTCGGGGCTGCCGCTGAATATAAAGTCGATGGCAACGACCTTGACGCCGACCGCGCGCAGAGTTTCCACGGCTTTGGCGAAATGCGGTGTCCAGAAGGCCAGCGGTTCGTCCGGACGCTCGTTCAGCGTCGGATCATCGAGCATCACCAGCGCGGTATGGCGCGGCGCGGCGCGCGGTCCGGCCAGCCGGTGCCACAAGTCGGTGTAGAGATATTCGATGCGCGTCGCTACGCCACTGCGATACATGCCCTCGGCAACAGCGGTTGCCAGCAAAGCGGCAGCCAGTGCGATGATCCCCAGGTTGAGCCGGAGCCGCCGCGCCACTTCCATAACTATCCCAGGAACAAACGATAGGCCGGGTTCTTCGACTCATCCCAATATCGATACCCCAGGCTTTTCAGAAAAGTTCGGAAGTCCTTCATTTCTCCGGGTGGCACTTCCATGCCCACCAGCACGCGTCCGGTATCGGCGCCATGATTGCGGTAATGGAACAGGCTGATGTTCCAGCCGGCGCTCATCTTGTTGAGAAAATTCATCAGGGCGCCGGGACGTTCGGGAAACTCGAAACGGTACACCAACTCGTTTTTTACTTGCGCAGCGTGCCCCCCCACCAGGTGTCGGATATGCAACTTGGCCATTTCGTCATCGGTCAGATCCAGCGTCGGGTAACCGCGCTTTTCCAATTGCTGCACCAGCTTGTTGGCTTCATCCCGATTGGCCACCTGCATGCCGACGAACACATGTGCCTCGCCGGCATCGTGATAGCGATAATTGAACTCGGTAATATTGTGTGAGCCGATCAACGCCATGAATCGCTTGTAGCTGCCGGGTTTTTCGGGCAGCGTCACCGCCAGTACCGCTTCGCGCTGCTCGCCGACTTCGGCGCGCTCGGCGACAAATCGCAGGCGGTCGAAATTCATGTTGGCGCCCGAAGCCACCGCCACCAGCGTCGTGCCATGCTTCCGATTGGCGGTCGCCCAGGCCTTGGCGCCGGCCACCGCCAGCGCACCGGCCGGCTCGAGGATCGAGCGCGTGTCCTCGAAGACATCCTTGATCACCGCACAAATGGCGTCGGTGTCCACCAGCACCATTTCGTCGACATATTGACGGCACAGGCGAAACGTCTCGGCGCCGACAAACTTGACCGCAGCGCCGTCGGCGAACAGGCCGACTTTGTCCAGGCGTACGCGCTTGCCCGCCGCCAGCGAACGGGTCATGGCATCGGCGTCAGTCGCCTCTACGCCGATGATTTTGATTTGCGGCCGCAGGCGCTTGATGTAGGCGGCCACCCCTGAAATCAGCCCACCACCGCCCACGCAGCAGAACACTGCCTCGATCGGCTCGGGATGCTGCCGCAGGATTTCCATGCCGATGGTGCCCTGTCCGGCGATGACCTCCGGATCGTCGAAGGGATGGACAAAATTCAGCTTCTGCTTTTTTTCCAGCTCGAGGGCGTGGTTGTAGGCGGCGTCATAGCCGTCACCGGCCAGCACCACTTCGCCGCCGAGCTTTCGCACAGCGTCTATTTTTATTTGCGGCGTCGTTGTCGGCATCACAATCACGGCACGGATGCCAAGCTTGTGCGCCGCCAGCGCCACACCTTGGGCATGATTGCCGGCCGAAGCACATATGACGCCGTGCTTCTGCTGCGCCGGAGTCAGATGCGCAATCTTGTTGTAGGCACCGCGCAGCTTGAAGCTGAACACTTCCTGCATATCCTCGCGCTTCAACAGAATTCGGTTGCCGCTTCGCGCCGAGATGATCGGTGCGAACTCCAGCGGTGTTTCGATGGCCACGTCGTAGACGCGGGCGTTGAGGATTCTTTCTAGATAGTCCATGGTCCGATACGCAAAAATAGCTGGTCGCCAAGGTTAACATGCGGCGTGGACTTCCTTCTTACCCCTGAAGCAGGACTTTGGGGCCTATTTCTCTCCAGTTTTCTCGCCGCCACGCTCCTGCCAGGCGGCTCCGAGGCGATCTTGCTGCTGGTGGTCGGCGCCCATCCCGAGCAGGCGCTACCGGCACTGGCGCTGGCCACTGCTGGCAACACTCTGGGAGGCATGAGCACCTATGTGCTCGGTCGCCTGCTACCGCAAAAACTCGGCGATGGTGATACGGCGCGCTGGCGCGACGCGCACATCGACCGGCTGCAGCGCCACGGCTCCGCCCTGCTGCTGCTGGCCTGGACGCCGATTCTCGGTGACGCGCTGTGTGCCGCCGCCGGCTGGCTGCGCCTCAACTGGCCGCTGTGCGCACTATGGATGCTGCTGGGAAAACTCGCACGTTACGCCGTGCTGATCTGGTTGGTTTGATCTGAAAGCGTCACCACAGCGGAACAGAGAAAGGCGATTAATCACTCGCCCTGCGGGTCGCTGGTCTCTCAACGGTGACGTGATCCGGCGCCACGGCCCCGCTATACGCTGAAATCTCGGCTCTGGCGATACGGCTGGCTGCGCCTCAACTGGCCGCTGTGCGCCCCGTGGACGCTGCTGGGAAAACTCGCGCCTTACGCCGTGCTGATCGCCGGCACACGCGTCGCAAAGTTTGCCGACGCCTGCATCGAATCGTCTAAGAATGGCGACCAAGCGGCGCCGGGCTACTTCTTCGTTCCGCCGACCTTGTTCCTGGCACGCTCCGCACTGACAATTTGTGCAAGTGCATTCAGTTCGAGTGCGCCTGGCATCAGCCGCTCACCAATGATGAACGCCGGTGTGCCGCTGATCTGCAAGTCGGTCGCCAAAGCGTAGTTGCGCTCCACAATCTGCATCAGAACCGGATCGGTCATGTCCTTTTCGAGCCTGGCGTAGTCGAGGCCCACTTTTTCGGCCAGTGCTTTTATTGCTGCGTCATCGGCCTGATCCTGCGCCATCAAGCCCTCATGAAACGCGACGTACTTGCCTTGCCGGTGTGCTGCCAGCGCTGCTCGCGCCGCTACCAGAGATTGCGGTCCGAGAATCGGAAATTCCTTGTAGATCACACGGACGTCGGGATCCTTGCTGACCAGCTCACTGAGAGCCGACGCAGCCCGCTTGCAGTAGCCGCAATTGTAGTCGAAGAACTCGACGATGGTTACATCGCCCTTCGGGTTGCCACCCACCGGCGAGGACGCATCCTTGTAAAGCTGCGCCGTGCTTTTCTTCAGCGCCCGGATGACGCGCTTCTGCTTTGCTTTCTCTTCCTGTGCCTGCAGGGCCTGCAAGGCGTCGCGAATGATCGCCGGATTTTTCAGCAGATAGTCATGAACAATCTGCTCGGTCGCCTTGCGTTGCTCGGATGAAATCGCCGATGCCGCGGATTGTGCGTTAGCACAAGTCGCAGAGAAAAACAGCGCAGCCAGCGCCGTGAATGCTGCGATTCGTAAATTATTCATTTGCCTCCTGAGGTCTCGGTCAAATTGCCAATGGCGGCAATCCCTGTTCCATATTTTCCGCAATCGGTGCGGGCCGGGTTTACAGACTCGACCGCCGGAAACGCAAGCATGACAACTCCACCGCCGTCTCGCCGTGGCTGACTTTCGCGAACAGGGTTTACTTGATCGAAATCTTCTGCGGGCGCAGTCCGTAAAAATCCGTACGCTTGTCTAGCAGCGGGATGGTCGTGCCCTTGAGCCGGTTCTCGTCGAGCAGCGCCAGGTCGACGTCGGCAACGATAATCTGCTCTTCGTTGATGCGTCCTTCGGCGGCGATGCCGTCGCGCGCGAAGGGAAAGTCGGACGGGGTGATAATTGACGCCTGGCCATAATGCAGGCGCAAGCCAGCCACTGGCAGGTTGCCAACGGTGCTGGTCATGGCGACATAAATCTGGTTTTCGATGGCGCGCGCGTGACAGCAGTAGCGAACCCGCAAAAAACCCTGGCGGTCGTCGGTGCAAGAGGGCACAAAGACAATTTCAACGCCTTCTTCGGAGACCCGGCGCGCCAGCTCGGGAAACTCGATGTCATAGCAAATCAGGATCGCGATCTTGCCGAACGGCGTTTCGAACACCTTGAGTCCTTCGCCGTTATCGGTATTCCATTTCTCCTTTTCCCAGCGCGTGCGGTGGATCTTGTCCTGGGTGTGTATTTCGCCGTCGGGCGTGAACAGGAAGGCCGTGTTGTAGAGCTTGCCTTCTCGCAGATTGGGGTGGCTGCCGCCGATCAGGAAGTATCTGTGCTTCATGGCGTGTTTGCGCAATAGATCGGTATACCGCTCTGTGTAACCGCTGAGCTCCCGCACAGCGCTGGCGATATGGTCGTTCTCCATGAAGGACAGAATCTGGGTGGTGAAGATTTCCGGCAATAGCACGAAATGCGGCTCGTAATCAGCAGCGGCATTGAGGACGAAGTTCACCTGCGCTTCAAATCCCTCCCAGTCGTTGATATGGCGCAATCTGTATTGCACAGCGGCGATGCGGGATTTCATGAGTGGAATACCTTAAAGAAATCCGCCGGGGGTTGGCGGGTGGGCAGCTCGGGCTTGTATTCAGGATTGAGCCAGACGATAAGACTTGCATTGCCGATCGACTCTTCATCGGTTGGCAAGTAGCCGTGAAGGATACCGCAGAAATCGAACCCTTCTCTGAGCTGAAAACGCAACACCGGATCATAGAAATCGCCCCAGATCACGCGCTTGGCGTATTCCTCGGGCGACATATGAGCGGCATGCTCTCGGTATCCGGGCAAACGACCACCTGCGATCACACGTTTGAGGTTCATTGCCCGGCATAGCGTGCGCCGCGCTTCATACAGGGCGTGACCGACGCCCCGGCCTTGCGCGTCAGGGTCGACGCAGACCTCGACACCATAAAGTGTGCGGCCGCTCATGTCGTGGGTGTCGAACTCGGCGTTGTTGGTTACGCTGTCCCAGGTGTGATGCAGGCTGTAATCGTCCCAGAGGATGACCAGGGAAAGTGCCAGGCCGACCAGCCGACCGTCGATCTCGGCGACGATCTGGCCGTCGGGAAAGCGGTCCAGCAAGCCGCCAAACTGCTCGCGGCCGAATGGGGGAATGGCAAGATAGACGCGGCTTTGCAGCGCGTTTGCGGCGTCGATGTCATCGTAGGTCATTCTGCGGATAATCAGCATGCGTGCCTCAAAAACGGGAACATCCGCCCATAATAAAACGGATCGCCGAAAGACGCCTTTGCGTCCTCCGGGCCAGGTTCGATTAGAGCACCAAAGGTGTGTCGGGCAGCTCGTTGGGATTGTTGTGGCTCGCTGGAAAGTGCTGGCCCAACAGATCGCCTGCGCGTGTCAACGCTCGCAAAGCGCCGTTTCGCCAATCCCCGGCTCGAAAGTCGAGCTCCATCTCGCGGCAGATTGCATCCCATTCCGTCTGCGCCACACGCGCAGCAATGCCTCTGTCGGCAAGGATTTCGACTCGACGATCAACCAGCTGAACGTAGATCAGAATACCGCTGTTCTCTTCGGTATCCCAGACACCGAGTTGCGAGAACAGTTCTACCGCCCGCATCCGTGCCGAAATACCACGCCAGAGCTGTGCCAGAGACAGGGGGCCTTCGACGACAAAGCGCAGCTCGCCACGATGGGAGTTCTCACTTGCGGCAATCGCCGCGCCGATCGCTGCCAGATCGTTGCCCGCAAAAACACGCCGAACCTGCCAGCCGGGCAGAAGCAAATGTCTGAGCACACGTGTCAGATTCATATCACCACCTCCCCGAAGCGCCGCCACCGCCAAAGCCGCCACCGCCTCCACCGAAGCCTCCACCGCGGCCGCCAAAGCCGCCACCAAAGCCACCGCTGCCAAACGGGATCAACTGAAGCATGGAAACCAGCAACACCACCACACTGGCGATGATCGCCCACAACCATGAGCCCATGATTGCCAGCACGAGTCCACCGGCAACAACAGCCGCGAGCAGACTGCCGAACAGGCCGAACATCCTGCGCAGCAATCCGCTACCGAACACAACCGCCAGCAACCAGGGATACGGATCGGAATCCAGGGAACCATTGTCACCACCCGATGACACAGCAGCCGTTTCCGCTATACCCTCTCCGCTACCGCCCATGGCACGATCCAGCGCTGCAATGGCCGCTGCCAGGCCGCCGAAGAAATCGTTCTGCCTGAAATGCGGCACCATCTGATCTTCAATGATGCGCTTGGCGATCACGTCGGGAATCGCGCCTTCGAGTCCATAACCGACCTCGATGCGCATCGTGCGATCATCCTTGGCGACGATCACGATGACGCCATTGTCGGCCCCCTTGTGCCCGATCTTCCAGTTTTCTGCCAGACGGATGCCGAACTGTTCGATGGTCTCCGGCCGGGTGCTGGGCAGCAACAGTATCGCGGCCTGCCCGCCGTGCCTGCGCTCAAGCGCGGCAAGCTGCGCCTCGAGCCGGCCGCGTTGCGTGGCGTCGAGCGTCGCGGTCAGATCGGTGATGCGCGAGCTCAGCGCCGGCAGCGACACCAGTTCGTCCGCCGCGCCAAAGGCCGGCGGTAGCGCCAGCCAGAATAGCGTCAGCAGGCCGAGGAAAAACCGCTGCACTTAGTAACCGGACTTCGGTACAGCGGATTCAGATGCGGCAGGTTTCGCAGCAGCAGGCGCGGCGGCAGGAGTAGCCGCGGGCTCGTCGAACCTGATGGTTGGCGGCACCGACATGGCTTTTTCGTTTTCAACCGTGAAATTGGGTTTGGTCTGCCAGCCCATCACCATTGCCGTCAGGTTATTGGGAAAGGTGCGTACCGATACGTTGTAGGCCTGCACGGCCTTGATGTAACGATTACGCGCCACGGTGATGCGGTTCTCGGTGCCCTCGACCTGCGCCTGCAGATCACGGAAATTGGCGTCGGCCTTGAGTTGCGGATAGTTCTCCGCCACCGCCAGCAGACGCGACAGCGCGCCGCCGAGCTGGCTTTGCGCCGCCTGAAACTTGGCGAAAGCGGCGGGATCGTTGAGCAGTTCCGGCGTCGCCTTGATCCCTGCCACGCTTGCACGCGCCTCGGTTACCCGCGTCAGCACTTCCTTTTCGTGCGCGGCATAGCCTTGCACCACCGATACCAGATTGGGTATCAGGTCGGCACGTCGTTTGTATTGGTTCATCACCTCCGACCACGCCGCATTCACACCTTCATCGTTGATCTGGATCTGGTTGTAACCGCAGCCGGACAGCAAGGTGGCGGCAAGGGCAAGAACGGCAAGCAGACGCACGCGCATGGGATTCTCCATCGGGAAGACACAATAGTCATGAATATGGCGACGATGCGATGCGATTGCAAGGGGCGGCGTTCTTCGCCGTGGTGCCATCGCAGAGTTTCTCGAGCCGTATCACCAGCGCCGACTTTTCAGCGAAATCCTGAACCGGGATACCAGGACTTGTCCCCGGTCGCGAGCCATCCTCGCTACGAAAGGTCTGCCAGGCTGAGCATTTTGCTTAAACCCGTTTTACTCCCGACTCCTCAAGCTTGAATGCTGCCACGATCACTTTTTCAAAACCGACCCTCACTTGGCATCCATTCTTTTCGCCAATGCTTCGCAGATTTCGCAAACCGGGCTGTTGGATCGTATGAGCGACAACAATGCGCTATGCCCGTCCGTACAAATGGAGTCGACCAGCGAGTGCAGGATCTCAACGTCGGTAGAGGTCATTCCATATTCCCGAATATCCGAAACAATGTTCAGCGCACAAGTGAATGCTCCACATTTATCGCGGTCTGGCCCGGACGCTTCTTCACTTGCGGCCACCTTCATATATTCAATAGCGGAGCACTCGGCTTTCATTCGGCTTTTTCGTGACTACATGTCCGCCCTCATTTACCCGGCAGCGATTGATTCAGGCAATTTTTCTAAGCAATGCCAGATAGGCGTTGAAAGCCATGCGTGTTTTTGCGGTCAGGGTATATACGACGCGCCGGCCGTCTCCCCTCTGCAGAGATTTCTTTATCGCCCGCTTCGCCACGAGCGTTCGTATTCTTCTATCCACGGTTGATGGCGAAGCAATATTCAGCAACTGCAGTTGTTTCAATCCCAGGAACGTCCCCTCTTCGTTGGCGATACCGATCGCTATCAACAAATCGGAATCTTCTTGCGACCGAACAAACGGCAAGAGCTTTTTTCTTGCAGCCGAAATCTCCTGCAATCTCCTGAACGACATTGTTTTTCCTTTTTTTGGATGATTGCACTTAGCTCACCACCCGACAACCACAATTTGTTGTCATTTTGAATATGACCATTGCTAGTGCTAACGACATAATTGGAAGACGCTTGAGCGATAACCAACAGAGCACAAAACGCCTCTGCCGAACCCATCGCCTACAATAGAGCCCCCTTACGTTTCATCGAATCTCAGCATGACCGCCCGCCTGCGCGAAATTCCTTACAACTACACCTCCTTTTCCGACCGCGAGATCGTCATCCGCCTGCTGGGCACCGACGCGTGGGCAACGCTGACGGAGTTGCGTGCCGAACGCGTCACCGGCCGCTCGGCGCGCATGCTTTACGAAGTACTGGGCGATATCTGGGTGGTGCGGCGCAACCCGTATCTCGAAGACGACCTGCTGGCCAATCGCGAGCGGCGCGAGGCGCTGGTGGAAGCCCTGCGTCACCGCCTGCGTGAAATCGACAAGCGGCGCGACGGAAATAACCGCGTCTCAAGCCTGCTTGCTGCGGCGCAAGCCGCTGTGCAGAACTTCGAGCGATGGTTCGATGACACCCGTACGCTGCGCAAGAAGGTGATGAAGGCGCTGTTGCGCCATACCCGCAAGGACAATATCTGCTTCGACGGGCTGGCGCGCGTCTCGCACGTGACCGACGCCACTGACTGGCGTGTCGAATATCCCTTCGTGGTGCTTGCGCCCGACACCGAAGAGGAAATGGCACCGCTGGTGCGCGCCTGCATCGAGCTGGGTCTGACCATCATCCCGCGCGGCGGCGGCACTGGCTACACCGGCGGTGCGGTGCCGCTGGATGCGCTCTCGGTGGTGGTCAACACCGAGAAACTGATCGATCTGGGCGCGGTGGAAATCAGGCGCCTGCCCGGCACTGACCTGGACTACGCCACCGTGCGCACCGGCGCGGGACTCGTCACGCGGCGCGTGATGGAAGCAGCGGAAAAGGCCGAGTTGGTCTTCGCCTGCGACCCGACCTCGGCCGATGCGTCCTGCATCGGAGGCAATATCGCGATGAATGCCGGAGGCAAGAAGGCGGTGTTGTGGGGCACGGCGCTGGACAACCTGGCCTCGTGGCGCATGGTGA
>JAIPCF010000108.1 GCA_021738385.1 Sulfuritalea sp. | reverse complement strand
TTTGATGCGGCTGCGCGCCACCTGAGCTTCACCCGCGCTGCCGAGGAGTTGTTCGTCACCCAGTCGGCGGTGAGTAAACAGGTGATTGCCCTGGAGTCGGCGCTGGCGACACGGCTGTTTGTGCGCAAGACGCGGGCGCTGGCGCTGACGCCGGCCGGCGAGCGACTGTCGCGCGCAACGGCCGCTGCTTTTACCGATTTGCGCGCGGCGACAATCGAGCTGCGTGGCGGCGAAGAGCCGACCGTGATGCTGGCGACCACCCAAACCTTTGCCAGCTTCTGGCTGATTCCGCGCTTGGCGGATTTTCGACGCGTTAATCCCGGTATTGACATTCGCATATCGGCGGACTCGCGTATCGTTGATCTCGAGCGCGGGCGCTTTGATGTGGCGCTGCGCTACATGCAGGACCATGAGGCGCCGGCGACGGCATTGCGTTTGTTCGGCGAAACGATGCTGCCGGTGGCGAGTCCGGCCTATCTGGAAAGGTCGGCAAAGTCCTTGAGCACGCCTGCGGACCTGACGCACCACGTTCTGCTGCTCTATGAAGACGAGGAGTTGCGACGGCCGTATCAGTCGTGGTCGGGCTGGCTGGAGATGGCAGGTGTGGCGAATCTGCGTCCGGCAGGCAGCATCAGCTTCAATCAGAACGAAGCTGCGATGCGAGCCGCCCTTGACGGACAGGGCTTGGCGCTGGCCACTCTGGCGTTGGTGGCAGATCTGTTGCAGGAAGGCCGATTGGTGGCACCCTTGCCGCAGCGCTTTTCCAACCCGCGGTCTTATTACCTGGTGCTGCCGCAACGAACGACAAGCAATCCCGCCGTGACGGCTTTTTGTCAATGGCTGGTGGATCAGATCAAGGGGCAGGTCGAGAGGCTGTAAAGACAAAAGAGCAGACAAGCGGCTGCATTTCGGTGGACCGCTGTTCGGGTCGCAGGATCACACTTGTCTCAACCTGTTGCTCCGGCCCGGCTCAAGCCGGGCGCCGCGCCGCCGTTAAACAGGTACAGGAGGACGCCGCCATGTCTCAAGCCGAAGTAAAAATTCCGCTGGCCGACGTACGTGAGATCTACCGTATCGCCGACATTGACCGTGTCATGGACGATACCCCGTCGGGGCGCAACGAGGCACTTTCCGCGATTTATGAAAAAATGAAAAAGCTCGGCGGTGAGCGCTTTCTGGTCAAGCCATCAGCTACCGATGCGCTCGACAGTCTCTACGATGACTGCCCGAATTTTTCAGATGTTATCGACGACCTGAAAAAATACCTGGCCCTGGCCGTGTCCGGCAACGAGCCGATGAGCTTTACTCCCATTCTGTTGCTGGGGGAGCCCGGCATCGGCAAAACCCATTTCGCCAAATGCCTGTCCGAATCGCTGGGCACCGGCTATGAGTTCGTGCCCATGAGCTCGCTCACCGCAGGCTGGATACTCTCCGGCGCGTCGAGTCAGTGGAACAACGCCAAGCCGGGCAAGGTGGCGAATGCGCTGATTCATGGGGATTACGCCAACCCGCTGATGGTGCTGGACGAAGTCGACAAGGCCGGCGGCGATTCGCGCTACGACCCGATGGGACCGCTTTATGGCTTGCTCGAGCGCGACACGGCGAAAAAATTCAAGGATGAGTTTGTCGAAGTGGATATCGACGCCAGCCACGTCATGTGGGTATCGACGGCCAACGACGAACGCTCTCTGTCCGAGCCCATCCTCAATCGCATGAATGTGTACACCGTGCCGCGACCGAATGCCAGGCAGGCTTATGGCATCGCCTGTCGTCTGTATGCGGAAATTCTTGCCGATCACAGTTGGGGTTTCTCGCCCGAACCGCCCGAGGACGTGATGGAGGCGCTGTCCGGACTGCCACCGCGCGACATGAAGAAGCGCCTGCTGGCGGCCTTCGGCAACGCCAAGCTGGCGGGGCGGGACGAACTGCAAATGCAGGATCTAGACAGTTCGCGTCTGTCGCGCGGAAAGGCGCGCATCGGCTTTTGAGCGCGCCGCGCGCCGGCTCTTTTTCACCGGCGTTTGCGATGCTCACCCAAAGCGTCGACAATAGCGCCACGCAGTTGTCGATTGCTGGCGGCGGATGGTCGCCGATTGTGCGCCCGCCGCTGCGTCAATTCCCACACCTATCAAGGATGGTTTCATGAAGTTGACTTTGCTTTTTCTGGCCCTGCTGTGCGGGGCGGTATTTCCGGCCCTGGCCGACACCGTCAAGTGTCCCGATCTGGGCAGCGCGGTGCAGGTAGGCACCTGTCCCGCCGAAGAAGAATTGAAATTCACCTTTCTCGGCTATTGCAGCGACAACGCCAAGGCCTATCGGGGTGAGACCGATGTCTGCACCGACTATCAGCGCTATCGCAAGCTCAAGAACGTCGCCTTGTGGGAATCCGCCGACGGTGTGTTCAGTGCCTATGTGTCCTGCGATTTGCCGAAGGACGCGCTCAAGCGTGTCAGCGTGTCCGCTATCAAGCTTTCAAGCAAGCGCAAGCTGACGCAGCTGGTGTGCAGTTATGGAGACGATGTGAATTTCAGCTTCCGCACCCGTGCGCAATGTTCGCTGGAGTCTGCCGCCGCCTGTGCCACCGATCCGGCCGCGTGCAAAGCCGAGTGCAAGTAGGGCATGTGTCATGAGCGAAGATACAAAAACTTCCAACCAGGAAGACGCGCAACCGTCTGAAGAGGTGGCAACGGTCTGCCGCCGATGCGGTACACGGGGCCCTGTCGGCGACGACGGCTTTTGTGACAAATGCGAAAAGGCGCTGGAGCAGGCCTGCCTTTGATGGTGACGGAGCCGCCGGCTTATTTGCTGTTGGCTGTCTTGCTGTCGATCGTCTTGCAACCGGAATACGTGTCAGTTGCACCGTCGGTTAGCGTTGCTTCGTTGCCATTGAGTTCCAGCACCGAAATGCTGTTGCTGTAGCGCGTTGACGAGGCACCGACCCGGTCGAGCCGGACTTCACGCTCACGCAGGATCAGCCAGACGGCCGCGCCGCCTTCCAGCGTGCGCACAAAAAACCCTTTGTTGCCTTCGCACTGGTACTCGGTGGCGTTGGCCGGTGCTCGCGAATGTATCTGATTGTCATCTCCGCCGAATGGCCAGACCTTCATTTTCATTTCGCCGCAGCCGGTAATCAGTATCGGGAGGGCGGCAAATAGTGTCGTGGTGCGGGTCAGTTTTGTTTTCATGGAGCCTCCGTTAGTTCTGTATGTCTGCTTACAAGGCGTGCACCCGGTCGCTGCGTGTGAACCCGAGTAGCGGCGTCGGCATGCCGCGCCCCATTGCGATGACCTTGAACAGCTCGCCCATTTCGTTGGGCGAGATCAGCACATTCACCGCGCCGCGCGCGCGCAGATCCGCGTTCGTCGTCGGCAAGGTCGCCGTATCGCCATCGCCGAATTTTTCTTTCTTGCCGGAATCGCCGACATCGCCGGGTATGGAATGCTTTTCCAGCAGTAGTTCGCCAATACCGCAGTTGAGCAGGAAATTTGCCTGGCTGGTGTAACCCAGCACCTCCAGCCCGGCGTCATAGCCGGCCTCCGCCACCGCGGTGAAGTCGACGTGCGAAGTAATGTCGGACAGGCCGGGAAGCCACAGCGGTTCGTCGTGAACGCGGTGGCGATAGTGGCAGCGTACCGTGCCACCGTCGCGCCCGGCATGGTAAAGCTCGTGGCGCGGCAGGCCATAGTCGATCAGCAGCATCGCGCCGGTATCCAGTCGCCGTGCCAGTTCAGCCACCCACGCGCGTGCCGCCAGGCTGATCTCGCTGCGGTGCGGTGCCGTTACCGGAAGTGCTTTTGCTGCAGCCAGCAACGCACCCGAGGCGGCTTGTTCCGCTACAACCAGTTGTCCGTCGATGAGGCCGACACCGCATTCGTGCACGGCTGCCGTATCGGCTTCATCGCTCCAGCGCAGGGCGTGGGTGGGCATCGCATCAAGCACTTCGTTGCCGATCAGGCAACCGGAAAAGCGCTCCGGCAATTCGTCCAGCCATTCCACGCGGTCGGCAAACTGCGGTGCCTGCTCGTTCAAGGTCGCTTGCTGGCGCGCGCGCAATTCGCCCGAGAGTTCGAGGATCTGATAGCGCTCCGGCGAACAACCCTGGGCGTCCAGCGCATTCAGCAGGTTGGCGGCCAGGCGCCCGCTGCCAGCGCCGGCTTCGATCACCAGCGGGCCGGATGCCGCGAGGATTTGTGCTACTTGCCGTGACAACGCCTGGCCGTATAGCGGCGTCAGTTCCGGCGCGGTGAGAAAGTCGCCGCCGCTGTCATGCCCGCCGAACTTGTGTGAGCCGCCCGAGTAGTAACCGAGGCCCGGCGCATAAAGCGCCAGCTCCATGTAACGGGCAAATGAAATCCAGCCGCCGCGCGCGGCGATCTCGAGGCCGATGATGGCGGTGAGCGACTCGCTCGCGGCGCGCGCATCCGCCGAAGGTGCAGGAAGATCGGCTTTCTGCAGAATCACGGAATGCCAGCGCCAACACCCGCAACCAGGTCGGCCATGTGTTGCGTGTCGGTTGTTCCTTGTTGGTTCAAACCGGCCACTACACCAGCGCGATTGATCTCGGGCTGATTCTGGCTGATCTTCCACTTGCCGGTGAGTTCGGTGAGGGTGATCTCGATGCCGACAATCGCCTTCAGCATTTTTTCGATGTAGCCCGGCGGTGCGTCGCTGATGCGCCAGGGTTCGGCCATGCCCGTTTCGTGCGAGTCGACCAGCGTTTCGAGCTGGGTGCGCAGCCAGATCGGATCGTCAATCGCGCGCAAGCGGCCGCGGGCATGCGCGATGACGTAGTTCCAGGTGGGAACCGCCTTGCCATGTTCGCGTTTGGTCGGGTACCACGAGGGCGAGACATAGGCCTGCGGCCCCTGAAAAATCACCAGTGCGTCGGTATCCGCTGCGGTTTGCCAGAGCGGGTTGGCACGGGCGACGTGTCCTTGCAGCACGCCAGGTTCGGAGCCATCCGTGTCCAGATGCAGCGGCAGGTGATTCGCTGTCAGTCCATCGGTGTCGCTGGTAACAATCGTGGCGAAGGGGTGTTCGCGCATCAAGGCATGCAGCACCTCGCTGTGTGCCTCTTCAAAATGAGTGGGCAGATACATTCGTGGCCGGCCTAAATGACCAGCCCGGCTTTTTCACCGCGCTCGTACACGATGTGCGCGCGACCCACCAGCAGCGTGTCGAGTGCGCCGATCTGCGTAATATCCTTGTTCTTGTAAGGCATCTTGAGCAACACATAGCGCAGGGCGTTGAGACGTGCGCGCTTTTTGCAATCGGACTTGATGACGGTCCACGGCGCGTCGGCGGTGTCGGTGTGAAAAAACATCGCCTCCTTGGCTTTGGTGTAGTCGTTCCATTTGTCCAGAGAGGCCATGTCGATCGGCGACAGCTTCCACTGCTTGAGCGGATGGGCTTCGCGCTCCCTGAAACGGCGGCGTTGTTCGGCGCGCGACACCGAGAACCAGAACTTGATCAAATGCACGCCACTTCTGACCAGGGTGCGCTCGAACTCCGGCGTCTGTCGCATGAATTCTTCATACTCGGTATTGGTGCAGAACCCCATCACACGCTCGACACCGGCGCGGTTGTACCAGGAGCGGTCGAACAGCGCGATCTCGCCGGCGGTCGGCAGGTGTTGCACATAGCGCTGGAAATACCATTGGCCGCGCTCGGTCTCGGAGGGTTTCTCAAGCGCGACGACATGAGCGCCGCGCGGATTCAGGTGTTCCATGAAGCGCTTGATGGTGCCGCCCTTGCCGGCCGCGTCGCGGCCCTCGAAAAGAATCACCACTTTCTGCCCGGTCTCCTTGACCCAGGCCTGCAGCTTGAGCAGTTCAACCTGCAAGTGGTACTTCTGCTTTTCATAGTTCCTGCGCGACATCAGGTGGCGGTAGGGGTAGCCGCCTTCGCGCCAGTCTTTGGATAGCTCGTCGTCCGGATGCGTGGAGCCCGCCACTTCGCGCTGTAGCAGGGCCCTCTTGAGTGCCTCGACATCATCGGGCGCGGCGCCTTCGACCACCGCCTTGAGCGCCTTTGCCAGCTTGGCGCCTTCGCCGGGTTTGGCGTGGGCCACGATGTCGCGGATCGCCTCGGCCTTCGAGTCGCGGGCAGCATCCGCGCGGTCTTTCACCACAAACGAGGAGATGCCCTTGGCCGTGTGCGAAGGGGCAACATCACCTGATGTTGAGCGCCGCTGCGGTGCGGGAGTCTTGGCGGTGGCTTTGGGTTGATCCTTGGGTTGATCTTTGGGTGAACTTTTGGGTGGACCTTTGGGCGGGTTCTTGTTCGCCACTGCGATGGGTTTCGCCTGTACTGAGGGCTTTTCAGTCGGGGCTTGGGCTTTGCTTACCGTCTTTACCGGCTCAGGTTTCGTGGCTTTGGTCGCCATTTATCTCTCCTCAGATGCGTCCAGCAGTTCGTTGATTTCCAGCCAGCGTGACTCTGCGGCTTCAATATTACGTGTCAATGTACTCTGATGCTTTGTCAGCTCGTCGAGCAGTTGCGTATTAGGACCGGCGTACAGCGTCGGTTCGGTGAGTCGGGCTTCAAGCAGCTTGAGCTCATTTTGCCAGCCGCCGATCTGTTGTTCGAGTTTTTCGGATTCCTTGAGCAAGGGTCGCCGTTGCCCCCTCGCAAGGCGAGAATCCGGGCACGCAGAGCGCGTGAGAGCCTGCGCTGTGCGTCCCTTTGGGAACTTTTCAGCGGCGACCGGTTTCTTGCGGTCAACTTCGACGACGGCTATTTGTTGCGGCTGGGTTTTTCCGCGCCCTGCAGATTTTTCTGCGGCGCGCGACTGGTTGAGCCATTCGGCATAGTCGTCGAGATCGCCGTCAAAGGGCGTCACCTTGCCGTCGGCCACCAGCCAGAGTTCGTCACAGGTGGCGCGCAGCAAATGCCGATCGTGCGAGACCAGCACCATGCCGGCCTCGGTCTCCTGCAGGGCGATGGTCAGCGCTTCACGCATTTCAAGATCGAGGTGGTTGGTCGGCTCGTCAAGCAGCAGCAGGTTGGGCGCGGTGCGGATCATCAGCGCCAGCGCCAGGCGGGTTTTTTCCCCGCCGGAAAAGCGGCCGCAGGGCGCATCGACCATGCTGCCGCGAAAATCGAAACCACCGAGATAGTTGCGCAGATCTTGTTCGCGGGTGCGCGGTTCAAGTTTGATCATGTGCCACAGCGGCGACTCGGCCGGGCGCAGTTGTTCGAGCTGGTGCTGGGCGAAGTAACCCAGCTTCAGGTTGCGCCCTTCTTCGCGGCTGCCTGCCAGCGGTTGCAAGGCGCCAGAGAGTAGTTTCATCAGCGTGGACTTGCCGGCGCCGTTGCGCCCGAGCAGACCGATGCGGCTGTCGGGACGCAGGGTGAACTTGAGCGTGTCGAAAACTACCGTATCGCCGTAGCCGACTTTTGCGTCGTCGACCACCAGCAGCGGATCGGAAAAACCCGTTGGTTCGGGGAAGCTGAAACTGAAAGGCGTGTCGATATGAGCGGCGACGATGTCACCCATTTTTTCCAGCATCTTGATGCGGCTTTGTGCCTGGCGCGCCTTCGATGCTTTGGCGCGGAAGCGGTCGATGTAGCTTTGCAGGTGCGCCGCCTCGCGTTTCTGTTTGGCGGCCAATGCCAGATCGTTGGCCAGGCGCTCGGCGCGGGTGCGCTCGCAAGCCGAGTAATTGCCGGTGAAGAGTTGCATCTTGCCGGCCTCGATAGCCAGGATGTGACTGCAGACGTCATCGAGAAAATCGCGATCGTGCGAAATCAGGATCAGCGTGCCGGTGTAACTGGTCAGCCAGCTCTCGAGCCAGATGATGGCGTCAAGATCGAGGTGGTTGGTCGGCTCGTCGAGCAGCAGCAGGTCCGAGCGGCACATCAGCGCCCGCGCCAGATTCAGTCGCACGCGCCAGCCACCGGAGAATTCTGCGACCGGGCGCTGGAAGTCTTCGTTGGAGAAACCCAGGCCATGCATCAGCGCTGCCGCCCTCGCCGGCGCGGCGTAGCCGTCGATCTCGGAAAGGCGCGAATGCAAGAGGCCGATCTGCTCGCCGGCGTGATGGTCGTCGTGATGGTCTTCCGCCGCAGCGAGGTCGCGTTCGATCTGGCGCAGTTCGATGTCGCCGTCGAGCACGAAATCCAGCGCGGCATCGGGCAGCGCGGGGGTGTCCTGGGCAACGTGGGCCAGCACCCAGTTGGGCGGCCGTTCCAGATCGCCGCGGTCGGCATGCAGTTCGCCGCGCAAGAGACCAAGAAAGGACGACTTGCCGCAACCATTGGCGCCAGTCAGACCGATCTTCCAGCCCGGATGCAGTTGCAGGGAAGCGCCGGTGACCAGCGCGTCGCCATTGCGTGAAAAACCGAGATCGCGTAAGAGAATCATTTGAAGAATTGATGTTGAACCACGGCGGGCACGGCGACACGGCGAACAGCAAACGCAAAGCCCTTGGTTGTTGCAGTAGCGCCGTGTTCGCCGTGCCCGCCGTGGTCAATTGTTTTATGCGGTTTCATAGTAGTCGGATCGGTGACGCATTCCTGTGGTGGTAGCCCTCGCGGCCGGCGTAGCACGCGGCAATGTGGGCCATGTCGGTGTCCGGGTTGCCGCTGAGGGTGATGCTGGAAAGCAGGCCGAGTTCGCGTTTCGAGTAATCGACCACGGCAAGAATCACCGGCACATTGGCAGCCATCGCCATCCGGTAGAAGCCGGACTTCCAGCCGGTCTGCAAGCCACGCGTACCTTCGGTGGCCATGATCAGGTGGAAGTTCTCGCGCCGACGAAACTCCTCGGCCAGCCGCTCGACGAAACCGGTGCGTTCGCGTCGATTCACTGCGACGCCGCCCATGGAACGCAGAAGCGGACCGCAGGCACCGCGAAACATGGTGTCCTTGCCCACCCACTGCGCGTCGAAGGAGAGGGCGGCAAGCGCCAGCAGCGTCAGTGGAAAATCCCAGTTGGAAGTATGCGGGTAGGCGATCACCACCGCTTTGACCGGTCGTTGCGGCAGGTCGAGCAATTTCCAGCCCAGCAGCCTGAGGATGAAGCGGGCAGGGCCGCGCAGCAGGCTCATCGAGTGCTCACCGCGAGGTGAAAGCGCTTGCGTCCTGGCAATCGGTAGGTTTCGAAATCATTGCGGTCGAGTGTCCAGATCGTATGAATGCCAGTACTCATCGCCGCGACCACCAGCGAGGCATCGGCCAGATCCATGGGTCGGTCGGCGTATTTCTCTATCCAGTCGATCGCGCGCACCAGTTCTTCGCGTCCCAGTGGCAGCAGTTCCAGCCCGCCCTTGTCAACCCAGCGGTACAAAGGCAGAGTGGCGGCTACGGAGGGTGCAAGGTGCGAGAACTCGGTGAGCACTGCCCAGGTCGTCAGCAATCGCCCGCGATAGTCCGCGAGGAAATTTTTGCATTTCTCATGGGCAGCATCGCGCTTATCCGCCAGCGCAACCAGCGGCCCGGTATCGACCAGCATTGAATTCAAACGGCGGGTTTCTTTCCGTGCTTTTTGCGGATCGCCTCGACGACACGTTCCTTGGCGCCGGCGCCCGCTTGTTTGCCGGCAGGTTTGCCGCTGACTTTGCTACTGAAGCACCCGATAAAGCCGGCTTCCTGCGCCAGTTCATAGGGCGAGTGCTCGGTGGCGGCCCCATGGAAGCGCTGCTCCAGAAGTTCAACGATCACCTCGGACTTGCTGCGTTTTGCCTCTACGCAGTAGGTCGCCAGCGCCTGTTCAACGCGTAGGGGAAGGCGAACGGTGGTAGTCATGACAAAGGTTCCTTGAGGCGGTACGTATTAACTGTAATACAAATTGCCGCTTGCTGCAATTGCGACCATTATCCCAAGCCCTGGCTGGCCAGATATTCCTCATAGCTGCCGCGATAGTCGATGATGGTCCGATCGGTGCGCATGTCGATGATGCGCGTGGCGAGCGACGACACGAATTCGCGATCGTGAGAAACAAAGATCAGCGTGCCGGGATATTTTTCCAGCGCGGTGTTGAGCGACTCGATGGATTCCATGTCGAGGTGGTTGGTCGGCTCGTCCATCAGCAGCACATTGTTTCTGAGCAGCATCAGCTTGCCGAACAGCATGCGGCCCTGCTCGCCGCCCGAAATGACATTGACCGGCTTCTTCGCTTCGTCTCCTGAGAACAGCAGGCGGCCCAGCGTGCCGCGCACCAGGGTTTCGACATCGCCGCCGTCGTAACCACCCTCGCGCACCCACTGCACAATCCATTCGGTGAGCGGAGTTTTGGAAGCAAAGTCGGCCGCGTGGTCCTGATGGAAGACACCGGGGCGGGCTTTTTCGGCCCACTTCACTTTGCCGCCCAAAGGGGTCAGTCCGCCCAGCTTTTCGCCGGCCAGCAGGCGCAGCAAAGTGGTCTTGCCGACACCGTTTTCACCGATGATCGCTACCTTGTCGCCGGCCTCGATGCTGGTCGAGAAGGACTTGATGATCGGCACGTTTTTTTCGTAGCCGAAACCGAGGTTCTCGATTTCGCAGGCCAGTCGATGCAGCTTTTCTTTCTCGTCGTAATCGAAGCGTATCCACGGATACTGGCGCGACGAAGGCTTGATGTCCTCCGGGCGAATTTTCTCAATCAGCTTGAGGCGACTGGTGGCCTGGCGCGCCTTGGACTTGTTGGCCGAGAAGCGGCGCACGAAGCCCTGCAAATCGGCGATGCGCTCCTTGGCCTTGGCATTGGACGAGACCTGACGCTCGCGCGCCACGGTCGAGGCTTCCATGAAGTCGTCGTAGTTGCCGCCGTACACCTTGATCGTGCCGTAGTCGAGGTCGGCCATGTGGGTGCACACCTGATTCAGGAAATGGCGATCGTGCGAGATGATGATCATGGTGCTTTCGCGGGCGTTGAGAATGTCCTCCAGCCAGCGGATGGTGTTGATGTCGAGGTTGTTGGTCGGCTCGTCGAGCAGCAGGATGTCGGGGTTGGCGAACAGCGCCTGCACCAGCAGCACGCGCAGCTTCCAGCCCGGCGCCACTTCGCTCATCGGCCCGGTGTGCTGCTCGATCGGAATGCCCGCGCCGAGCAGCAATTCGCCCGCACGCGATTCGGCGGTGTAGCCGTCGTACTCGGCAAAGTGCGCCTCCAGATCGGCGGCGCGCATGTAGTCGTCTTCGCTGGCATCGGGGTTGGCGTAGATCGCATCGCGCTCCGACATGCAGGCCCACATTTCGGCGTGGCCCATCATCACCACATCGAGTACGCGCATCTCTTCGTAAGCGAACTGGTCCTGCTTCAGGTAGGCCATGCGCTCGCCCGGATCGAGCGAGACGTTGCCGGCGGAAGATTCCAGCACGCCGGCGAGGATCTTCATGAAGGTGGTCTTGCCCGAGCCGTTGGCGCCGATCAAGCCGTAGCGATTGCCTTCGCCGAACTTGACCGAGACGTTTTCGAAAAGCGGCTTGGCGCCGAACTGGATGGTGACATTTGAAGCGACGAGCATGAGATTGCAACCGGGAAAAGAGATGAGTGAAGTTTGGCGCCGGAACTTGCATGCTTTGGCGTCGTAATCGGAGCCGACCGACTCGCAGCAATCCGGCGAAACAGCTATTTTACTTGCAGCGCGGAAAGTTGCGGTTTGCCGCATGCGGCCTGCTATGGCATGCGGGACTCACAGCAGCCCTGCACGATTCTGATGTGCTAGTCTGGCTGTGCTATTTACCAACGACATAATTGGATCAAGCGGAGGCGTGGAGTGGTCGATGCGGTTGTACGGGACGGCGCATCATCGGCTGGGGTTGACCGGGTGGCCGGTGACCAGCGGCGGCGCATTGTCTGGAACAAGGTGATGGCGGCAAGCTATGCCGTGGATACAGCTTTCCTGGCCTTGTTCGCCATCGCCGGAGCGATTTCAGGGTCAGTGGCGCTGGGCTACGGCGTCGGTGCCGCCGCCGTCAGTGCGGGAGCGCATATCGCGACCGCCAGCGGCCTGAACCTGAAAGCCAAAGACCCGAGTCTGGTTGAGCCGCTGGTGATTTATGCCATCGCGTTGCAGCTTG
>JAIPCF010000107.1 GCA_021738385.1 Sulfuritalea sp. | reverse complement strand
TCGGCCTCAAGGCCGAGGACAAGGGGCTGGAACTGCTCTTCAATGCAGCTGCCGAACTGCCGACTGCTCTGGTCGGCGACGCCTTGCGCCTGAGTCAGATCATCATCAATCTGGGAAACAATGCCGTCAAATTTACCGATACGGGCGACATCATCATTGGCGTGGAAGAGGTCGAGCGTCGGGGCGATGAAGTCGAGTTGCACTTCTGGGTCAAGGATTCCGGCATCGGCATGACCCCCGAGCAATGCGGCAAGTTGTTCAAGAGCTTCAGTCAGGCCGACAGTTCCACTACGCGCAAGTACGGCGGCACCGGGCTGGGTTTGGCCATTTCCAAGCAACTGGTCGAAATGATGGGTGGACGGATATGGGTCGAATCCGAGCCCGGCAAAGGTTCCACTTTTCACTTTCACGCACGGTTCGGGCTGCAGGCCAATCCCGTGCCGCGGCGCGCCTACAGGGCTGAAGAGCTCAAGGGGCTGCGGGTTCTGGTGGTCGATGACAATCCCAGTGCGCGGGAGATTCTGTCGGCGATGGCAAAGAGCTTCGGACTTGAAGTCGATGCGGCCTTCGACGGTCAGGAGGCACTTCAGGCCATGGACGCTGCCGCGAAAAAACAGATCCCCTACGACCTGGTCTTCATGGACTGGAAGATGCCAAAAATGGACGGCGTCGAATGCGTCCAGAAGCTGCAGGAGCAGTACCCGATTCACGCGCCGGCGGTCATCATGGTGACCGCCTACGGCCGCGAGGAGGCGCTTTCCAGTGCCGAAAAGCATGGCGTCATTCTCAAGTCTGTACTGACCAAACCGGTTACCGCGTCAACACTGCTTGAGGCCATCGGCGAATCGCTGGGCAAGGGCATTGTTGTCGAGACCTCCACCTCCAGGCGTGTGGACACGGCACACGATGCCATGAAGAAACTGGCCGGTGCCAGGCTGCTGCTGGTTGAAGACAATGAAATGAATCAGGAACTGGCGATGGAGCTTCTGAGTCAGGCCGGCATAGAAGTCACCCTTGCCGGCGACGGCCAGAAGGCGCTGGACATCCTGAACGAAGTCACCGACTTCGACGGCATTCTGATGGATTGCCAGATGCCGGTGATGGACGGCTATACCGCGACACGGGCGATTCGCAGGAATCCGCATTTCAAGGACACGCCGATCATAGCCATGACAGCGAATGCCATGGTGGGTGACAGGGAGAAAGTGATGGAGGCCGGCATGAACGACCACATCGCCAAACCGCTGAACGTGAACGACATGTTCAATACCATCGCCAAATGGGTTAAGCCGGCCCATCCTGCTCGTTCAGAAAAAATCGGCTCTGGCGAGACGGCGACCGACAACGCGGATGCGCTACCTGATCTTCCGGGCATCGACACCGTGGCCGGCATGGCGACGACGATGCAGAACCGCAAGCTCTACGTCAAGCTGCTGAACAAGTTCAGGGACAGCCAGGCCGATTTCGAAGCGTCGTTTGCCGCTGCCCGCAAGGATGCAGACGCGACGGCGGCGACACGCTGCGCACATACGCTGAAAGGCACGGCCGGGAACATTGGGGCGAAGGGCGTGCAGGCGGCTGCGGCGGAACTGGAGCATGCCTGCCAGAAAGGCTCCGCAGCAAAAACCATCAAGAAGCATTTGAGCAAGGTGCTGGCCGAACTCGGCCCGGTGATCGAGACCCTGCAAAAAGTCGGCGCTGGCGAGACGGCGGAAAGCTCAAGCTCACCCGGCGCTGCCGATCCCGTCCAAATCCGGAGGCTGCTCGACAAGCTGAAGAGCATGCTGGAAGACAGCGATACCGAAGCCGGCGATGTGCTGGAAGAACTCCTGGCGATTACAAAGGGCACGCAGCCAAGCGCCGGTTTGCGCAAGGTGGCCACCGCCGTTGCCGAGTACGATTTCGACGCAGCACTTGAGCATTTGCAGAAAATCGAACCATGAAAGTCATCAGGGAGCAAATCATGCGTACATTGGCAGTTGGCGTTTTTCTCGCGATTTTCAGCACGCTGACCAGCGCCGACTGGTCACCGCTGAAGGTGGATGTATGGGATCCACCGTTCAACAACGAGCGAAAGCATAAGGCGGAGTCGTACACAGCACTCGACAAAGCCGGCAAGAAATGGAACTTGTGCGTCGCCATTCCGCACCTGAAAGATGCCTACTGGCTGGCGGTGAATTATGGTCTGGTCGAGCATGCGCGCCAGCTTGGCGTCGTGCTGACGATTCATGCCGCAGGAGGCTATGACAAGCTCGACAAGCAGCGCGAGCAGGTTGCGAAATGTCTGTCCGACAATGTGGATGCTCTAATTCTTGGTGCGATCAAGAGCGATGGGCTGAACGATCTGATCGACAAGTTCGCCGCCCGGGGAAAACCGGTCATCGATCTGATCAACGGCATCAATTCACCGAAACTGACAGCGCGTACGGCAGCTGATTTCTTTGAAATGGGCAAGGCGGCTGGCGATTACGCGGTGAAGAACATCTCTGCGGGAAAGCCAATGAAAGCTGCCTGGTTACCAGGACCCAAAGGCGCGGGCTGGGCCGAGGCGGGTGACCAGGGCTTTCAGCAGGCACTCAAAGGCAAGTCACTCAAGATCGCTGATACCGCCTGGGGCGATACAGGACTTGCAGCCCAGGCAAAACTCGTCAGACAGATGCTGGATGCCCACCCGGATCTGGACATCATTGCAGGAACGGCAGTATCGGCCGAGGCGGCTGTGCAGGAGCTTCGCCGGCGCAAACTGAGTGATCGGGTCAAGGTCTTGTCCTACTACTTTGCACCGGCGGTGCATCGTGGCATTCAGCGTGGCGGCATTGCCGCCGCGCCCAGCGATGTGCCCGGTTTGCAAGCCCGTCTTTCAGTGGATGTGGCGGTTCGAGCACTGGAAAAGAAACCGTTTCCCCACCACCTCAGTGCGCAAATTCAACTGATAGATGGCGGCAATGTACGCAAGGTGGATCTTTCTGGCAGTCTCGCGCCAGAAGGGTTTCGAGCAATTTTCAGCATCAATCGCTAGCCAATCGCCATGCCTGAAGTGATTTCAAAACCTCGTGGTAACTCCTGGTTGTGGCCGGTTCTGGTCCTGATCATTGGCATTGGCCTTTCAACCGTGCTGGGTAATGTGCTGCAGCGAGAGGCCACGGCCTCGTGGCAACGCGTTGCCGAGCAGGAAACGACCCAGCTTTCGAAAAATTTGCTGGGCTGGGTCGAAGAGAGCTACAGCATGCTTTCCGGCCTTGTCGCACTGGTGGAAAATTCCGGGCAAGTTGATGCGGGTGAGTTTCTAAATGCCGTCGATGGCATGGAAGCTCGGGCCAAAGTGAATTTCATGCGGGCGAAATCGCTGCTGGAGCGTAGTGACGAAGGCTGGCGGGTCAAGTATTCCTCGGCGATTGAAGGCGCCGATCCAATCTACCCTACCGAAGGTGCAAGACCCCCGGCCCTATTGGAACAAGCGCTGAATATCGCCCAGAACACGCCTAACGAGTGGATCATGTCGGCGCCATTCGCCGGTGGCGACGGTAAGAAGCACGTGTACCTGGCGCTCGCGACGACGGGAAACCCCAATGTGGCACTCGCAGGCGTACTCAATATCGGCGAGATGGTTGAAGGTCTTTTTAATACAAACAACATCGCAGGCCTGTACCTGAGCATGACGTTGAAAGCGGAAGGCAGCGACATGGCTGCGGCGGTGATTAGCACCGCTCCGGACATTCTGGTTGCATTCCGGACCAATACCTTGCTGTACACGGCACGTGCCAATCTTGATCTGGGTTGGCAGGTGACCAATGAGTTTGCCGGGGGAAGCAGCAGTATTTTGGCTCGAGGCATGTGGATTGGCGGCGCCCTGGTAAGTATTCTCGCGGCCATTTTTGTATCGATATTGCTGAAGCAGAACTATCAGGTGCACGAGCGGGTGGAAATGGCCACGCGTGACCTGGAACAAGCCATGGCGGCCAAGAATGAAGTCGCCGAGATTTCGCTGGCGGTGCAACAGGCACGTACGCCCGGCGAATGCGGTGAAATTCTCCTGAGTCGGTTTGCCGATCGCATTGCCAGCCGCCAGGGGATGTTGGCGGTGGTTGCCGGCGACGAGTCTCTCGACGTTGTCGCACGCTATGGCGCTCCGCCGGAAGGGAGTGCGCCGTCCCGATACGCGATGGGAGAGGGTCTCGTTGGGCGATGTGCCGTGGACCGAAAGCCTATCAAGCTCTCGCTGCCGGACGATGAAATCTGGCGCATTCGTTCCGGAATGGGCAGTAGCGCGCCCGCCGAAGTTTGGCTGTTTCCCGTACAGGATGGAAATGTTTTGGTCGGCGTAATTGAATTGGGGTTGCTTGCGCCACTTGATGATGCGGGTCGGTCACTATTGGATGAAATCATGCCGGTGATTGCTTTGCGGCTGGGCGACCTGGTGCGGCGGTTGGATGCTGGCCGAGACGCGGATGATCCAAAGCCGAAGGCCGTGTAAACCGAAAAGGCCATGGGCATGACGCGAAATGCGCTGACATAAAGGAAATCAAATGGCCAACGACCCCACCATTGTCCTGATCGTCGACGACGAGCCCGCGAACATTGACTTGCTGAAAGGCGTGCTGCCCGGCGAGTACAAATTCAAGGTGGCGATCAGTGGTGAAAAGGCGTTGAAAATCGCGCAAAAGGAGCCGCATCCCGACCTAGTGTTGCTCGATGTGATGATGCCGGAGATGGACGGCTATGAAGTCTGCCGACAACTCAAGGCCGATCCGGCCACGGCCAACATTCCGGTTGTCTTTGTCTCCGGGCATACCGACGACGCGGAGCGGCAGAAGGGGATTGCCGCGGGCGCAACCGACTTCATTTCGAAGCCGATCGATCCGGAAGTGGTTCAGGCCGTTGTCAAATCAATAGTCGATCCGGGCTGACAAAGATCTATCAAGGAAACGCTGCCGATGGGTCAGGTGGTAGCCAACGGCAGCGTGAGCATCAAGGGGCCTTGCCGGGCGCCAGAATTCTCGTCCGACTCATTACATTGACTTGCAATTACTTCGCACGGACCTCATGGTTTGCATTTTCGTCGACTAAGATTTCCGACATTCACAACGCGAAACTCAGACACTGAAGATCGGAGCTCATGGAGCCCATACCGCAGCCGACGCAAGACTTCTCGAAAGAATTGCTGTCCATCGTTGATGCGTTGGTTGCCGAGGTGCGGCCGGGGGTAAAACTGAAGTCCAGCTTGAGCAGTCGCCTTGAGCGGGATTTGGGGCTGGACAGTCTGTCTCGAGTGGAATTGCTGGCGCGCGTTGAGCAGAGCTTCGGGCTTCGTTTTGATACCGATGTTCTGGGTAGCGCCGAAACGCCGCGCGACTTGCTTGCCGCAATGAAAGGCGCCGTAGACCGTACTTTTGATCCGGCACCCGAGAAAACTTCCTGGTCCGTACCCGAGGAAGCCGATTTGTCGCAGCCGGATCGTGCGCTTACCTTGATCGAGGTATTGCAGTGGCATGCCGAACGCCATCCACAGCGGCCGCATGTTCTGTTTCAGGCCAGTGCCAACGAGACAGTGACCATGAGTTACGGCGATCTTCTTGTCGCCGCGCGTGAGGTCGCCGCCGGTTTGCGTGGCATCGGTATCGAGCCCGGCCAGTGCGTGGCCTTGATGCTGCCGACCGGGCTGGAGTTCTTCCACAGCTTCTACGGCATCCTGCTCGCCGGCGCCGTTCCGGTGCCGATCTACCCACCGACGCGCCCGGGACAAATCGAGGATCACCTGCGCCGCCAGGCCGGCATTTTGCAGAATTGCGAAGCGGTGGCACTGGTCAGTTTTGACGCTGCGCGGATGGTTGCGCGCATGCTTTCCGGACTGGTGCCGACACTGAAGGAGGTGACGACCCCCGAGGAGCTTTGCAAGGCGGGCGCCTCGGCTGGACAGGCAGAAGATCACCTGGGAAGGACTGATGATATTGCCCTGTTGCAGTACACCTCCGGTTCCACTGGCAGTCCCAAGGGCGTCACACTCGATCACGGCAACCTGTTGGCCAACATCCGTACCTGGGGTCAGGCGGTGGGGTTGTCGCCCTCGGATGTGGTCGTCAGCTGGCTGCCGCTGTATCACGACATGGGCCTGATTGGCGCCTGGCTGGGTAGTCTCTACCACGCCTGTCCGCTGGTACTGATGTCACCACTGGATTTTCTGGCGCGCCCCGAGCGCTGGTTGTGGGCGATTCATCAGCATCGTGGCACGGTCACCGCCGCCCCCAACTTTGCCTTCGAGCTCTGTTTGCGGCATTTCGATCCAGTGCGTCTGAAGGACCTGGATTTGAGCTCCTGGCGTTACGCGGCCAACGGCGCCGAGCCGGTCGCGGCAGATACCCTGTCCCGTTTTGCCGCTGCGTTTGCACCTCATGGCTTTCATGCGACAGCGCTGGCGCCGGTGTATGGGTTGGCCGAGTGCTCGGTGGGTTTGGCGGTGTCGCCGCCGGGAAGAGGTCCGCTGATCGAACGCGTGCGGCGTGAAGCCCTGCTGGCTGACGGTGTGGCGCTCCTGGCTGATACAAGTGACGCTCATGCCCTGCAACTGGTCGCCTGCGGCCTGCCGCTGCCGGGCCATGAGATTCGTATCGTCGATGATGCCGGCCACGAGCTGCCACCGCGCCACGTTGGCCGCCTGGAGTTCCGCGGGCCGTCAGCGACGCGTGGCTATTTCCACAATGAAGAAGCCAGCGCGGGCCTGATCCGGGACGGCTGGCTCGACTCCGGTGACCTTGCCTATCTGGCCGCTGGCGATATCTTCATCACCGGGCGCATCAAGGACACCATCATTCGTGGCGGGCGCAATCTTTACCCCTATGAGCTTGAAGAGGCCGTGGGCGCGATTCCCGGTGTGCGCCGTGGTTGCGTTGCTGTGTTTGGCGTGGCAGTGGCGGGGCAGGGTACCGAGAAGCTGGTGGTCGTTGCGGAAAGTCGAGAGACGGAATCCGTCGCGCGGCAGGATCTGATTCAGCGCATCAATGCTTTGGCTGTCGATTTGCTTGGCACCCCGCCGGACGATGTAGTGCTGGCGCCGCCGCATGGCGTACTGAAAACTTCCAGCGGCAAGATCCGGCGCGCAGCGACGCGGACGGTCTATTGCAATGAAGGTTTCGAACGCGGTGACAACTCGATCTGGCTGCAAGTGATCCGACTCGGCCTGGGCGGATTCTGGAAAGGTCTGCGCGGCGCGGGGCGCCGAGGCTTCGACCGCCTATATGGTGCATACGCCTGGTGTGTGTTTGGTCTGGTGGCGCTGCCCGCAGTGGTGGGGATACTGCTGCTGCCGGGTGTCGCTTTGCGCTACCGCTTCGTCAGGCTTCTTGCGCGGCTGTGCGTACGACTGTGCGGCATTCGTTTTCAGGTGGAAGGGTTGGAGTGCGTGGTGGCCGACAAGGTGGTGTTCGTCGCCAATCACGCCAGCTATGTGGATGGTATTGCGCTGGCGGCTGCACTGCCGATGCCGGTCAGCTTTGTCGCGAAAGTGGAACTGGCGTCGCATCCGTTGGCAGGGTCGTTGCTCAGGCGTCTGGGTGTTCTGTTCGTCGAGCGCTTTGATGCACGCCAGGGACTCGATGACGTTCGACGCCTGGCCGCCGTGGCAGGCGAGCGGCCGCTGGTATTTTTTGCTGAAGGCACGTTCACGCGTCAGCGTGGATTGCGGGCGTTTCGCCTTGGGGGTTTTCAGGTTGCAGTGCAGAACGGGCTGGCCGTGACCCCGGTGGTTCTCAGCGGAACGCGTGAGGTGCTGCGCGATGGCTCCTGGTTGCCCAGACTCGGTGAGGTCAGCGTCAAATTCTGTGCGCCCATATTGCCCACAGGCGATGACTGGCAGGCTACAGTGCAACTGCGCGACACTGTGCGAAACGAAATTTTGCGCCATTGCGGCGAAGCTGATCTCGAAAGGCAATCGTCTTGAGCCGGAATATTCTCGCCGAGGGTGTGAGGAAGCGTGAGGTCTGGGCCTGGGCCATGTACGACTTTGCCAACTCGGCCTACACCACCACCGTGGTGACGGCCATATTCAACGCCTATTTCGTCGCAGTGATTGCCGGCGGTGCGGTTTGGGCGACACTGGCCTGGACCAGTACGCAGGCCATTGCCAGCATTGCCATCATATTGACCGCCGCCAGTCTCGGCGCCTACGCCGATCGCCACGGCGCAAAAAAGAAATTGCTTGCGATGACTACCATTGGCTGCGTTCTGGGTACCGCCGGCTTGTTCTGGGTTGGCCCCAGTGACGTGCTGTTGGCCATGGCGCTGGTGGCGATCGCCAGTTTCTTTTTTGGCAGCAGTGAAAACATCATTGCAGCGTTCTTGCCGGAACTCGCGGGTGAGGAAGATCTGGGCAAGGTCTCTGGCTGGGGTTGGAGTTGGGGCTATTTGGGCGGCATGGGCTGCCTCGCTTTGTGCCTGGCCTGGATCGTCGCGGCGAAAGCGCGTGGAGAAGGCGCCGAAAGCTTCGTTCCGGCCACCATGCTGATCACGGCGGTGTTCTTTGCCGTAGCGTCAGCGCCGACTTTCTTGTTGCTGCGCGAGCGAGTGCAGGTGCGCCCGTTCGACAAGGCGCGCGACAAATTCTCAATGCTGGCAAGGCGCCTGCTGCACAACCTGCATGAAGCGCGCAAGTTTCCGGACATGGCGCGTTTCATGGTCTGCATGCTTTGCTATCAGTCCGGTGTGCATGCCGCGATTGCGCTCGCGGCGATCTACGCTCAGGAAGCGATCGGCTTTACCGCCGAAGACAACATCAAGCTGTTTTTTGTGGTCAATGGCACCGCCGCGATCGGCGCCTTCGCCTTCGGCTACGTGCAGGATCGGCTGGGCCATGTTCGCACCATCGCCCTGACCTTGCTCGGCTGGTTGCTGATGACGGCGGTGGCGCTCGGCTCGGATACCCGTGAGCAGTTCTGGGTCGCGGCAAATATCGCCGGTCTGTGTCTGGGGTCGAGTCAGTCGGGCTCGCGTGCGCTGGTTGGCCTGTTTGCCCCGAAATCAAGGCGCGCAGAATTTTTCGGGCTGTGGGGTCTGGCCATGAAACTGGCCGCCATCGCGGGGCCGATGACCTATGGGCTAACCACCTGGCTATCTGGCGGCAATCATCGGCTGGCGCTCGGTGTCACCGGCTTGTTCTTTGTCGGTGGTTTGCTGCTGTTGATCGGCATCAACGAAAAGCGCGGACGCGAAGCGGCGCAGGAAACCTGAAAGGCTTGCCCGGCTAGCGGCAGGCAGAAGCCACTGCGCGCATTTTCTGGAGAATGGCCAAGGCCTGAGCCGGATTTTCAATCGTATACCGGGTTTCGTGACCGGCGCCAAAGGCGCCGCCACCATAATAGATTGTCAGTTTGGTGTCGGTCAGTTCGACATACTGAACAATACCCAGATTGATCCAGCGCCGTTTGCCGTCGTCATCAACCGGAACTTCGTAGAGACAGAACGCCGTGGATCCAGGTATCACGGGTTGCGCCCAGGCCGCACCCCATCCGCTGAGTGCAATCGTGGTGCAGATCGTGATGAAGCAGCGGGCGAGTTTCATCTGATCGGTCTCAAGGGCTATTTGGGCGCCATTTTCTGGCGCAGCGACTCGCGTTCTTTCATGTGCTTGTCTCGCATCGCCTTGCGTTCGTTGTCATGGCGGTCTTCCAGGCCGCGCTGTTCCTGGCGCTGTCTGTCCTCCATTTGACGCATTTCAATTTTCATTTGTTCGCGTTTGCTTTCTCGCTCCTGCTGTTTGGCTTTCATGTCCTGCGGCGGGCCTTCGGCACGAGTCGGAGCGGCCGCAACGCTTATTACGATAGTGGCGAGAAGGGATAGAGCGGTAGTTCGAATCATGGCAATCTCTCCTGGCAAACGGGCTTTTTTGGCGCGAACGGAAACTGCAGTATCGCATCCATGGTCGCTATCCGGGCATTCGAAGCAAGTCGGCTGAAAGACTGAACCGGCTTGCTATGGTTGCCAATCGTCCGGGTCAGAGCTGGAAGCGCGAAATTGCGCTATTCAGGTCACCAGCCAGGGACCGCAGGTGGTCCGCTTCCGCCGCGTTTTGTCGAACCGAAGCACTGTTTTCTTCCGCCATTTGGGCAATGGTTTCTATGTTGCGTGCGATGGCTTGAGTGGTGGTGGATTGTTCATCGAGCGCACTGCGGATGTCGCCTACCGCGCTCGCGACCCGAGTGGCCCCATCCTGTATGCCGGTTATTGTGTCGCCCGCGTGGCGCGCTTTTTCGACTCCACTGGCCACGCGTTCCACGCCGCCTTCCATTTCGGTGGCTGCGCGGCGAGCCCCTTCCTGCACCTTGCCGATCACGGTTGTGATCGTATGTGTCGATTCGGCCGTACGTTCGGCGAGTTTTCGGACTTCATCCGCAACGACCGCAAAGCCGCGACCCTGCTCACCAGCGCGAGCGGCCTCGATGGCCGCATTCAGAGCCAGCATGTTGGTTTGATCGGCGACATCGCGAATGACCTTGATGATGGTCGATATTTCACTGGAATGGCCCTCCAGTTCACGTATGGTGGCCGCTGCCTGATTGACCGCGGTGGCAACCTTGGTCATTTCGTCGGTAGTCGAATGAATAATTGCACCGCCGGTGCGAGATTCTTCGCCGGACTGCGCTGCGATATCGCGGGCGTCGCGCGCATGGTCGCGAACCAGATCGATGGAAACCGACATTTCTTCTACCGCCGCCGCCATATCCGATGCCGAGGCGCTTTGTTTGTCAGAGGCCTGGGCGGCCTGGTCTACCGCCGTCGACAACGACTGGGCTGCCGTGGAAATGGATTCCGCACTGATTTTGGTGGTGGAGATCATGGCGCGCAGGTTGCCCTGCATTTTCGACAGCGCTTTCAGCAATCGCCCGGCTTCATCGCTTCCACCAGTTGGAATTTCGCCACGCAGATCTCCGGAAGCGATGGCTTCAGCGGTGGCGACCGAAATCAATACCGGGCCCGAGATCGACCGCGTCAGATACCAGCCAAACACGGCACTGCCGGCAAGACCCGCCAGAACCAGGATGAGATAAGTCATGGTACCCGTCTGGTGCCGATCTTTCGCCGCGCTGAATTCCTCGCCGGCAACGCGTGATTGAAATTCCAGCAGTTTGACCAGGGCCTTCATGGCGGGCACGGATTTGGAACGCTCGGCGATCAGTATTTCTCTATTGATTTCAGGGCCGAATTCCTCGTAGGACAAGCGGTCCATCAGTCCTGTCGAGGTTTTTACCCACGCCGCGCTTTGGGTCGCAAAGTCGTCTGCCAGCTTTTTCTCCTCGTCGGTCAGAGAAGTTGCCTTGAACTTATCCCACAACTGGTTGATCTCGGTTTGACGCTTCTTGAAAAGATCAATGTGGAGCTTTATGGGATGCTCGTGAAGCGATACCAGCACGCTTGACGGATCGTGTTGTGTGGCCAGAAACATTTCCTTGGTGTTCTCTGCAAGCAGTTCCTGGATCCGTGCCAGATCCTTCAGCGGTACCGCGCGGTCTTCATACACGGATTTAAGCGATGCGACAGAGGTGTTACCGTTGAACCATCCGACGGCGGCTATCGAAACCAGTAGCAGCCCGCTGACAACCATCAGGATGGTGATCCGGAAACCGATGGAAAGGTTATTCATTATCAAATGCCTCCGTTATTTTTGTTTGTGATGCGCATGCCATTTCCTGCTTCGGTCCGGACGCTCCCCACCATGATCTGTATTTGCGCCGATTACCGGCTTCCCCGCAAAAGAATATCGGGCAATTATGGCTTCTGCTATAGAAGCCGATATTTCCTGTCGCTCAGTTCGTTGAAATCAAAGTGTGTCTGGTGCGATGCCTGGACGTGACTAACTACCGCCAGCCGTCACTATTTATCGGCTGGCAGTTGGAAAACTTTAGATCGGCTTTCTAGCGTAGAGCGCGCTGCTTTGTATATCGTTCATGTCTCTGACCAGGGATGTTTGTTAGCGCGGGCATGGCAAGTCCCGCGCAGTTCTGCCTTCCGGAACTCAGTTCTTGCGCAGCAGGGCTATCAGCATCGCGATGCTCATGGCCGTGAATGCGACTAGCGACCATTCGGCAATCGACAGACCGAGAAAGCGCCAGCCCGCCTCAGAGCACAGCCCCGAGGCTTCAAACATCAACGGCCA